>VAWS01000148.1 GCA_005884515.1 Actinomycetota bacterium
AACGAGCATCATGAGGCGCGCACGCGCGTCCGGTGGGAACGCGTCGAGCTCCGCCGAATCGATCTGCAAAACCCCGACCGGCTCACCGTGCATGATCAGCGGCACGCCGAAGTAGCTCCGCACGTCAGGGCTGACGCCTTTCCGAGCGGTCGGCGGCGGGACGCGCGGGTCGGAAAGGATGTCGGGGATGTAGATCGACTCGGCGGTCGCGGCGATGGTTCCGGAGATGCCTTTCCCCACGGGGATACGGACGCGCTTCGCTTCGTCGGTCATCGGCGGCTCGGTTGCGACGGGGACGAGCGCGCCGTCGTCGATCAGCTGGATAGAGCCGCCGCCGAAAGAGACCAGCCTGCGGAGCGCGCGGAAGCTCGTCTCGAGGACCTGTTGCAGGTCGAGGGAGCTCGTTACCGCTCTGCTGAGCTCCAACAGCAGGCGTGCTTGATCGAGCGTCGGCGCACGCTCGATGCCCTGTCCGGTCTGTTCCGGAAGCTCTCCCATCGGCGAGGTTGAGTAGAGCAAGGGATGGATGGGGTGTCCATGCCACGAACGGACTAATCGCGCATCCGAGCGACTCTTGACGGGTTCTTCGACGGGGGCGTATGTTGCTCTCCTACTCGAACATATGTTCGAGTCCAGAGAGGCCCCGAGCGCGGCCGAAAAGCGAGGGGGAAGGGCCAGGCGGATGATCGCCCGGCCGGCTTCGATGTCCAAGCGGTACGAAGAGCCCATCAACGTAGAAGCGACGGACGGGTCCGTCGACGCGTTCTGGTGGCGTGGCAAGCGCTACCAGGTTCGCCAGGTGCTCTGCCGGTGGCGCGAAGCCGGCGGATGGTGGACCTCGACCGAAGACGCCGACCGCCCATGGCTCTCCGGCGACGCGCGCGAGATCATCCGCATCGACGCGGTTCCCATCACGAGCGGCCGCGCGCCCGGCACGTACGAGATCGCGCGCGACCTCCGCAACGGCGCCTGGACGCTGTTCCGCGTCCTGGACTGACGCGATGACGCCTCCATTCGTGCACCTGTCGGTGCGGTCGGTCTACTCCCTCCGCGAAGGAGCGATCCGTCTCGACGAGCTGGCCGCGCGCACGCGCGCGCTCGGGATGCACGCGGTTGCGTTGACCGACCGGGATTCGCTTGCGGGAGCGGTGCGGTTCACGCAGGCGTGCAGGGCGTATGGGATTAGGCCGATCTACGGTGTGCGGCTTACCGTGGGCGGCGAAGGATCGCTTCCCGAAGCCTGCGGTCGCGATCCTTATTGGATCGCTCCCTCAGCGACCCCCCGCGCGCTCCCCTTCGGGTCGCGCAGGCGGGGCCCCTCTGAGGCTTCGTCCGGCGATCCTTCGCCGTCCGCTTCCAAGCAAAGCAACGACGATCGGTTCGTTATCACATTGCTCGCTCAGAGCTCGCAGGGCTATGAGAATCTGTGCCGGCTGATCAGCGCCGCGCATCACAGCGGGGAGCGTGGTGATCCGTGCGCTTCTTTATCGGAGGTAGCTGCGCACAGTGACGGTGTCATCGTGTTGCTCGGGCCCGAAAGCGATCTCGGTCGCTTGATAGACAAGAAGCAGCCAGAGGCTGCGCGTGTGGCTTTGAGGCGGTGGCTCGAGATCTTTGGTTTCCGCCGCACGGTGGTCGAAGTGCGGACGTGGTTGGAGGAAGGGGATCGGGGGCGCGTGCAGCGCGCGCTGGGGCTGGCCGATGAGACCGGTGTGCGCGCGGTGGCGACGAATGGCGCGCGCGCGCTGACGACGGCCGACGGGTTCCTCTGCGATGTGCTCGATGCGATGCGCAAGCTCGTTCCGCTGGCCGAGCACCATCGGGATAACCGCAACCACGAGGCGACGCTGAAGTCGCCCGAGGAGATCGACGCGTTGTTCGGGTGGCGGCCGCAGCTGCTTGTCGAGTCGTACCGGATCGCCGAGGAGTGCACGTTCTCCCTCGGGCTCGGTGTGATCCAGGTGCCGCGCTACCCGATGCCCGACGGGCTGCCGCAGCGCTCGCTCAACGAGCTGCTCGCGAAGTGCTGTCACGAAGGGCTCGACCGGCGGGGGATGGCGCGCACGCAGAAGGTGCAGCGGCTGCTCGACGCCGAGCTGCAGATGTGCGCGCGCCTCGGGTTCGCCGGCTACTTCCTGACGGTTGCCGACATCGTCCAGCGCATCAAATCGCATGGGATCCGCTCGGCGTGCCGCGGGTCGGCGGCCGGCTCGCTCATCTGCTACCTGATGAACATCAGCGAGGTCGACCCCGTCGAGCACAACCTCGTCTTCGAGCGGTTCATGAACCCGTACCGGACGACCGAGCTGCCCGACATCGACCTCGACGTCGAGAGCGCGCGCCGCGAGGAGGTTTACACAGACATCCTCACCCACTTCCAGACGGAACGGGTCGCGTGCGTCGCGATGGTCGATACGTACCGCGCGCGCGGCGCGATCCGCGAGGTCGGCAAAGCGCTCGGCTTCCCCGAAGGCGAGGTTGCCGACGTCGCGAAGTCGTTCCCGCACATCAACGCCTCGTCGATCCGCGAGGCGATGGATCACTTGCCCGAGCTGAAACGATCGGCGCTGCACCGAAGGCAGCTCGACATGCTGTTCGGCGTCGCCGAGCGGCTGGGCGGCTTCCCGCGGCACCTCGCGCTGCACCCATCGGGGATCCTCATCGCGCCCGACGACCTCCTGACGCGCACGCCGATGGAACGCAGCGCGAACGGCTTCCGCATGTCGCAGTTCGACAAGGACGACGTCGAGGCGCTCGGGTTGCTGAAGCTCGACGTGATCGGGATCCGGATGCTGTCGTCGATGACGCACGCGGCGGCGGAGGTGAAGCGCGCGACCGGCGAGCAGATCGATCTGGACGCGATCCCTCGCGACGACCCGGCTACGTTCGATCTAATGCGCGCGTCGCGCACGCTCGGTTGCTTCCAGATCGAGTCGCCCGGACAGCGCGAGCTGCTCGGCAAGCTGCAGCCGGAGAAGTGGAAGGACTTGATCGTCGACATCTCGCTGTTCCGTCCGGGGCCGGTGCAGTCGGACATGATCGGGCCGTACCTCTCGCGGCGCGGCGCGTGGGCGCGCGCGTTGTACGCGCACCCGGTGATGAAGGAATTCCTGCGCGAGACGTTCGGCGTGATCGTCTACCACGAGCAGGTGATGCGCGCGATCAGCGCGGTGACCGGCGTGGATCTCGGCAAGGCCGACGAGGTGCGGCGCGCGCTCGAAGACAAAGACGCGCTGCCGGACATCCGACGGTGGTTCTTCGAGATGGGGCGCATCAACCAGTGGCGCGACGCAGAGATCGAACCGGTGTGGCACGAGGTTGCATCGTTCGCCGCGTTCGGGTTCTGCAAGGCGCACGCGGCGGCGTTCGCGGTTCCGACGTATCAGTCGGCGTGGCTCAAGGCCAACCATCCGGCTGCGTTCTACGCCGGCATCCTCACGCACGAGCCGGGCATGTACCCGCGGCGCGCGCTCCTCGACGACGCGCGCCACGAAGGCATCCCGATCCTGCCGCTCGACGTGAACGCATCCCACTCGAAATATTCGATCGAGCAGCATCCCGAAAACACCGCGGTCCGCATCGGCCTCATGCACGTCGAAGGGATCAGCGACGCGGAGATCGCCTCGATCCTCGACGCGCGCGCACGCGCGCCGTTCACCGGCTTGGCCGACTTCTGCCGGCGCACGCGCGTCAGTCGGCCGGTCGTCGAGAACTTGATCCACGCCGGCGGCCTCGACGAGTTCGGCGGGCGGCGCGACATGTTGCT
>VAWS01000046.1 GCA_005884515.1 Actinomycetota bacterium
TGATCTTGGTCACGCGGCCGGCACCAACCGTACGGCCGCCTTCGCGGATCGCGAAGCGGAGACCTTCCTCCATCGCGATCGGCTGGATCAGCTCGACGGTCATCGTCGTGTTGTCGCCCGGCATCACCATCTCGACGCCGTCCGGCAGCTTGATGGCTCCGGTCACGTCGGTCGTGCGGAAGTAGAACTGCGGGCGGTAGTTGTTGAAGAACGGCGTGTGGCGGCCGCCCTCTTCCTTGCTCAACACGTAGACCTGCGCCTCGAAGTTCGTGTGCGGGGTGATGGTGCCCGGCTTCGCGAGCACCTGACCGCGCTGTACGTCTTCCTTGTCGATGCCGCGGACGAGCACGCCGACGTTGTCGCCGGCCTGGACTTCGTCGAGCAGCTTGCGGAACATCTCGAGGTCGGTCGCCGTGGTCTTCTTCGGCTTGTCGCTCAAACCGACGATTTCGACTTCTCCCATCTTCTTGAGCACGCCGCGCTCGACACGGCCGGTGACAACGGTGCCTCGACCGGTGATCGAGAATACGTCTTCGATCGACATCAGGAACGGCTTGTCGACGTCGCGGACGGGCTCGGGGATGTTGTTGTCGCAGGCGTCCATCAGCTCGAAGATGCCCTTCTTCGCTTCGTCGTCGCCCTCGAGCGCCTTCAGCGCAGAGAGACGAACGACCGGCAGGTCGTCGCCGGGGAACTCGTACGAGCTGAGCAGCTCACGGACCTCGAGCTCGACGAGATCGAGCAGCTCGGGGTCGTCCACCATGTCGACCTTGTTCATGGCGACCACGATGTACGGCACCCCGACCTGACGAGCGAGCAGCACGTGCTCGCGCGTCTGCGGCATCGGGCCGTCGGCGGCGGATACGACGAGGATCGCGCCGTCCATCTGTGCGGCGCCGGTGATCATGTTCTTGATGTAGTCGGCGTGACCGGGGCAGTCGACGTGGGCGTAGTGGCGCTTGTCCGTCTGATACTCGACGTGCGCGATCGAGATGGTGATCCCGCGCTCACGCTCTTCCGGCGCCTTGTCGATCTGGTCGAACGGAGTGAAGTCTGCCAGACCCTTCTCGGCCAGCGTCTTAGTGATCGCCGCGGTCAGCGTCGTCTTACCATGGTCGATGTGACCGATGGTTCCGATGTTGACGTGCGGCTTGTTCCGCTCGAACTTCTTCTTGCCCATTGCCTTCCTCCCCTCGTGAGCGCTCTCGCGGCTCGACGAAATCTGTTATTCGCCCCGTGCCTTCGCGACGATCTCTTCCGCGATCGACTTCGGGACTTGCTCGTATGAATGGAATTGCATCGTTGATGTTGCTCGTCCTTGCGTCTTCGATCGTAGGTCCGTCACGTAGCCGAACATCTCGGCCAGCGGGACGCGCGCGCGGATCACTTGGCTGTTGCCGCGCGGCTCCATGCGGTCGATCTTGCCGCGGCGCGCGGTCAGGTCGCCGATGACGTCGCCCATGTTTGCTTCGGGCGTGACGACCTCGATCTCCATGATCGGCTCAAGGAGGACCGGGCTCGCCTTGCGCGCAGCTTCCTTAAAGGCCATAGAAGCCGCTATCTTGAAAGCCATTTCGTTCGAATCTCCCACATGGTAGCTGCCGTCGTAGAGAACAGCCCGCAGGTCTATCATCTCGTAGCCAGCTAAAACGCGCCCCTTGCCACCGGTCTGACGAACGAAACGTAGCTCGACTTCCTCGACCGGCTTGCCGATCGTCTCGCGGTACGCGACCTGCGGCTTGCCCACGTTCGCGCCGACCTTGAACTCGCGCTGCAACCGGTCGACCAGGACGTCGAGGTGCAGCTCTCCCATCCCGCTGATCACGGTCTGGCCCGTCTCTTCGTCCGTCCGCACCTGGAACGTCGGATCCTCCTCGGACAGCGCAGCCAGCGACTTCGACAGCTTCTCTTGGTCTGCTTTGGTCTTCGGCTCTATCGCCACCGAGATGACCGGGACGGGGAACGTCATCGATTCCAGGATGATCGGCGCCGACGGATCGCACAGCGTGTCGCCGGTCGTCGTGTGCTTCAGGCCGACGGCGGCGACGATGTCACCGGCGAACGCAGCCGGACGGTCTTCGCGGTGGTTCGCGTGCATCTGCAAGATGCGCCCGACGCGTTCTTTACGATCCTTCGTCGAGTTCTGGACGTGACTGCCCGCGCGCAACGTACCCGAGTAGACGCGGAAGTACGTTAGCTTGCCGACGTACGGATCGGCCGCGATCTTGAACGCGAGTGCGCTGAACGGCGCGACGTCCGTAGCCTCGCGCGAGGCCTGCTCGCCCGGGGGTGTCGTGCCGACGACCGGGGGAACGTCCAGCGGAGACGGCAGGTACATCACGATCGCGTCGAGCAGCTGCTGGACACCTTTGTTCTTGAACGCGGTGCCGCACAGGATCGGCGTCGCCTTACCCGACAGCGTCGCCGCGCGGATTGCCTGGCGAAGGTGCTCCGGCGTCGGGTCGGCGCCGCCGACGTAGGCCTCCATAACTTCCTCGTCGTAGTCGGCGCACGCTTCGAACAGCTCGTGCCGCCAGTGCTCGACGAGCTCCTTCATCTCGTCGGGGATCGGCCGGTCTTCCCACTGCTCGCCGCGTCCCTCGTCCGGCCAGTAGTGGCCGGTCATCGTGACGAGGTCGATGACTCCGTGGAAGCCGTCCTCGACGCCCCAGGGAAGCTGGATCGGGATCGGGTGAGAACCCAGGCGGTCGCGGATCATGTCGACCGTTCGGAAGAAGTCGGCTCCGACCCGGTCCATCTTGTTCACGAAGCAGATCCGCGGCACTTGGTAGCGGTCGGCCTGGCGCCAGACCGTTTCGCTCTGTGGTTCGACGCCGGCGACGGCGTCGAACACCGCGACCGCCCCGTCGAGGACGCGCAGGCTGCGTTCCACCTCGACCGTAAAGTCCACGTGGCCGGGAGTGTCGATGATGTTGATCCAGTGGTCTTTCCACTGGCAGGTCGTCGCGGCGGACGTGATCGTGATGCCGCGCTCTTGCTCCTGCACCATCCAGTCCATGACGGCGGTGCCTTCGTGGACCTCGCCGACCTTGTACGTCTTGCCGGTGTAGTACAGGATGCGCTCGGTCGTGGTGGTCTTTCCGGCGTCGATGTGCGCCATGATCCCGATGTTGCGCGTGCGAGCGAGAGGATACTCGCGGATCACGAGCTCCTTGTCCTTGCCACTCTGCTTGCTCGCTTCTACTGCCATCTTCTCCGCCGGCTGTGCCATAGGCTCCGCCCTACCACCGGTAGTGAGCGAACGCCTTGTTCGACTCTGCCATCTTGTGAAGGTCTTCCTTGCGCTTGACCGACGTGCCGGTGTTGTTCGCGGCGTCGATCAGTTCCGCCGCGAGACGGTCGGCCATCGACTTCTCCTTGCGCCCGCGGCTGTTCTGCACGAGCCACCGAAGCGCAAGCGTCGTCGCGCGCCGGCCCGGCACTTCGACCGGAACCTGATAGGTCGCGCCACCGACGCGGCGGCTGCGCACCTCGAGCTGCGGCCGGATGTTGTCGATCGCCTTCTTCAACCCCGCGACCTGCTCGTTGCCCGTGCGATCCTTCAGCCTGTCCAGCGCCGCGTACACGATGTGCTCGGCGGTGCCTCGCTTGCCGCGTTCGAGCACCTTGTTCACCAGCTGCGTCACGAGCGCGCTCCCATACACGGGGTCGAGAACGACCTCGCGCTTCTGGATCGGGCCCTTCCTTGGCATCTCTTCTCTCGTTCCTCTTTCAGCACAAGCAGTCCCGAGCACCGCTCGGAGGCTGCGGGGGTTCGATCAGGCGCCGCGCTTCGCGCCGTACTTCGAGCGCGCTTGTTTCCGGTCTCGCACGCCGGCCGTGTCCAGCGCCGCGCGGATGACCTTGTACCGCACACCAGGGAGGTCCTTCACACGGCCGCCTCGCACGAGCACGATCGAGTGCTCCTGCAGGTTGTGGCCAACCCCCGGGATGTACGCGTTAACCTCCGCCCCACCGGTCAGCCGCACGCGCGCGACTTTCCGAAGCGCCGAGTTCGGCTTCTTCGGCGTCATCGTGAACACGCGCGTGCAGACGCCCCGCCGCTGAGGAGAGCCCTTCAGCGCGGGCGTCTTCGTCTTGGACCGCTTCGTCTTGCGGCCGTGACGGACCAATTGCTGGATCGTCGGCATCGATTCCTTCCTCAGACGCGGCGACGCGCCTGGGCGTGTAGCTGGCACTTCCGGGGCACAGATATCCCGCGATGGGGATGTCGTTGGCTCATCGCGGACGCGCTCCGACCGCGCCCAGATCGGAACGCAAGGACGGAGGCTAGCAGGGCAAACGCGAAAGTGTCAACGCGCTTGGGGGCGGCCGAATTCCCGCCCGCAACGCGGAAAGTGACCGGCTCGACCTCACTCCGCGGTGACCGCCCCACGGGTACCATCCAGCCTCATGGCGAAGCCGCTCACCGACGGGTCGATCACCTTGCGCGCGCCCCGGTCCGACGACGCCCGCGCGCACTGCGAAGCCGTGCTTGAGTCGATCCCCGAGGTGTCCGCTTGGCTCGAGTGGGCCCATGACGGATACCGCGTCGCCGAAAGCGCTGCGTTCATCGAGCGCGCGATCGCCGGTCACCAAAGCGGTGAGATGTACGAATTCTTCATCGTCGACCGAAACGACCGGTTCCTCGGCGGCGTGGGGTTGAATCGGGTGGACACCCGCTTCATGAGGGCGAATCTCGGCTACTGGGTCCGGACGAGCGCGGCAGCACGCGGCGTTGCGGCCGCGGCGGCAGGGCTGCTCGCACGATATGGGTTCGAGCAGCTTGGGCTGCAGCGCATCGAGATCGTCGCGGCCGTCGATAATAAGGCCAGCCAGCGCGTCGCCGAGAAGGTCGGCGCTCACCGTGAAGGCGTCCTGCGCAACGGGATCCGGTTCCGCGGGCGGCCGATCGACTCCGTCTGCTTCTCGCTCATCCCCGGGGACATCGCCTAGGGAAAGCGAAAAGGCGGCCGGGAGGCGCCCCGTCCGCCTTTCGCGGAATACGTGCTCTACTCGCCTTCGGTGCCGGTTCCGCCTTCTTCGCTCCCGTTCGGGCTTGCGAGGTCCTGGTCGTCGGCGAACTGCGGCGGCAGCGGGATCTCTACCCGCGGCATCGGCGCGTCGAGCAACGGCGACTCTTCCACGTCGGAGACCGCGTACATGGACGCCGCCGGCGCCTCGGTCGGGTACACGCGGATCGTCCGGTACCGCGACATGCCGGTGCCGGCCGGGATGAGCTTGCCGATGATGACGTTCTCCTTCAGCCCGAGCAGCGAGTCGCTCTTGCCGGAGATCGCCGCATCGGTCAGCACGCGGGTCGTCTCCTGGAACGACGCCGCCGACAGCCACGAGTCCGTCGCGAGCGACGCCTTCGTGATGCCCATCAGCACCGGGCGCGCGCTGGCCGGCTCGCTGCCTTCTTCGACGACCTTCCGGTTGATCTCCTCGAAGGCCTTACGTTCGACGAACTGACCGGGAAGGAAGTCCGCATCGCCCGGCTCGATCACGTTGACGCGACGAAGCATCTGGCGCACGACGAGCTCTATGTGCTTGTCGTGGATCGGCACACCCTGCGACTGGTAGACCTTCTGGATCTCACCGACGAGGTGCACCTGCACCGCGCGCGGCCCCTGGATCCGAAGGATCTCATGCGGGTTGACCGACCCTTCGGTGAGCTGATCGCCGACGCCGACGGTCGAGCCGTTCTCGATCTTCAGATGTTGACGGCGAGGAACCTTGTAAACGACCTCATCCTTGCCGTCCTCAGATGTAACTTTGAGCTCGCGGGCTTTGTCGCCTTCGATGATCTCGACGGTGCCACTGAGCTCTGCAATCTGCGCCTCGCCCTTCGGCTTGCGCGCTTCAAAAAGCTCAACGACGCGCGGGAGACCGTGCGTGATGTCTTCACCTGCGACGCCCCCGGTGTGGAACGTACGCATCGTCAGCTGCGTGCCCGGCTCGCCGATCGACTGCGCGGCGATGATGCCGACCGCTTCGCCCACTTCGACGAGGCGCCCGGTGGCAAGGTTGCGTCCGTAGCAGAGGACACAAACGCCGACCTTCGAATCGCACGTCAGCACCGATCGAACCACCACGGTATCGATGCCGGCGTCGAAGATCTCATCCTTCTCGGTGTCGCGGATCTCGTCGCCGGCCTTCGCGACCTTACGGCGAGGTTCCTTCGACCAGACGTCTTCTGCGAGCACCCGGCCGAACAGCTGCGAGTCGAGATGAGGGTTCGGGGCGCGTTCGCCGGTTCGCTCGATCACGCTCACGTGAACGGGGATGCCCCGCTCGGTGCCGCAATCGGCTTCGCGAACGATAACGTCCTGGGCGACGTCGACGAGACGCCGAGTCAAGTACCCGGAGTCCGCCGTGCGGAGCGCTGTGTCGGCGAGTCCCTTGCGCGCGCCGTGGGTCGAGATGAAGTACTCGAGCACCGACAGCCCTTCGCGGAAGTTCGCTTTGATCGGACGCGGGATGATGTCGCCCTTGGGGTTCGCGACGAGACCGCGCATAGCTGCGATCTGGCGGATCTGCTGGATGTTTCCGCGCGCGCCAGAAGCGGCCATCATGTTGATCGGATTCAACGGCGTGAACGCCTTTTCCATGGCGTCAGATACTTCTCCGGTCGCCTTGGTCCAGATCTCGATGAGTTCCTGCCGCCGCTCGCTTTCGGTGATAACACCCTTCGCGAAGAGGTCTTCGATCCGGTCGGCTTGCTTGTCGTAGCCCGAGAGGATCTCCCCCTTATTCGGCGGCGTGATGACGTCGTCGACCGCGATCGTCACGCCTGCGCGCGTCGCGTAGTGGAAGCCCAGCTCCTTAAAGCGGTCCAGGATCCGTCCAACCTCGACCTTGTCGTACTCGTCCACGCAATCGTCGATGATGTCCTGGAGCTCACGCTTGTGGATCGTCTGGTTCTTGAAGGTGTAATCGTTGGGCAGCGCCTCGTTGAAGATAACGCGGCCAACGGTGGTCTCGAACGGCTTCGCAACCGTTTCGCCGTCTTCGGTCGTCCCGATCGCCCACGGTACGTCCTTGTGCTCGAGACGGATCTTGATCTTCGCCTGGAGGTCGACCTCGCTGAAGTCGAGCGCCATGACGGCCTCGGCGGCCGAGCCGAAGATCTTGCCCTCGCCCTTCGCGCCGTCCTGCTGGTAGGTCAAGTAGTAGATGCCGAGCACCATGTCCTGCGTCGGCACGGCGATCGGACGGCCGTGCGCCGGCGACAGGATGTTGTTGGAGGACAGCATCAGTACGCGGGCTTCAGCCTGCGCCTCGGCCGACAGTGGAAGGTGGACCGCCATCTGGTCGCCGTCGAAGTCGGCGTTGAACGCCGTGCACACCAACGGATGGATCTGGATCGCCTTGCCCTCAACCAAGATCGGCTCGAACGCCTGGATGCCCAGCCGGTGCAGCGTCGGCGCGCGGTTCAGCAGCACGGGATGCTCGCGGATCGCTTCCTCGAGAACGTCCCAAACCACCGGGCGCGCGCGCTCGACCATGCGCTTCGCGCTCTTGATGTTCTGTGCGTGCCCGAGGTCGACGAGACGCTTCATGACGAACGGCTTGAACAGCTCGAGCGCCATCTGCTTCGGCAGACCGCACTGGTGCAGCTTCAGCTCCGGGCCGACAACGATCACCGAACGGCCGGAGTAGTCGACGCGCTTCCCCAGCAGGTTCTGACGGAACCGCCCCTGCTTCCCCTTGAGCATGTCCGACAGCGACTTGAGGGCTCGGTTGCCCGGGCCGGTGACCGGCCGGCCGCGACGGCCGTTGTCGAACAGCGCGTCGACGGCCTCCTGCAGCATGCGCTTCTCGTTGTTGACGATGATCTCGGGCGCGCCCAGGTCGAGCAGCCTCTTCAACCGGTTGTTGCGGTTGATCACGCGCCGGTAGAGGTCGTTCAGGTCGCTCGTCGCGAACCGGCCGCCGTCCAGCTGCACCATCGGGCGGAGGTCCGGCGGGATCACGGGAACGCTGTCGAGCACCATCCCCGACGGTGAGTTCTTCGAGTTCACGAACGCAGTCACGACCTTCAGCCGCTTGATCGCGCGCGCCTTCTTCTGCCCCTTGCCTTCCTTGAACTGCGTACGCAGCACCTCAGCTTCGACCTTCACGTCCGTCTGCGCCAGCAGGTCCTTGATCGCTTCCGCGCCCATCGAGCCCTGGAAGTACTCGCCGAACCGGTCCTTCAGGTCGCGGTACAGCATCTCGTCGTGCACGAGCTGCTTCGGCGCGAGACCCTTGAACAGGTCGAAAACTTCGTCGAGCTGCCGGATCCGCCGCTCGGTCTGCTCGGACAGCTGCTTCACTTCCTTGTCCGACTTCGTTCGCTCGGAGTTGAGCTGCGAGGTCTTGGCGCCTTCCTTCTCCATCTCCTTCAGGCGCTTCTCGAGCTCCTTGTGCTTCGCGTCGATGCGCTTGTCGCGCGCGACCATGATCTCGTTCTTCTCTTCCGCGATGTCCTTCTCGAGGCGCGGCATGTCCTTGTGGCGCCGCTCGTCGTCGACGCGGGTGATCATGTAGGACGCGAAATAGATGACCTTCTCGAGGTCCTTCGGCGCGATGTCGAGCAGGTACCCGAGGCGCGACGGAACGCCCTTGAAGTACCAGATGTGGGTGACGGGAGCGGCAAGCTCGATATGACCCATCCGCTCACGGCGAACCTTCGAGCGCGTGACCTCGACGCCGCAGCGCTCGCAGATGATGCCCTTGAAGCGGACGCGCTTGTACTTCCCGCAGTAGCACTCCCAGTCCCGGGTCGGACCGAAGATCTTCTCGCAGAAGAGCCCGTCCTTCTCCGGCTTCAGCGTGCGGTAGTTGATCGTTTCCGGCTTCTTGACCTCGCCGTTCGACCACATGCGGATCTGGTCGGCCGTGGCGAGGCCGATCCGGAGCTCATCGAAGTACGTGACGTCGAGCAACTCTTATCCCTCCACATCCACACTCGACGGTTCGCGGCGCGAGAGGTCGATACCGAGCTCCTCGGCCGCGCGGAAGATGTCCTCGTCGGAGTCGCGCATCTCGATCTCTTTGCCCTCCGCCGACAGGACGTCGACGTTCAAGCAGAGAGACTGCATCTCTTTGATCAGAACCTTGAACGACTCCGGTATTCCCGGCTCGGGGATGTTCTCGCCCTTGACGATGGCCTCGTAGACCTTCACGCGGCCCATCACGTCGTCCGACTTGATCGTGAGCAGCTCCTGCAGCGCGAACGCCGCGCCGTAGGCCTCGAGCGCCCAGACCTCCATCTCGCCGAAGCGCTGGCCGCCGAACTGCGCCTTCCCGCCGAGCGGCTGCTGCGTGATCATCGAGTACGGGCCCGTCGAGCGCGCGTGGATCTTGTCGTCGACCAAGTGGGCCAGCTTCAAGATGTAGACGTAGCCGACGGTGACCGGGACCTCGTAGGGCTCGCCCGAGCGACCGTCGAAGAGGCGCGCCTTCCCGTCCCCTCCGACCAGCCGGTTCCCATCGCGGTTCGGGTTCGCGTGCTTCAGCAGGTCCGCGATCTCGTAGTCGCGCGCACCGTCGAACACGGGGCTCGCGAAGTTCACCGGGCCCTCCCGGTGCGCCTCGTTCTCGGTCCAGCCCGCGTTCTTCATCCAGTCGGGCTCGTCGGGGAAGTTCCACCCCTGCGCAGCACACCAGCCGAGGTGCGCCTCGAGCACCTGGCCGAGGTTCATGCGGCTCGGAACGCCGAGCGGGTTCAGGATGATGTCGACCGGCAACCCATCCTCGAGGAACGGCATGTCCTCCTCAGGCAGGATCTTGGAGATAACGCCTTTGTTCCCGTGACGGCCGGCGAGCTTGTCGCCTTCCGAGATCTTGCGCTTCTGCGCGACGTAGACACGGACGAGCTCGTTCACGCCCGGGGAGAGCTCGTCGCCCATCTCGCGCGCGAACTTCCGGACACCGATCACTTTGCCGGTCTCGCCGTGCGGGACCTTCAGCGATGTGTCGCGCACCTCGCGCGCCTTCTCGCCGAAGATCGCGCGCAGCAAGCGCTCTTCCGGCGTCAGCTCGGTCTCGCCCTTCGGCGTGACCTTGCCCACGAGCACATCGCCGGGGTTGACCTCCGCACCGATGCGGATGATCCCTTCGTCGTCGAGGTCCTTCAGCACCTCGTCGGCGACGTTGGGGATGTCGCGAGTGATCTCCTCCGCGCCGAGCTTCGTGTCGCGCGCGTCCACCTCGTACTCCTCGATGTGGATCGAGGTCAGCATGTCTTCCTTGACCAGCCGCTCGGACAGGATGATCGCGTCTTCGTAGTTGTGGCCCTCCCACGGCATGAACGCGACGAGGAGGTTGCGCCCAAGGGCCAGCTCGCCCTGGTCGGTCGACGGGCCGTCGGCCAGCACTTGGCCGGCGGCGACCTTCTGGCCCTCCGCGACGACCGGCGTCTGGTTCAGGCAGGTGTCCTGGTTCGAGCGGCGGAACTTCTGCAGCTTGTAGGTCTGCTTCGTTCCGTCCGAGCCGGAGACCACGATCTGGTTCGCGTCGACCTCTTCAACCGTGCCGCCCTTGTCGGCCACGACGACGTCGCCGGCGTCGACGGCCGCGCGGAACTCAACCCCCGTTCCGATCAACGGGGCGTCGGTCTTGATGAGCGGCACCGCCTGGCGCTGCATGTTCGCGCCCATGAGCGCACGGTTCGCGTCGTCGTGCTCGAGGAACGGGATCAGCGCCGTCGCCACCGACACGATCTGGTGCGGGGCGACGTCCATGTAGTCGACCTCAGGCGCCGGGACCGTGATGAGCTCGCCGCCGGACTTCCGGCAGAGGACCTTCTCCTCGACCATGCGGCCCTTCGGGTCGAGCGGCGTGTTGGCCTGCGCGATGACGTGCCTGTCCTCTTCGTCCGCGGTCAGGTAGTCGATCTGATCCGACACAATGCCTTTGACGACCTTGCGGTACGGCGTTTCGATGAAGCCGAACTCGTTGATGCGCGCGTACGTGGCGAGGTTGCCGATCAGGCCGATGTTCGGTCCTTCCGGCGTCTCGATCGGGCACATGCGGCCGTAGTGCGACGGGTGGACGTCGCGAACCTCGAAACCCGCGCGCTCACGGCTCAACCCGCCGGGGCCGAGCGCGGACAGACGGCGCTTGTGCGTCAGGACGGCGAGCGAGTTCGTCTGGTCCATGAACTGCGACAGCTGCGACGTTCCGAAGAACTCCTTGATCGAGGCCACGACCGGCCGGATGTTGATCAGCGTCTGCGGCGTGATCGCCTCGACGTCCTGGGTCGTCATGCGCTCGCGCACGACGCGCTCCATGCGGGACAAGCCGATCCGGACCTGGTTCTGGATCAGCTCGCCGACCGAGCGGAGCCGCCGGTTGCCGAAGTGGTCGATGTCGTCTTCCTGGTGGTCCGGCTGGCCGGCGTGCAGCTTCACGATGTACTGCAGCGTCTTGACGATGTCTTCGTAGGTCAGGATGGTCTTGTTCTTGTCCGCCAGCACGAAGCCACGCTTCTCCTCGGCGAGGTTCTTCCGGAGCGAGTCGAGCTTGGAGCGCGCCGCGGGTGTCAGCTCGCCCAGCTTCTTGTCGACCTTGTACCGGCCGACCTTGGCCAGGTCGTAGCGCTTCGGGTTGAAGAACAGACTCTCGAGCAGCGTGCGCGCGGAGTCGACCGTCGGCGGCTCGCCCGGACGGAGCTTGCGGTAGATATCGAGCAACGAATCCTCGGGGGTCTCGATGTGGTCCTTTTCGAGCGTGAGCCGGATGGACTCGGCGCCGTCGAAGAGCGCCAGCATGTCGTCGTTGCTGTAGCCGAACGCGCGCAGCAGAACGGTGGCGTTCTGGCGCCGCTTGCGGTCGATGCGAACACCGACGATGTCGCGCTTGTCGACCTCGAACTCCAGCCAGGCTCCCCGGCCGGGGATCACCTTGCAGCTGAAGAGCTCTTTGTCTGAGGTCTTGTCGAGGTCGCGCGAGAAGTAAACGCCGGGTGAACGGACGAGTTGCGACACGACGACGCGCTCGGTTCCGTTGATGATGAACGTTCCCTTGTCCGTCATGAGAGGGAAATCGCCCATGAAAACGGTCTGCGCTTTGATCTCGCCCGTCGACGTATTCACGAACTCGGCGTTGACGAACAGCGGCGCGGAATAGGTGATGTCCTTGTCGTGACATTCCTCGACCGTGTACTTCGGAGCTTCGAACCAGTGCTCACGAAGGTAGAGCTTCATCACTCCCTGGTAGTCCTCGATGGGAGAGATCTCTTCGAAGGTCTCTTTCAGACCTTCCTTCAGGAGCCAGTCGAAGGAATCGCGCTGGATCGCGATCAGGTCGGGTAGGGGAAGTACTTCTGGGATCTTGCCGAACGAAAGCCGCTCGCGGATCGGGGCAGGCAACTAGGGTCTCCTCCCTCCAAGGTGACACCGAAAACAAGACACGCCGACGGGCGCGCGAAAGCGCCGGAAGTCGGGAACGAGAAAGGGCAGGATAGCAAGGCCGCTAGCCTGCCGTCAAGAAGCGGGTATCTATATGGGTCAAGCAGGGTCAGGGTAGCCCCGACCGCCCGATGCGTCAATACATCTCGAGCGGCTGTTACTTGACCTCAACAGTAGCCCCGGCCCCTTCCAGCTGAGCCTTTACCTTGTCGGCCTCTTCCTTCGTTATCTTCTCGCGGACCGGCTTCGGAGCGGCCTCGACCAGGTCTTTCGCTTCCTTCAGGCCGAGACTGGTGATCGCGCGCACTTCCTTGATCACGTTGATCTTCTTCTCGCCGGCCGCAACCAGGATCACGTCGAACTCGGTCTTCTCTTCCTCGGCCTCCGCCGCGGCACCGCCGCCACCGCCGCCGCCCGGCATCGCCATCGCGACCGGCGCCGCCGCGGTCACTTCGAACTTCTCTTCGAACTTCTTGATGAAGTCGCTCAGTTCCA
>VAWS01000047.1 GCA_005884515.1 Actinomycetota bacterium
ATATTCCTGCCGCCACCACATCGCGCAAAGGCAGCACACGCACCGCAGTGACGCGCTTGCTGCTGTTTACCAATGGTCCCGGATGGGCAAGAAATAGGGTGGGAGGAAAGACTCCTATCCAGGCACGGAAGGAGGATTTTCCATGCTTAAAGTGACAGACATGAAGGATGTCGGTGTCGGCATCGCTGACAAGACCATCGGCCTTCTGATCGAGGTGACCGGGACGGTCACCGGTAGCGAGCGGCTGAAGGAAGCCGGTCGTGACCGACAGGAGGCGGGTACCGAGAAGCTCCGCGCGGTCGAGGAAGAGGTGAAGGCCACGCGTAGGCGCGCAGCGGCCAAGATCGACGAGAGCCGCCAGCGTGCGCACCAGCCGGTGAACAAGCGCTCCGCCGGACCCAGCCTTTCCGAGCAGGATTCCCTGCTCGAGGCGGCGACCGAGAAAGTTAAGGGCGCAGCGAAGAAGGGCTTCGCGACGGTGACGGGCAACGAGCAGATGAAGGAGGAGGCTGAGGCGCAGCAGGACAAGGCTGCGGAGCAGGCTCAGGCTGCCACGCACGAGGCGCGCTCCGAGCTCCACGAGCGCAAAGCCGAGCAGGCCTACCGCACCTCCGAGCGCGAGCGTCGCTCCTCGTAGCATCTGACGCACGTGAGAAGAGCCGGGCGACACGCCCGGCTCTTCGGCTTTCTTGGTCGGGTCACCGTGCGATACAACCAGGCGCGTGACGATGAGGTTCGCGCGCGCGGTGCTTGCGGCAAGCTTGGTGGCGGGCGTCTCGTGCGCTGCGTCCGCGGCGGCGGCTTCTCATGAGATCACCGTCGGCGCCGCGGCGTCGTTGAGCGTCGTCTTCCAGCAGGTCGGGCATGCGTTCGAGCGGACACACCCCGGCACCTCGATTCGGTTCACGTTCTCTTCTTCGAACGGTCTCGCGACGCAGATCCAACAGGGCGCTCCGATCGACGTCTTCGCATCCGCGGCACCACGATGGATGGATGCCGTCGAGAAGGACCCGGGTGTGCTCGCGCGCGCCGCGTTCGCGCGCAACCGGCTGATCGTAATCGTGCCGCGCGACAACCCCGCCCACATCGCGCGCTTCGGCGATCTCGCGCGGGCCGGCGTGCGATTGGTCCTCGCCGCGCCCGGCGTTCCGGCCGGCGATTACGCGCGGCAAGCGTTGTCGAACGCAGGCTTGCGGCCCGCGTTGCGGAACGTCGTGTCGAACGAGCAAGACGTCGAAGGAGTGGTCGGAAAGGTCTCGTCGGGCGATGCCGACGCAGGGATCGTGTACGCGACCGACGTCACACCGTCCGTCGCGCGCTCGGTGGGCACGGTGCCGATACCAGAGGAAGACAACGTCGTGGCCGTCTACGACATCGGCGTCGTGCGCGGGACGAAAACCGCTGCGCTTGCGCGCGCGTTCGTCGCGTACGTGACCGGGCCGGGTCAAGCGATCCTGCAACGCGCGGGGTTCGAGGCGTCGGCATGAGAGATCTTCCGGGAGCCGTCAAGGTCCTCGCGGCGCTCGCCGTCGTCGCGGTCGCTCTTCCGCTCGTCGCGCTCGCCGCGCGCGCGCCCTGGAGCGACATCGGCCGCCTCGGCGCTTCGGGACCCCGAACGGCGCTCTTCGTTTCGATCGAGGTCTCGCTCGCCGCAGCGGCGCTGTCACTGGTGTTCGGCGTTCCGACGGCGCTGGTGCTCGCGCGCGCCCGGTTCCCCGGGCGCTCGATCGTGCGTAGCCTCGCGCTGCTGCCGCTCGTCTTGCCTCCGGTGGTGGCCGGGGTCGGGCTGCTCGCCGCATTCGGACGGCGCGGTGTGCTGGGACGGGGCCTCGCCGCTATCGGCATCCGGCTGCCGTTCACGACGGCCGGTGCGATCCTCGCTTCTGCGTTCGTTGCGACGCCGCTGCTGATCCTGACCGTCGAAGCCGGCGTGCGCGCGCTCGATCGCCGCAAGGAGGACGCGGCCGAGACGCTCGGCGCGTCGCGCTGGTACGTCCTTCGCCGCGTGACGCTGCCGGCGCTCGCGCCGCAGATCGTCGCGGGACTGGTCGTTGCGTGGGCGCGCGCTCTCGGCGAGTTCGGCGCCACGATCACCTTCGCGGGGAACATCCGCGGGCGCACGCAGACCCTGCCGCTCGCGGTGTTCGAAGCGATGCAGACTGATCCCGGTGCGGCGATCTTGATGTCGCTGATGCTCGTCGCCCTTTCGCTCGTTGCCCTAGTCGCGCTCCGCGGAAGGTTCCTAGCGCGATGAGCTTGCGAGCGGATGTCCGTTGCGTCGCCGCCGACTTCGTGGTCGAAGCCTCGATCGAAGCCGAACGGGGCCGCCCGGTCGCGCTCGTCGGCCCGAACGGCGCAGGCAAGACCACTCTGGTACGGGTCCTCGCGGGGCTTGCGCCGATCGAGCGCGGGACCGTCGCGCTCGACGGGACAGTGCTCGACGACGACACCACGCACGTTGCCCCGCGCGACCGGTCCGCAGGCGTCGTCTTCCAGGACCGCGTGCTCTTCGACACGATGTCCGCGGTCGAGAACGTCGCGTTCGGGCTGCGCGCGCGCGGGATGCGCGCCGGCGAGGCAAGGGAGCGCGCGCGCGATCTCCTTCGCTCGATGGACCTCGAGCACCGTGCGAACGCGCGCCCGGTGGAGCTTTCGGGCGGCGAGGCGCAGCGCGTTGCGATCGCGCGTGCGATCGCGCACGAACCGGCCCTCCTGCTGCTGGACGAGCCGTTGTCGTCGCTCGACGTGCGCGCTCGGACCGAGATCCGCGCGTTGCTCGGCAAGCTGCTCGCAAGCTTCCAAGGAGTAGCGATCGTGGTCACGCACGATCCCGTCGACGCGCTCACGCTCGCGGACGACATGGTCGTGCTCGAGCACGGTCGCGTGACACAGACAGGCCCGATCGACGACATCCGAAGCGCACCGCGGAGCGCGTACGCCGCCGAGCTCGTCGGTATCAACCTCTTCACCGGCCGGCTCGAACCGATCGGCGACGGCGCGGCCCGGCTTCAGACCGACGCCGGCGCGATCGTCGTCTCGTGTCCCGCGGCGCTGGACTCGGCGCTCGAAGATGTGACGGCGTTGCTGCGGCCGGTGGACGTCGTCTTATATCGCGAGCAGCCCTCCGAAGCCTCCGCGCGTAACGCCATCCGCGGCACGATCCGGTCGATCGCCGACGATGGGCAGCGCGCGCGCATCCGGATCGACGCATCGCCTCCCCTGATCGCGGACGTGACGTCCGGCTCCGTCTCGCGCCTCGGCTTGAAGGAAGGTGGCCCCGTGTGGGCCTCGTTCAAGGCGGTCGAGGTGCGCCTCGTTCTTCCGTCCTGAACGTCCTCGACGTTTTGGAGCGACGTGCAAGCGTTGGTAGCGTTGCGCAGGCCCCACGGGGGAAAGGAGCCGCAATGACCGCATTCGCACTGGCAATCGCGCGCCCGACAGGAGCGCGCAGCCGCATCGCCTTCGACGTCATCTCCATCATCGCGGGCAGCCTGATCGTCGCCGGCCTTGCGCAGATCTCGATCACGCTTCATTTCACGCCGGTTCCGATCACCGGCCAAACACTGGGTGTTCTCCTCGTCGGCGCGAGTCTCGGCGCGTGGCGCGGCAGTGCCGCGCTCCTCCTGTATCTCGCCGAAGGAGCGGTCGGAGCTCCCTTCTTCGCCCAGCACGCGCACGGCGTGAGCGTGCTCGCCGCCTCGTCGGCCTCCGGCGGTTATTTGTGGGGCTTCGCGGTCGCGGCGCTCGTTGTGGGCTTCCTCGCCGAGCGCGGCTGGGACCGCAACCTCGGCAGCTCTATCGGCGCGATGCTGATCGGAGAGGTCATCATCTACGCGTTCGGCCTTCCGTGGCTCTCAGCGGCCCTGCACATCGGCGCCAAGAAGACATACGAGTACGGCCTCTATCCCTTCATCATCGGCGACGCGATAAAGCTCGGCCTCGCGGCTGCGGTGCTTCCGACCGCGTGGCGGTTCGTGAAGAAGGGTCGAGAAGGCTGAGCTAGGCCGCGCGCCGCTGCTGCGGCTGTTTCTCCTCGCCGGCAAGCTGCTTACGGCCCGCGCGCACCGCCAGCATAACGACGCCGGCAAGGCAGCCGAAGGCCGCCGCAGCCGTTCCGATCGCCGCACCCGTCGCCGTCCAACCGAGAGCCGCGTCGACGGACGCTCGGCCCGGACCGGCGAATGCGAGGACGATCGCCGCCGTCGCGTAGACGAGCGGAAGCTCGTACCCCCCGTTCGTGTTCCACAGACCCTTCGGCACGTGCACCGGTAACGTCCCTACCATCACGCCGACGATGGCCGCGGTGGCGAGCGGCGTGAGGAAGCCGAGCATCATCAGGGCGCCGCCTCCCGCTTCCGACATACCGGCGAGGTACGCCATCTTTCGGCCCGGCGTGTATCCGATCTGCTCGAAGAAACGGCCCGTGCCCTCAGGGCCGCCGCCCCCGAACCACCCGAAGAGCTTTTGCGTCCCGTGGCCTACGAACAATGCGCCGACGACGACGCGCAATATGAAGAGTCCGATCGACATGGAGATCACCCCTCATGAGCCTGCTGCCCATCTCGGCCCATCCCGAAACGTCGCCCGGTAGGCTGCTCCCGTGACGAACTGCCCCCGGTGCGACGCACCGGTCTCGGAGGATGACGGCTTCTGTCGCAACTGCGGCGTCCAGTTCGCCGCCGATGGAACGAGCGTCATCCCCTATCGCTTGATCCTGACGATCATCTGGCTCACGATCGCGAGCGCCATCGCCGTCGTGCTCGTCGTCGAGCTGAAGAAGGTGATCCTCGACCTCGTCGTTGCCGGCTTCCTTGCCCTCGTTTTCAACCCGGCGGTCGAGCGGCTCCGGCGAGTCCGCCTCAATCGCGGCCAGTCGATCGCGATCGTCGTCATCGTCGCAACGATCGGGATCGCAAGCATCGGCACGCTGATCGCGGCGCCGCTTGCAAGCAGCGCGACGAAGTTCGCCGCGTCTGCGCCGACGCGCCTGCAAGAGGCGGCGCAAGGGAAGGGCCAGCTCGGGAAGCTCGTCACCAAGCTGCACCTGCAGAGTCAGCTGCAGAAAGCGTCGAGCTCCTTGTCCAATACGATCGGGAAGCTCTCCGGCGCGGTGCTTACCGTCGGCCGCCGTATCGCGTCCGCCGCGTTCCGAACGTTCATCGTGATCATCCTCGCGATCTTCATGCTCGTTGAAGGGCCTCGATTAGTCGACGGCGCCCTACGTCTTGTCCCCCAGAACCACCAGGACGCGGCGCGCCGTATCGGACAAACGACGTCGCGCGTGATCTCGGGCTACACAACCGGAGTGCTCATCATGGCTGTGTTGAACGGAGTGGTTGCCGGGATCGCGATGGAGATAACCCATACGCCGTTCGTGCTGCCGCTCGCAACATGGGCCGCTGTGATCGACATCCTCCCCATCGTCGGAGGACTCCTCTCGATCGTCCCGGCGGCGCTGTTCGGCTTCACGCACTCGATCGGATCCGGCATCGCCGTCGCCGTCGCGATCTTCGCGTACCAGCAGATCAAGAATCACTTCTTGTACCCCGTCGTCGTCGGGCGAGCGGTTTCCCTCGGCTCGCTGTTAGTGCTGGTGTCTGTTCTCGCGGGAGCGCAGCTCGCCGGGATCGGCGGTGCCGTCATGGCCATCCCGATCGCCGGCGTGTTGAACGCAGTCGTCGTCGAGATCAGCCGGTATCGGGCCGCGAGGCGCGCGCACGAGATCGCGTCGGACGCGGCGCTCGAGACCCGGGTCGCCGCTCCGACCGCCGAGAGGCCGCCGAGCCGCATCCGTACGGCCGCGTCGAGGATCCGCGACCGGCGCGCGCGCAAGACGCCCACGCCCCCCGGTTAAGGGACGGACGTCTCCGTTTCCGGTGCGCGACCGCGCGCGATCCCCGCCGCGACTGCGCCCGCAAGGATGAGCAGGCCGCCGGCGATCGTGCCGGCTCGCAGCTGATCGCCGAGGAAGATCACGGCGAGTGCGGCCGCCGACAGCGGCTCCAACGCAGCAACGATCGCGGTGCGGACGGCACCCAGACGGCGGATTCCCCCGAGGAGCGTGAAGAACGCGCCCGATGTGAAGACGCCGGTCCCGATCACCGGCCACCACTGGCGCGCGCCGTGCGGCACAGCCACGCCGCGAACGACGAACGCGTACAGGGCGATAGCGGCCGCTGCTGCGGCGCTCACCCACATCGACGCGACCACCGACGAAGTTCGCTTCAGCGTGCGCTCGACCCCGAGCAGATACAGCGTGTACATGCACGCCGAGCCGAGCGCGAACGCGATCCCCGCGCCGGTGATATCGAAACGACCCGACGCGCCCACGACAAGCGCCACGCCGGCGACGGCTGCTCCCAACGATCCCATCACGAGTCGCCCCGGCATGCCGACACCCACGAACGCGGACAGGACGGTGACGATCACGGGGTAAACGAAGAACAGCAGGGTCACAGCCGACGCGGTGCCGCGCGCGAGCGCGAGGAAGAACAGCGTCGCTTCGACGCCGTAGCCGAATGCGCCGAGGGCTAGGAGCTTCGCCCGTTCACCCGGAGCGGCCGCAAGCGCGGTTCGCGTTGCGATCAGGCCGACCGCGAGCACGACGGCAGCGACGCAGAAGCGGATCGCAAGGAGAGACTCGACGGGGACGCCGCGGTTCGACGCGACCTTTCCGAGCAGGACGACGAGCCCGAATTGCACGGATGCGAGGGCGACGAGCACTCCCCCAAGGGCTTCTTCCGGCATGGCGGAAGAGCCTATCGTCGCGTCAGAGAGGGAGGATCAGGTTTAGCTTGCGCGCGCGGTGCCATGGCGGGAAGCGCGCCACTGCTCGACTTCCCAGGCCGTGCGCTCGGCGAAGTCCATGTAGTGGGTGGCCGTGCCGCACGCGCAGAGCTTCTGGCCCTCGTGGAGGGTCCGGTCGCACGAGGGGCAAAGTTCCTTGATCCGCTTCCTACCGAACATCACTCATCACCATCCGGTATATCGGGCGGCACACCCCGAATCCTAAGACCACTTCTAACTAGTTAGAAGTGGCAAAAGCGTCATCCTGTTATGGGTCCTAGGTCCCAGTTCGATCGTCCGGAGGCGCGTGTCGCAGCCGTGAGGCAAGATTGGGCCGTGGCGGCCGGCCTTCCGTTCTCCGATCCGACCCGGGAGTGGTTCGGGTCCGCCTTCGACCGCCCCACCGAGGCACAGACCGGCGCCTGGAAAGCCATCTCCTCGGGCGAGAACGCCCTGGTCGTGGCGCCCACCGGCTCCGGCAAGACCCTTGCGGCTTTCTTGTGGTCGATCGACCGGCTGGCCACGGCCCCCGTTCCGCCGAAGAAGGAGCGGCTGCGGGTCCTGTACATCTCGCCGCTGAAGGCCCTCGCCGTCGACGTCGAGCGGAACCTCCGTTCCCCGCTGACCGGCATCGAGGCGGCCGCGGCGCGTCTCGGGATCGAGCTCTCGCCGATCATCGTCGGGGTTCGGACCGGCGACACGCCGCCGGAGGACCGACGCCGGATGCTGACGGCTCCCCCGGACATCCTGATCAGCACGCCCGAGTCGCTGTTCCTGCTCCTGACGTCGCAGGCGCGCGACGCCCTCCGCCACATCGATGCCGTCATCGTCGACGAGGTCCACGCCGTCGCCGGCACGAAGCGCGGCGCGCACCTCGCACTTTCGCTCGAGCGGCTGGACGAGCTGCTCCCGGCGCCGGCTCAGCGGATCGGTCTTTCGGCGACCGTCAGGCCGCTCGACGAGATCGCAACGTTCCTGGGCGGCGGCCGCCCGGTGACGATCGTCGAGTCGCGCGCGCGCAAGGAGCTGGACCTCAGCGTTGTGGTCCCGGTGGAAGATATGAGCCGCCTCGACGAGGTCGCGCCGGCAGGCGCCGACGCCGAAGAGCGCACGAGCATCTGGCCGGCCGTCGAGCGCAGGGTCGTCGACCTCATCCGCGCGCACCACAGCACGATCGTGTTCACCAACTCGCGGCGGCTGGCCGAGCGGCTCTGCGCGCGCATCAACGACGTCGCCGGCGAGCAGATCGCGCGCGCGCACCACGGTTCGGTCGCGCGCGAACAACGCATGGTGATCGAAGAAGACTTGAAGCAAGGGCGGCTGCCGTGCGTCGTGGCGACGTCTTCGCTGGAACTCGGGATCGACATGGGGCTCGTCGATCTCGTGATCCAAGTCGAAGCGCCGACGTCTGTGGCATCGGGACTTCAACGGATCGGAAGGGCGGGTCACCACGTCGACGCGGTGAGCCGCGGCATCGTGTTCCCGAAGTTCCGCGGCGACCTGCTCGAGTGCGCCGTCGTCGTCGAGCGCATGCGCGAGCGCGAGATCGAACACATGCGCTACCCGCGCAACCCGCTCGACGTGTTGGCGCAACACATCGTGTCGATGGTGGCGATGGACGAGTGGAACGTGGACCACTTGGAGAAGGTCGTGATCGGATCGACGGGCGCCTCAGCGCGCGGGGCGGCGCACAACGTTTGGCCGTCACCTCCGGCGGCACGATCCCCGACCGCGGCTTGTACGGCGTTTTCCTGGCCGGCGACGGCAGCCGCGTCGGCGAGCTCGACGAGGAGATGGTGTACGAGTCCCGCGTCGGCGACGTGTTCACGCTCGGCGCCTCCTCGTGGCGCATCGAGGACATCACACGCGACCGTGTGATCGTGACCCCGGCGCCGGGCATGCCCGGCAAGGTTCCGTTCTGGCACGGCGACGCCCTCGGGCGGCCGGTCGAGCTGGGCAAGGCGCTCGGCGCGTTCCTCCGCGAAACGGCGTCGGCGCCCGAAGAAGCATCGATCGAGCGGCTGCGCGCGGCCGGCCTCGACGAGCTCGCGACGCGCAACCTGCTCGACTACATCGGCGAGCAGAAGCAAGCGACCGGCGTGATCCCCGACGATCGCACGATCGTCCTCGAGCGGTTCCGAGACGAGCTCGGCGATTGGCGTGTGTGCATCCACTCTCCGTTCGGCGCGCGCGTGCACACACCGTGGGCCCAAGCGATCGAAGCGCGCGTGCGCGAGCGCATGGGGATCGACGTACAGTGCTTGTACTCGGACGACGGGATCGTCGTGCGGCTGCCCGAATCCGACGAGCCACTTGGGTCCGACGCGTTCGTGTTCGAGCCGGAAGAGATCGAAGACATCGTCGTCGGAACCGTAGGGAACTCGGCGTTGTTCGCGAGCCGGTTCCGCGAGTGCGCCGTGCGCGCGCTGCTGATCCCGCGCCGGCGGCCGGGCCAGCGCACGCCGCTGTGGCAGCAACGGCAACGTTCGAGCGACCTGATGGGCGTCGCTTCCAAGTACGGCTCGTTCCCGGTGGTGCTCGAGACATATCGCGAGTGCCTGCAGGACGTGTTCGACGTTCCCGGCTTGATCGATCTCATGGCGGCGATCCGGCGGCGCGAGATCTTGCTCGTCGAAGTGGAGACGGCGATCCCGTCGCCGTTCGCAAGCTCGCTGACCTTCGGGTACGTCGGCGCGTTCATCTACGAAGGCGACGCACCGCTTGCCGAACGGCGCGCGCAAGCGCTGTCGCTGGACCGACGGATTTTGGCGGAGCTGCTCGGACAAGAGGAGCTGCGCGAGCTTGTGGATCCGGGTGCCTTGGCCGACCTCGAGGTGGATCTGCAACGCCTTTCGGAGAATCGCAAAGCACGAGATGCGGACGAGCTGCACGACATTCTTCGGACGATCGGAGACTTGAGCGCCGCGGAGGTGGGCGCGCGCTGCGCCAGCGCGCGTGAGGCACCGGCGTTGCTGGATGCGCTTGTCGTGTCTCGCCGGGCGATCAGCGTTCGGATCGCCGGGGAGAAGCGCTGGATCGCCGTGGAAGACGCAGCGCGGTATCGCGACGCGCTTGGAACGGCGTTGCCGGCCGGCGTACCGGAGGCCTTCCTCGAGCCGGTCGCCGATGCGATCGGAGACGTCATCGGCCGGTACGCGCGCACCCACGGACCGTTCGTTGCGCACGAACCGGCGCAACGCTTCGGTCTCGGCCCGGCAGTGGTCGAACAGGTTCTGCGGAGGCTGCTCAGTGAGGGGCGCGTCGTTCAAGGCGCGTTCCGGCCCGGCGGCGCCGAACGAGAGTGGATCGACACCCACGTGCTGCGCGCGCTTCGCCGGCGCTCGCTCGCAGCGTTCCGCAAAGAGATCGAGCCGGTTCCGACGGAGGCGCTCGCACGCTTCATCCCCGCGTGGCACGGCGTCGGGCGCGCGCAAGGCGGGATGGACGCACTGCTGCGCGCGATCGGATCACTTCAGGGCGCTCTCGTGCCGGCCTCTGCCTTGGAGCGGCTTGTGCTCGGCGCGCGCGTGCCGCACACGGAGATCGGACCGTTACTCGATCAGCTCACTGCAAGCGGTGAAGTCGTGTGGGCAGGTGCGGGCGCGCTCGGCTCGGACGATGGCTGGTTGACGCTCGTCCTTGCCGACGAGGCGGCGTCGCTGCTCCCCGATGTGCAGCCGGGAGAACTCTCGGAGACGGCGCGCGCGGTGCTGGACGCGTTGACGCAGCGCGGCGCGATGTTCTTCCGCCAGATCGTCGAGGCGATCGGCTCGCTCGACGACGCAGACGTGCTGCGTTCCCTCTGGGAGTTGGTCTGGGCCGGTCACGCGACGAACGACACGCTGGCGCCGCTGCGCGCGATCACAGGCGGGGGCTCCAAACGAACGATGAAGGTGAGACGGCCTCGGCCGAACATGCCGGTCCGCATGGGACCGCCGTCGTCGGCCGGACGATGGAGCGTGCTCCCTGCGCGCGATCGGGATCGCACGCGGCGCGCGTACGCGACCGCCGAGCAGCTGCTCAAGCGCAACGGCATCGTCACGCGCGGGAGCGTCGTTGCCGAGCGCGTGGCCGGCGGCTTTGCCGCCGTGTACGGCGTCCTGAAGGCTTTCGAAGACACCGGCCGTTGCCGGCGAGGCTACTTCGTCGAGGGCCTCGGAGGCGCCCAGTTCGCGCTGCCCGGCGCCGTCGACCGGCTGCGCGCGCTGGCGAACGATCCGGAGGCGGGCAAGGGAATCGTCCTCGCAGCCGCAGACCCGGCGAACCCGTACGGCGGCGTGTTGCCCTGGCCGGCAGACGAGAGAACGTCACACCGCCCCGGGCGCAAGGCCGGCGCGAGCGTGGTGCTCGTGGACGGGGCGCTCGCGGCGTACGTCGAGAAGGGCGGCCGAACGTTGCTGACCTATGGCGACGATCCGGCGCCGGCGATCGAGGGCCTCGCGCGCGCGGTTCGCGAGGGGCTGCTCGGCACACTCTCCCTCGAGAAGATCAACGGCGCACCGACCCCGATCGAGGGACCGCTTGCCGATGCGCTGCGCGACAACGGGTTCGTCCCCACGTCGAAAGGGATGCGGCTGCGCGCGTCATAGCGGGCTCTCGTGCGCTCGCTCGATCCTGCCCTGCCTTGATGCTTTAGCGGCGCCGGAGCAGACTCTTGTATGGAGTCGCCCATGGTGCGCACGATCGGAATCATCGGTGCAGGACCGGCCGGACTCGTGGCAGCCACAGCCGCAAGCGGGCTGGGCTTCGACGTAACGGTCTTCGAGCGAGCCGACCCACATCGTCGCGTCGGCGGCGGAATAGCGATCCAGAGCAACGGCCTTCGGGCCCTTTCCGCCATCGGCGTCCTCGACGCGCTCCGGCCGCGCGTCCGCGAGATCCGTAACGTCATGATCGAGGCGATCGGGGGCAAGCGCCTCTTCGGTTTCGACCTCTCTCGCTCGCGAGCACCATTTCCCTGGATGGCGGTTCTGCTTCGCTCCGATCTCCAGGCGCAATTGGCATCGGCGGCGGAACGAGCGGGGGCCAAGATCCTCCTTGATCACGTCGTCGTCGGTGTGTCGGTGGGAACGGGTGGAGCTTCTATCCGCTTGGCGAGGGGCACGGAGCATGATTTCGATGTCGTCATCGGGGCCGATGGGATTCGCTCCGTTGCACGGGACAGCCTTGGACTCCCATCGCGGATGCGATCCGCCGAGCGCGCTTACCTGCGTGGTGTGTCCTCCGCGCCGGCCACGGAAGGTGTCTTTCGCGAGATCTGGGGCCCCGACGGTCGACGATTCGGTTTGGCCCCTCTCGCCGACAACCTGACATATTTCTTCTGCTCGATCGATATCGGCACTTGGTCCCGAGTCCTCGAAACCGGTTCCGTCGCTCGATGGCTTGCATCGTGGGAACAGTACGGCCCTTCGGTCGTGGCAGCCCTTTCCGGGGTACAGGACTGGCATGCAGTCAACTACGACGAAGTGCGGGAGATTCGACTGCGTTCATGGACAAGACCTCCGGTGTTCCTTGTTGGTGACGCCGCTCATGCGATGACCCCCGATCTCGGTCAGGGTGCAAACAGCGCGATGGTTGATGCCCTTATCCTTGTGCGGCTCTTGAAGGCCGCCGAAGGAAGGGATCAGGTGGTCGAGGTCGCTCGCCGCTATGAGCGACTCCGGCGACGATTCGTCGGCCGTGTACAGACCATGTCGCGCGCGGTATCCGTGATGAGCGGCGCGTCTGACCTCCCGTGGGAGGACCCTCTTCCGAGGCGCCCCTGCGGCGCCGGACTAGACGAACTTCGTCGGGAACTGCTTCGCGATCGAGTCCGCCAGCTCCGCCGCGAGGTCGTCCATGTGCTGGATCGCGCGCAGCAGCGCGTCGTCCGCGTTGTCGAACCGATTGTGCGCAAGCTGATCGATGACTTCCTTGATGCTCAGGATGTGCAGCTTCATGAAGTCCGCGATCGAGACGTCGCCGCTCCCGGCTTCTGGGCTCAGCTTGACGACTGCCTTGCCGATGTTGTCCGCGGCCGTCGAGAGATCGTCGCGATACTTCGCTTCGCCGCCGGCGTTCTTCGCCGCCACCGCGCGCGCGTAGCTCTCGTACAACGGTATCTGCTTCTGCCACGCGGCGAGGAAGTCCGCCTGCGCGGAGCCGGCGAACTGGGTCCCGACGATCCCAGCGAGGTCGTTCGCGTTCGAGTTGAGCGCATCGACCGCCGCGGTTGCGCCTGCGTTGTTCTTCTGAAGGATCGCCGCGCCCAGGTTGTACAGCAGCACCGAGTGCTCCTGCAACGCCGCGTCCAGCTGCGCGCGCAACGTGGACGGCTTGCTGTCCGGTGTACCGGCGAGCTTCTCGGGGTGCTGGGTGCGGATCGCCACAGCGATCGCTTTGCCGATCATGTCCATGTGTGAATACGCCGCGACGAGCGCAGTGTCGACCTTCGCGTAGTCCTTCGCCGCCTCCGCGTCGATAACCGCGAGGACGGTCGTCGCGTGCTCCTTGAACAGCGATGTGACTCCGTCCTTGGTCAGCAACGAGTTCTGGCCGTTCAGGAAAGCGGCGAACGTCGCCGCGTAGGCGTTCAGCTGATCGACCGCCTTCTTCTTGCCGGCGGCGTCGTTCTTCGCCGCCGCCGCCGCGTAGTCCAAGAAGAAGGTGATGTGCTTCTGCCAGAGCGCGAGGAACGTGGCTTGCGCGTCCGGATAGATCGACCCGAACGCGGTGGCGAGGTCGGATGAATTCTTCCCGAGCAGCCGGTCGGATGCTGCCTTCACGCCGGCCGCCTGTCCCGCGACCTGTGCCGCGCCGGCCTCGGCCAGAAGCGCCACGTGCTCGCCGAGGACCGTGTCGAGCGTCGAGCGCAGGAGCGCGCCCGGGCCCTTGGCGGCGGCCGCGTCGATCTTGGCTTGGGCGGCCGCCTGGTCGGCCGTGGACGAGCCCCCCTTGGAGCTACACGCGGCTCCCACGAGCGTGAGGGCCACCAGCCCGGCGATCAGGGGCGCGAAACGTCGCACAACCGTCTCCTCCTTCCCGGCGACACGTGCCGGGCCGCGGTCCATCCAACCGTTGCGCGCCCTTTGTACGCAGGTCTGGGGGCGTCCGCAAACCGGCCACCGATCCCGCCGTGCGCGAACCGATCGGCCATGGACTCCGAACCAAGTTCAGAGAGAGAATCATCATGGGCCGGGGAAGATAGGGGGGTTACCGTGCGCCGCTTCGAGCTGGACCGCTACCTGCGCGCATCCAAGAGGCTGGATCTCACCGGGATCGACTTCGATCGCGTGTCCGAGCATCCCCTTTCGGAGGCAGAGATCCGTTGTCTCACCTACATGATGGACATCGAGCGACACACCGTGATCTACCTCCGCGACCTGCTGTCGACCCGCGCAGCCAAGGACCCCGACGTCACCGCGTTCCTCTCGATGTGGGTCTACGAGGAGTTCTGGCACGGTGAGGCGATCGGCGCCTTCCTTCGAGCAGCCGGCATCGACTACCCGACCGCGCGCACTGCCGAGATCCGGGCGTACGCCGACGCCGGCAAGGCGCTCGTCAACGGGCTCAAGATGCTCGCCGGGAAGGTGATCCCGGAATTCGTCGCGGTGCACATGACGTGGGGCGCGATGAACGAGATCTCGACGTTGTACGGCTACCGTCAGATGATCGCGCGCACCCAGCATCCCATCCTCATCGAGCTTCTCGGGCGCATCATCAAAGACGAACGTCGTCACTTCGCCTTCTACTACAACCAGGCGCGCGCGCGGATGGAAGGCAACCGGCGCGCGCAACGCCTCGTGCGACGGGCGCTCGGATCGTTCTGGACGCCGGTCGGAACCGGCGTGCGGCCGCAAGAGGAAACGGACTACGTCGTGTGCCGGCTGTTCGGGGACGACGACGGTCTGGCGACGACCGTCGAGATGGAGCAGGAGATGTCGAAGCTCCCCGGGCTCGGGGGGATGCGCTTGATGCGGCGCGCGCGCAATCGAGCGCTCAAACGTATGGGTGTGACGTCGCGCCGAAGCAGGCTTCCGATCGCTGCGTTCTCGGCCTGACGGCCTAGATGATGCTCAGCTTGTCGAGCGCGCGCTGGCGGCGGTCGTCCTCGCCTTGGTGGAGCAACGTCCGGCGCACGACTTCGGTCAGCGTCGAAGGGTTGAACGGCTTCGGCAAATAATCTGCGGCGCCGGAGAGCCACCCACGGATCTCGTCTTCACGCTGAACGCGAGCGGTGAGCAACACGATGGGGATCTGCGCCGTGTTTGCGTCGGCCTTTATCGCTTCCATGAACTGCCACCCGTCGAGCCCGGGCATCATCACGTCGAGAAGAACCAGATCCGGGTGCTCGGTCCGGACCATCTCGAGACCGACTTCGCCGTCGCCCGCCTCGAGCACCTCGTAGCCTTCGAGCTGGAGGTTGACGCGACACATGAGCCGGATGTCCGGTTGGTCGTCGACCACCAGGATGCGCGGCACCGACGTGGAGCCTTGTGAGGTCACGGGACAAGGATGCTCGCATCCGTCGCGCTTTACCACAGACAGCGCTGGCTATTTCCTTATGGCCCGTTCGGGCTAGACACCGGCTGCATCCAGCGTTTTCCTGCGAACCGAGCTCCGACGCCCGCACATCGACCGAGCATCAGCAGCACGATGGCCGCCCACAGCCACAGAACGCCGGCGCGCGCGCGCAGCACGATCGCCGCCGCCGGCAGGAACACGAACACGGCCGCCGCGCCCATTGCGGCCGCGAGGTAGGCGACGTCGGCCGCGCCGATCAACACCCCGTCGAGAACGAACACGACCGCGTTCAGCGGCTGCATCGCAGCGACGATCCACAGCAGCCGCACCGCCAGCGCGCGCACCGAGGAGTCGTTGGTGAAGAGCGGCGCGAGGCCCCAGCTGCTCGCCGCGAGAACGACGGCGAGCCCTAGGCCGACCACGACGCCCCACGTCAGCATGCGCCGCGACACCGCGCGCGCATCCTTGGGGCGGCCCGCGCCGAGCATATGGCCGATCATCGCCTGCGCCGCGATCGCAATCGCGTCCATGGTCAGCGCGAGGAAACTCCACACCTGGAACGCGATCTGATGCGCCGCGAGCGGAACGGTCCCGAAGCGCGCCGCGACCGCGGTCGCGCCCGACAATGCCGCCAGCAACGTCGCCGTTCTCAGGACGAGGGGCCATCCGATGTCGAAGAGGTGACGCAAGCCGGCGCGATCAGGCTCGAGCGATACGTGCTCCGCGCGCGCGGCGCGCACGATGATCCCGACGAAGACCGCGGCGGCGCCGTACTGCGCGATCACCGTCGCCCACGCCGACCCGGCGATCCCCCACCCGAAGCCGTAGATCAGCACCAGCTCGAGCGCGAGGTTGAACACGTTGGCGATGCCGGCGACGACGAACCCGGTGCGCGTGTCCTGCAGCCCGCGGACGAACCCCATCCCGGCGAGGGCCGCCAGTACCGCCGGCGCGCCCAGCGCGCTGATCCGAAGGTACGTCAGCGCGTATCCGCGAACGGCGCCGCGCGCGCCCATGATGGAAACCGCCGGCGAGGCAAGGCCGATCCCGACCGCGAGCAGGACGAGACCGAGCGTCGCCGCGACCCACAACGCTTGGACGGCGTGGCCGGTCGCACGACGGCGGTCGCGCGCTCCAACCGCGCGCGCGACGGTGGCGGTGGTCCCGTACGCAAGGAAGTTGAAGAGCAGGAACGCCGTCGTGAGCAGCGTTCCGGCCACAGCGAGCCCGCCGAGCTGCGCGCGCCCGAGGTGCCCGACGACCGCGGTATCGACGAGGACGTACAGCGGCTCCGCAGCCAGGGAACCCAAAGCCGGCACGGCGAGCCGGACGATGTCGCGGTCGTACTCGGACGGACGGAACACGGATGCATAGTAGGGGTATCCTTCGGCACCGATGCCGAAAACACTGACGACCACGATCCCCGTCGAGCGCACGCGCCTTGCTAACGGATTGCGCGTCGTTTTCGCGCCGGACCGCTCATCGCCGGCCGTGTTCGTCGCCGTCTATTACGACGTCGGCTTCCGCTCCGAGCCGCAGGGCCGCACCGGGTTCGCGCACCTCTTCGAGCACCTCATGTTCCAGGGCTCGGCGACGCTCGAGAAAGGCATGCACGACTCTCTCGTGACCGGCAACGGCGGGATCCTGAACGGGAGCACACGAAACGACTTCACGAACTACTTCGAGATGATGCCGTCGAACGGGCTCGAGATCGCCTTGTTCCTCGAGGCGGACCGGATGCGCGCGGTGCGACTCACACCCGAGAACCTGCAGAATCAAGTCGACGTCGTGAAGGAAGAGATCCTCGTCAACGTGAAGAACCAGCCCTACGGCGGCTTCCCTTGGCTCTACCTGCCGATGGCGTTGTTCACCACCTTCCCGAACGCGCACGACGCGTACGGCGACTTCGCCGACCTCGACGCGGCCACGTTGGAGGACGCCGCGGACTTCTTCGATCGCTACTACCCGCCGTCCAACGCCGTGCTGGCGATCGCCGGCGACGTCGACCCGGACGATGCGGCCGCGATCATCGAACGGCACTTCGATTCGATCGAGGAGCGGCCGGCACCGCCACCCGTCGACGCATCGGAGCCGGTCCCGTCGGCCGAGCGGCGCGTCGTTCATCCCGACCCGAACGCCCCGCAGCCGGCGATCGCGGTCGCGTATCGCGTGCCGGACCCGATCGCCGAGTTCGACGACTACTGCGCCGCGGTGCTGCTGTCGTCGATCTTGATCGAAGGGGAAGCGTCGCACCTGTACCAGCGGCTCGTGAAGACCGATCGTCTGGCCAGCCACGTGAGCGGCGACGTGGGGCTGGTCGCCGGCACGTTCGAGGTACGCGGCCCATCGATGCTGCACCTCGCGGCGTGGTACCCGGGAGCGCCCGACCCGGACCGCATCCTCGCGGCTATCGACGAAGAGGTCTCGCGTGTCGCCGACGGCGTCGAGGCGGAAGAGCTCGACCGCTTCCGCAGCTCCTACATCGCCGACTACCTCGGCTCGGTCGATGCGCTGTCTCAGCGAGGGATGCTCATCGCTGCGTTCGAGCAGCAGCGCGCGAACGCCGGGCTGATCAACGAGATCCCGTCGGCGCTTGCGCGCGTTCAGGCGGACGACGTCGCGCGCATGGCGCGCGCGTGGCTGCAGCCGGATCGTCGCGCGGTTCTCGACGTGCATCCGGGAGCGAACGCGTGAGCATCGCTGCCGCAATCCCGCCGGTCGGCAAAGCGCGCCCGCTGAAGGTTCCGCCGGTCACCGACCGGACCCTCCGAAACGGCTTGCGCGTGATCGCCGTCAAACGGTCGAGCGTCCCTCGGGCGGAGCTCCGGCTGCGGATCCCCGCCGGTTTGATCTACGACACCGGCGACGGGGTGCGCGCGCGCCTGCTCCCCGACACGATGTTGGCGGGCACGAAGGATCGGTCGAGCGTCGAGATCGCGCGCGAGCTGCAACGTCTCGGCGCGTCCCTCGCCGCCTCGGCGGACGACGACGATCTGATCGTCCACGCCGGCGTGCTCGCGCACAACCTCAAACCGCTGCTCGCGCTCGTAGCGGAGACCCTTACGCAACCCGCCTTCCCAGCCGACGAGGTCGCCGTTGCCCGCGATCGCATCGCGCAAGAGATCATCATCCGGCGCAGCCAGCCGTCGGCGATCGCTTCCGATGCGCTGGACGCGCGCGTGTACGGCCGCCACCGCTACGGCCGGGGGTTGCCCACGCCCGAGGCCGTGCGACGTATCGGCGCAGGCCCGCTCCGCACGTACCACGCGCAGCACATCGCGCCGCGGGGCAGCTCGCTGGTCATCGTCGGCGACGTTTCACCGGCGAAAGCGGCCGACCTGGCGGAGGAGGCGCTCGCACCGTGGCGCGTCAAGGCGACGGCGGCATCGCCGGCCAAGCCGCCTGCTCCGCCGACCGGTCTGCCCGTGTTGATCGTCGACCGGCCCGGTGCGGTGCAGACGAACATCCGCATGGCCGGCCGCTGGAAGAGGCGCGGCGCGGCGGACTTCTACGCGCTGGCGATGGCGCACATCGTGTTCGGCGGGTACTTCTCGTCGCGACTGGTCAAGAACATCCGCGAAGACAAGGGGTACACCTACTCCCCGGGGAGCGCGGTCGACCATCGCCGGCTCTGTTCGACGTTCATCGTCGCTGCGGACGTGGGCACCGACGTGACCGGTCCATCGCTGCTCGAGATCCAGTACGAGCTCGGCCGCATGACGCTGCTCCCCGTTTCGCAAGACGAGCTCGACGCAGGGCGCCGGTACCTCGCCGGCGTGACGATGCTGTCGACGCAGACGCAGTCGGGCCTCGCGTCGTACATCGATTCGATCACGGCCGCAGGGCTCGGGATCGACTATCTGCGCGACTTCCGGGCGAACCTCGAGAAGGTCACCCCCGACGACGTCCTGCGGGTCGCGGCCGAGTACCTGTCGCCGCGGAACCTGCTGACGGTGATGGTCGGGGACGTATCGGCCATCAAGCGCTCCGTGGAGGCGCAGGAGCCCGTCGAGGTCACGACGGCCCTCTGAGGGCCGAATCGCCCTGAACGGCACCGCGTCCGGCGTTAAGGTAGTTTCCTCCACTTCCCCGACCGAGGAGCCGTCCTGAAGAGAAGCGAGTTCGCCGACCTCGTCGCCGAGCAGCCCTTGCTGGCCGACGGCGGGACCGGCACCACGCTGGTCGCACGCGGTGTCCGGCCGGACGCCTGCTTCGACGCGCTCAACGTGGCGGCGCGCGACCTCGTCCGCGAGGTCCACGAGAGCTTCGTCGAAGCCGGCGCCCAGGTGATCGAGACGAACACGTTCGGCGCCAACCGCTACAAGCTGGCCGCGCACGACTTCGCGTTCCGGGTCCATGAGATCAACGTGGCCGGTGTTGCGCGCGCCCGCGAAGCGGGCGCGCGCTACGTGGCCGGGTCGGTCGGGCCTTTGGGGGTCCGTCTCGCGCCGTACGGACGGGTTCCCAAAGATGAGGCGCAGGAGGCCTTCGCCGAGCAGATCCGCGGGCTCGTCGACGGCGGCGCCGACCTTCTGATTCTCGAGACGCACTCCGACGTCGCCGAGCTCGAGCAGGCCGTGCTGGCCGCGCGCGCGGTGACCGACCTGCCGGTCGTCGCGTCGCTGACCTTCACTCGGGACGACCGCACGCTGCTCGGCGAGTCGCCCGAAGCCGCCGCCGCGCGCCTGGCCGGTCTCGAGGTCGACATGCTCGGCGTGAACTGCTCGGAGGGTCCCGAGCAGGTCTTGCGCTTGATCAGGGTGATGAAGCCTCACGCGGGAGGGATCCCGCTCGTCGCCCAACCGAATGCGGGAGGACCGCAACGGCTCGGCGGCCGGATCATGTTCAGCGCGACGCCGGAGTACTTCGGCGAGTACGCGACGGCGTTCGTCGCGGCAGGGGTTCGCCTCGTCGGCGGCTGCTGCGGCACACAGCCGCCGCACATCCGCGCGATGGCCGGGGCACTCGCGGCTCCCGCACGGCCGCTCGATATCGAAGTCGAAGAGCACAGCGACGAACCGGCGGAGCTGCGCGCGCCAGCGCAGCCGACCGGGCTCGCGCAATCGCTGGCGTCTGCGAAAGTCACGATCGCGGTCGAGATGGAACCACCGCGGGGCTTCTCCGCCGCGCGCCTCGTCGCAGGCGCCGACACGTTGCGAGCAGCCGGCGCCGACGTGATCAACGTCAGCGACATGCCCACGGCGCGGATGCGCATGAGCGCCTGGGCTGCGTGTCATCTGGTCCAGCAAGAAGCCGGGATCGAAACCGTGCTCCACTTCCCGACGCGCGGCCGCAACCTGCTGCGCGTGCAAGGCGATCTCCTCGCCGCGTACGCACTTGGGATCCGAAATATCTTCGCGGTGATGGGCGACTCGACGTCGATCGGCGACTTCCCCGAAGCGACCGACCTCTCCGACGTCACCCCGTCGGGTCTGATCGCGTTGGTGAAAGGCTCGTTGAACGCGGGACTCGATCGCGCCGGCTCGTCGATCGGCGATCCGACGAGCTTTGTCGTCGCGTGCGCGCTCAACGTAACGGCGTCGGACCTCGAGCGGGAAGCGCGTGTGCTGAAGCGCAAGATCGACGCGGGAGCCGACTACGCGATCACGCAAGCGATCTTCGATGCCGAGCGGCTCGACCACTTCCGCGCGCTCTACGAGGAACGGCACGGGCCGCTCGAGCTTCCCATCCTCGGCGGCGTGCTTCCGATCGCGTCGCGCCGGCACGCCGAGTTTCTGCACAACGAGGTTCCGGGTATCGACATCCCCGATGCGATCCGTAAGCGCGTGGGCAAAGCCGCCGACGAGCGGGCGGAAGGCCTTGCCGTTGCCGTCGATCTGTGCGAAGAGTTGCGCGCGCGCGTCGCAGGCCTGTATCTCATTCCACCGTTCCGCCGGTACGACCACGCGGCCGAGCTGATCGAGCTGGTTCGCAGCTGAGACGAAGGGACAAACGATGAAGCTGGGCATCGGACTTCCAAACACGCTCGTTCCAGATGTGAACCGCGGCATGTTCCTCGATTGGGCGCGCGCGGCGGATCACGCCGGATTCCATTCATTCGGAACGATCGACCGTCCGAGCCACGACATATGGGAGCCGCTCATCTCGCTCGCCGCTGCCGCCGCCGTGACGGAGCGGGTGCGGCTGGCGACGACGATCCTCCAGATGCCGAATAGGAACGAGGTGCTCGTCGCGAAGCAAGCCGCGGTTATCGACCGCCTGTCGGGCGGACGGCTCGACCTCGGCTTCGGTCTCGGGTGGGACCAGACCGACTACAAGGTGCTCGGCGCGCGCTGGCCGAAGCGCGGGAAGAAGCTCGAGCGGCAGATCCGCAAGATCCGGCGCATCTGGCGCGCGGCGAAGAAGGCAACGCCGGATCAAGCAGTGCTGGGGCCGGCGCCCATGCAGAAGCCGCTGCCGCCGATCTGGATCGGCGGGCAAGCGCCGCGCGCGATCGAGCGAGCCGTCGAGATGGCCGACGCGTTCCTCTTCGGTGCCACCGGGCCGCAAACGATGATCGAACGAGCCCCGGCGATACGCGCTGCCGCAGAGCAGGCTGGGAAGAAGAAGTTCCAGATCGGCGGGCTCGCGTACGTCGCGATCGGCGACGACCCCGACTCCGCGCTCGCAGCCGCGGCGCGTTCGTATCGCCGTTACTACGGCGACGTGAGCGACGCCGATCTCCCAAACCGGATCCACGCGGGTCCGGTCGACGTCGTCGCGCAAGCGATCAAGGAGTATGAGCCTGCGGGACTAGACATCCTGTGGATCTTCCCCGAGATCCCGGACGTGAAGCAGGTCGAAGCGATCGCGGAAGGGATCCTGCCCGCGTATCGCGTTCCCGCGCACTAGCTTTCGCTGATCTCCACACGCTCGATGACGACGTCGTCGTTCGGTTTGTCACGCTTGTCACGCGGGACGCGCGCGATCTCGTTAACGACTTCCATCCCCTCGATGACTTCGCCGAAGATCGTGTGCTTGCCGGTGAGCCACGTCGTCGGCGCTTCGGTGATGAAGAACTGCGAGCCGTTCGTGCCCGGGCCCGCGTTGGCCATCGCGAGGTAACCGGGCTTCGAGAATCCGGGCCCGCCGGCGACTTCGTCTTCGAACTCGTATCCCGGGCCGCCGGTCCCCGTCCCGGTCGGGTCGCCGGCCTGGATCATGAACTCGGGGATCACGCGGTGGAAGACGGTTCCGTCGTACATCGGCTCGGTCTTCTTCTTGCCGTCCCGCGGATCTTTCCACTCCTTGGTGCCGGTTGCGAGACCGACGAAGTTGTCGACCGTCATCGGTGCGTGATCGGGGAGCAGCCGCACCTTGATCGTGCCTTTCGACGTGACGAGGGTCGCATACTTGGCCACGGTGTCCTCCTACCCTCCGGCTACGCCCCGGGATACTAAGGGGAACTGGGGTGCACGCGTATCCTCGGCTGAGAGTCATGTCCAGCTCGCGGCTCGAGGCATTCAGCGACGGCGTGATCGCGATCCTCATCACGATCATGGTGCTGGAGCTCGCCCAGCCCGCAGGAACCAGCTGGCGGGCTCTCCGAGACGTCTTGCCGCGGTTCTTGATCTACCTGCTGAGCTTCGTCTTCCTCGGCATCTATTGGAACAATCACCACCACATGCTGGCGCTCACCGACCGGATCAACGGCAAGGTCTTGTGGGCCAATCTCCACCTGTTGTTCTGGCTCTCGCTGGTTCCGTTCATGACCCAATGGTTGGGCGAAGGGGGAACGCCCGGGCGCACGAAGCACTTCGCGGAAGTCCCGGCTGCCGCGTACGGCATCGTCCTTCTGCTCGCCGCGATCGCCTACTACATCTTGAAGACGGCAATCGTGAACGAGCAGGGTCCGAACTCGAAGCTTGCCGAGGCAGTCGGGAGCGACGTGAAGGGAAAGATCTCGCCGGTGATCTACGCGGTCGGCATAGTTTTCGCCTTCATCGACCGATGGATCTCCCTCGGCCTCTACGTCTTCGTCGCGCTCATATGGCTCGTGCCAGATCGTCGAATCGAATCGAAGATCGCCCCTCGACCGCCTCAGTCTTAGGCCTGCCCGTCCCAGGGCTCAATCTTCGAGAGCTCGTACGAGAACGTTCCGCCCGGCGCGGCGTACTCGACCTTGTCGCCCACCGCCTTCCCGCTGAGGGCTTGCCCCAGCGGGGAGCCGACGGTGACCGTGCGGACCTCCCGCGCGCGCTCTTCGCTCGAGGCCGCGAGCAGATACCGCTCATCTTCTCCCCCGTCGAGCGGCTTGAGCGTGACGATCGTTCCCGCCTCGGCGTGGTCGGAAGCCATCGGCGTATCGACGATCTGCGCGTTCTTGAGGATGTGCTCGATCTTGCGGATGCGCGCTTCCATCATTCCTTGCTGGTTCTTCGTCTCG
>VAWS01000112.1 GCA_005884515.1 Actinomycetota bacterium
TACACGTTGCAAGCCGAGATCGCCGCGTGCCACGCGCGCGCCGCGACCGCGGAAAGAACCGACTGGGCGAAGATCGCGGATCTCTACGAGGTGCTCGCGCGCGTCGCGCCGTCACCGATCGTCGAGCTCAATCGGGCCGTCGCGATCTCGATGGCGTCCGGTCCGGCCGAAGGTCTGTCCTTGCTCGACCAGATCGCCGACGATCCGTCGCTCAAGAACTACCACCTGCTCCCCAGCGTGCGAGGCGACCTGCTCGCGAAGCTCGGGCGCAACGCCGAAGCGCGGGCGGAGTTCGAGCGCGCCGCCTCCCTCACGCGGAACGCGCGCGAGCGGGAGATCTTGCAGCGCCGCGCTGCGAGCCTCGCCGACTAGGCTCGCACGACCTTCCTTCTCCGGACGCCTTCCGGTACCGTTCAACCGTGGCCATCGTCACCGGGGCAGAGCGACGCGGCGTCGACTCGGGGGTTCAGCTCGCGGAAGTCGTCGCCTCGATCGCGCTGGCCGCAGACCTCGGGCTTGGGCAGCCGCTCGAGCACATGCTCAGAACGTGCGTCGTTGCGATGCGTTTCGCCGACCAGCTCGATCTCTCGCAAGAAGATCGCGACGCTACGTACTGGGTCGCGCTCTTCACGACGGCCGGGTGCACCGGCGTCTCGTTCGAGCTCTCGGCGGTGTTCGGCGACGACATCCAGTTCCGCCACGACGTGACGGCGGTGCCGCCTTCGACCTTCGACCTCATGCGATTCATCATCGGGCGCGCCGGCGGGGGGCGAGGCGCGATGACGCGCGCGCGCATCAAAGCCGACCTCCTGTTCACCCGTATGAGCGCGCTCGAGCGCTCGTTCCTCGCGCACTGTGCCGTTAGTGCACAGCTGACGAACCGTCTCGGTCTCGGCGAGCTGGTCGAGACGTGCCTCTACCAGACGTTCGCGCAGTGGAACGGGAGGGGACTGCCGCGACATCTCGGCGGCAAAGACCTGCTCGTGCCGATCCAGGTTGCGAACATCGCTATGCAGGCGCAGGTAGTCGCGCGCACGGCTCGTCGTGGGATGCGGTCGTGGGGTCCCAGCCGTGGGGGCGAGGGCCGCTGACGGAAAACGAGCTGGACGACGCACTCGCGCTGATCGGCGACTATGCAGACCTAAAGTCGCCGTGGTTCACGGGGCACTCGCGCGGCGTCGCGTCGCTCGCGGTCGCGGCTGCGCGGATCGCCGGTCTCCCCGAGTCCGACGTCAAGACTTTGCAGCGCGCTGCGTGGGTCCACGACATCGGCCGCAACGGGGTTCCGAACACCATCTGGGACAAGCCCGGCCCACTGACCGACTTCGAGATGGAGAAGGTGCGCTTGCACGCGTATTACACCGACCGGGTGCTGCACAACGCCGGCAAGCTTGCCCTCCTCGCCTCGATCGCGTCGGCGGCGCACGAGCGCGCCGGAGGCACTGGCTATCCGCGCGGGATCGCCGGCGCGACGATCCCGTTCCTCGGACGCTTCCTCGAAGCGGCCGACTCTTACCACGCGATGCTCGAAGATCGCCCACATCGCACCGCGCTTTCGCGGGACGACGCGGCGAAAGAGCTACGGCGCGGCGCGCGCGAAGGCGAGTACGACGGAGCGGCCGTCGACGCCGTCCTGTCCGCGGCCGGTCACCAAGTCCGCCGCAAGCCGTCGGCGCCGGCCGGACTCACGCCGCGCGAAGTCGAGGTCCTCGTGCTCGCGTCGCGCGGAGGCACCACGCGCGCCGTGGCCCATGCGCTCGGCATCGCGCCGAAGACCGCCGGCAACCACATCGAGCGGATCTACGCCAAGATCGGCGTCAACAGTCGCGCCGAGGCGGCGATGTTCGCGATGCAGAACGGGCTGCTCCCAAGCTGGGAGACGACCGAAAACTAGACTTCCGTTAGCCGCGAGGCGCTCGCGACGTTCGACACTGGCCATGTCACTTCAACCGGGAACTCCCACGACTCCTCCAGCCACGGCCCGCGCCGGCACATCTCCGCGACGTCGACCCATCCTTCTTCGAGCAGCCCCGTCGCTGCGTCGAAGATCCGGTACCGCTGCCGCTGCTTCTGGATCGGCTGCGACTCGAGCATGATCGCGCGCAGCTCGCCCGGCTCGAACGAGGCCTGCTCCTGCACCGCTTCGAGAAGATGGTGATCGTGGAAGTGCCCGTCGCCGAAGTTCCACCCCGCCACGATGCCGGCGATGATCTCGCCGTCGCGCATGAGATATCCCTCGACGTCGTCGACCGCGCGCGCGAGCAGCCCCGTAAGTGCGCGGCCGTGACTGTGCATGGCGCGGAACGCCATCCCTTTCTCGATCACGTACTGCGCGGTGTCGCGGTCGTAGACCTTCGCAAGCTGCTCGACGCCGATTCGCGCGACTTTCGAAACCCGCCGGTCGAGCTTCCCTTCCGCGTCGGTGTCCTTGCGGAAGAGCCACGTGCTCGACGCCCAGTTGCCGGCGTAGTAGCGCATCGAGAGCAGGAACGAGAACTTCTCGGGGAACAGGTTGCCGAGGATCGGGATCACGGCGCCGAGCAGGATGAGAACCACTAAGAGCGGGATCCCCACCGTCGAGAGCGGAACTGCGCCGTAGTGACCGAACAAGAATGCGATGCCGAAGATCATGAAGAGATTCCACTCCAACGGCACGCCCATCGGAATCGTCGACAGGATGTGTGCGTGGAACGCGATCATGCCGATGATCGCGATCGTCTGCAGCGCTCCCCCGCGCGTCAGCATCATCGTCAGCGGCACGCCGAACTCGTACGCCGTCCCGATGTGCGCCGCGAGCATGGCGGCGCGCGACGGGCGTAGGTCGTCGGGGTAGTGCCGGTACATCTTCTCCTTCGCGCGCGCGGAACGGTTCCACGGCGTGTTGCTGACCATCACGGCGACGACGAACGGGAAGTGCCGGTTCAGCTTCGACATCGCGGCGCCGGCCCAGATGAAGAAGAAGACGAACTGCCATCCGGCGATCGCGTGCTGCAACGAGAAGAGCGAAACGAGGAGCACGAAGCCGTAGACCTCGGGGCGCGCGGCGAGGAACGGCACCTTGTCGCGAAGACCGAGCAGTCCCCAGAGAACGAGCAGCGCGATGATCGCGCCCGGCTGTATGCGGCGCGCGCCGAAGACTTCACCCGGTGAGGTCAGGAGGTAGAGCGCGGCACCGACGACGCCCACGTACAGCGCGACGTCCCACACGGTGCGGCGGTATCCCTTCGTGAGCGGCACCTTGTCCGGCCACGGGGGCAGCCGAACCGTGCCGGGCCGCAGCCAGTACAAGGCGCCGCCGATCAGCGGCGAGAAGCGTCCGGTCAGCTGCATCGACCCGGAGCCCAAGCCGAGGATCTCCCACAGCAGCGTCCAGACGGCGAGCTTCTGGAACACGATCGGCGCCAGCCACCAGTGCCCGATGTCACCAAGCCCGCCGAGATCGGGCGTCGTCGCCCACGTGATCAGGAACCCGCCGGCGACGAACACGATCAGCTTCATCGTGTACAGCACGTAGACGATCCCCGGCGCCCCGAACCCGTGGAGGACCCAGTCCTGTGCGTTCGGCTTGAGGCGCGCGAGGAAAGGCCTCGCCCTCCACTCATCGAGGTCGAAAGGAGGCGGTGCAGGCTGGAGGAATCCCATCGGCCTGCGCGCGACGCTACACGCGCGCGGGGAGCAGGGCAAGGGGCGGCAGGGATGCTCGTCATGGGCGGCGAAGGCTCGTGCCATGGCGCGCGGGCGGTGGATAGTCGTTCTTCTTGCGTTGGCCTTGGCGTCCCCCGTCGGCGCGCGCGCAGCAGGCTCGGCGTGCGCCGACGCCGATGCCGGTGCCGGGTTTGGCCCAAACAGCACACCGCTCCACACGCGAGACGTGACCGATGCGGCGCGTGCGCGTTCGCCGCTGCGCGTCTTCGCGATGCAGTACAAGCAGAGCCCCGCCTACGTGGTCGACACGGCGACGTACGACCACAAGATGCGCTGCCTCGTCCAGGAGTACGTCCTCCCCCACCGTGGGCCGGGCGTGAACCTGGTCGTGTTCACCGAAGACTCCGGGTTCGCGACGCTGGCCCTGGGCACGGCCGGGATCGGAGCGCGCGCCATTGCGTCTGCGCCGAAGCCGCTGAGCCCGCAGCTCAGCGATGCGACCGGCGCGCCGCCCTACGCGACGGCGGCATTGGCGGCCGCGGCGGCCGGCCACGCGCGCGCGCTCGCCTCGTACCGGACGCTGTTCCCGACCGAAGACCCGCGGCGCGCGATCCTCACCGCCGCCACCGACACGTTCGTTCGCAGCTTCATGACGACGTTCTCTCGCATCGCGCGCGATTACCACCTGTACGTCGTGGCGGCGAACAACCAAGCCAACTTCACCGAGTCGACGAGCCCGGTCGACGTTGCAACGCTGTGGAACCCCGATGGGGTCGGCGCGCGCGCGCCGAGCGCAGTGTGGAAAGCGACCAGCGCGGAGGTGTGGAACAGCGCGTTCCTCTGGGGTCCGAACGACGTGAGGACGCTACCGGGAGATCAGCTCGCGTGGCTCGATCGCCAGCTCGGTGTGCCGGCCGGAACCACGTTCGCGCGCACCACGCGCGCCGGACAGTACGACCCGCGCGCGAACCTGCTCGCCGTGAACAAGAAAGTTCCGCTGACGTCGATCGAGGAGCAGTTCCTTGCGCTGTCGGACGGTGACATCTCACCGGCGAACACCGGACCCTTCGTCATCCCTGCGCTCGGGTCCGCGAACCGTACTGCCTCGACGCGCGCGGCGTGAACGTGGTGTTGCAGACGGAAGCGAACCCGGGTCCGTGGCAGACGCCGGCGGACGGCATCGGCTCGCAAGCGGTCTCCTGGGGCGCGTCCACCTTGCGCGCGGTGACCGATCCCGGGGTGCATTTCGAATACCTCGTGTGCCCGATGATGACCGGCAACCTGATCGACCTGCCGTTCGACGGCCAGAGCACGATCACGCAACGCGGGCGCGTGGGGAACGCGCGCCACTACGCAGGCGCCGCGCTGGCGTTACCCGAGGACGGCGCGTTCGCGCGCTACGCAGGTGACCACCCCCAGTTCCTCGCGCTCGCGCCATGGGTGCTGAGCGAAGGAAACCCGGCGTCGGCCGATGCCGAGCGGGCCGCGCGCGCGGTGCTCAAGCAGCGCGCCGAAGACATGCGCGCCGGCTCCGGTTCGCGGTACGAGAACGGTTACATCGAGACGGCGATCTACGCAGACCTGCCGCTGTAACTGATTCACAGGAGGGCTGGGAGGCCGGCGCGACGAACTGGGTGGTCGTGAGCTCTTCCAACGACCTGACGCGGCGCCGGCTCCTGCAGCTGATGGCGCTGACGGCAGGCGCGGCTGCCCTTCCCCGCGTCGGTCTCCCCCGGCCGCTCGTCCCTCTGCCTCTTTCGTACGACGACGGATCGAACGCGATCCCGCCGGGCGCCGCCGGCGAGGTCAGGCGCGTCGTCATCATCGGCGCCGGGTTCGCCGGCCTGGCCGCAGCGAACGCCCTTGGGAATGCCGGCGTGCCGTGCGTCGTGCTCGAAGGCCGCGACCGGATCGGCGGGCGCGCGCGCACGGTCGACGTCGGCGGGTCCCCGGTCGATCTCGGCTGCTCGTGGATAACGGACCCGGTCGGTAACCCGATGACTACGTTCGCAACGCAGGCAGGTGTTCTTCAGACCAACGCATCGATCGAGCTCGACGTTCCCGAGTCGCGCTTCTACGACGAGCGCACCGGCGTCGTTCTTCCGACGAGCACCCTGCAGGCGGCCGCGCACGCGCTGCGATTCGAGGAGATCGACGCGTCGAACATCAGCGCGAAGCTCGGGCCGAAGGCGACGACGAAGGACGGGATCCTCACGTACATCAAGCAGCAGCAGCTGGCCGGCGACGCTGCACGCTTCGCCGAGTTCTTCCTGCGTTTGATCGTGGAGCTTCCCGATGCAACCGACTGGGACCTGGACTCGCTGCAGTACTGGGCGAACTACGACTCCCCCTACGTTGGATTCGGCGAAGGCGACTTCCCCGTCGGCGGCTACTCACGCATCGTGCGCGCGCTCGGCGGTTCGGTGGACGTCCGTCTCCGCCACCGCGTCACGCGCGTCATCGTCGAGCGGAACGGGGTCCGGGTGCTGGCGCGCGACTTCGCGGGGATACAGAGAACGTTCGAAGGATCGCACGCTCTCGTTACGGTTCCGCTCGGCGTGTTGAAGTCGGGGGCAATCTCCTTCTCCCCTTCGCTGCCGGCATGGAAGCGCGCGGCGATCGGACGGCTCGGCTTCGGGACGTTCGAAAAGGTGGCCATGCGCTTCCCGGAGCCCTACTGGGCAACCGAGCACGCGCACATCTTTCATCTGAGCTACCCGAACGCGATGGACTTCCCGCTGATCGTCGACTACTTCTTCATCGAGAAGGTCCCGATCCTCGTCGCGTTCAACACCGGCCGGCACGCGATCGCGCTCGACGGAAAGAGCGACGGCGAGATCACCGCACGCATGCTGCACGTCTTGCGCGCGGTTCAAGGGGGACCGATCCCGAAGCCGACTCGCGTCGTCATCACTCGCTGGGGCCGGGATCCCTTCACGCGTGGGTCGTACTCGTACATCAAGATCGGGTCGTCTCCGGCGGATCAAGATGCGCTCGCGGCACCGGTCGCGGGCCGGCTGCTTTTCGCAGGCGAGGCGTCGAGCGCTGCGCGCTTCGGGTACGCGGACGGCGCGTTCTCGACGGGGATCCGCGAGGCGAAGCGCCTGCTGCGTGCGCGCAGCGTGCAACTGCGCGCCTCGTAACAGATCTTTGTTTGCCTCGGTATCCGCTGATCCGTACTCTTGCCGACGGAGTGCCGGGAAGTCTGGTCGGCGACCGTGTCGTCGACCCCAAGGAGCACGATGAGCACTCCTCCTCCGGTTCTCTCCCGCGACGGTCTTCGCGCAGCATTCCGCGTCTCCGCCGCGTCGGTCGCGTGGACGGTCGCTGCAAGCACAGCGGCGATCGTGGCCGGGGTCATGGCTCATGCGCTCGTCCTCGTGGTGTTCGGCTTGACCGGCGTGCTCGACGCAGCGGGATCCTGGGCGTTGGCGCTTCATTTCAAGCATGCGCTCAAGCACGAAGCGATATCGCCTTCGCGCGAGCGACTTGCCCTTCGGATCGTCAGTATCGGACTCGTGAGCATCGGGCTGTTCGCGATCGAAGAGAGCACGCGTCGGCTCGTCGCTGGGAGCGGCGCGCGTAGCTCCCTCGTGGGCGTCATCATCACCGCGGTGTCGATCGTCGCCTTGACCGTTCTCACAGTCCGGAAGCGTGCGATCGCGCGCCGGGTAAAAAGTGGAGCGTTGTGGGCGGACAGTTGGTTGTCCGCAACCGGCGCCGCCCTGGCCGTGATCGCCGTGGCCGGCGGCGGATGCCGTCCGGCCGAGAGGCTCGCCGCTCGCCCTGAATCGTCCTTCGGTGGCGCGGTTTCCGACCCCTCGACGGCAGAACGTGGGGCCGGAAACCGGAGATCAGAGAAACCGTAGATCAGATCAGCGCGTCAACTGCGGGTCTTGGTGCGTCGCTTCGGTGCTTTGCGCTTCGACGCCGTTGACGACGTGGTGCGCGCCGAGCTCTTCGGCCGCGCGCGCGCAGCGGATCGCTTGCCCGCTTTGCGGATCTTTTCAACCGTCGAGCGGCCTCGCTTTTCGGCATCGGTGATCGCCGACGACGTGCGGCGACGAGCCTTCTTCGTTGCCGCCTTCAGATCGACGACCTTCTCTTTGACAACGTCGGTCGCCGCGTCGGCCGCGCCGACGGCAGCGTAAGCGGCTTGCTCGATCGTGCTCGTGTTCCGCTTGCGTGGCATGAGGAAACCTCCTTCCCGCTCGTTGGATTCCTCACTCCCACAGATACCCGCGTGATCCCAGGCGACCCATAGGAAGGATGTGGAATGCGGAGATTCAAGCCATCTCACGGAACGACGTGCGTGTTCACGGGCCGAGCTCATTCGCTCTTGGCGCACGCACAGAGCCAGAGGATACGGAAGGCGTTGGTTTTCTCTGCTTTCAGGAACGCGGCACGAGCTTAAGCGTCGCCGCTCTAGCTTTCGGGGTGACGATGCTGTTCACGATCCTTCGGCTGTACTGGCGGTACTTCGTGCGGTAGGCCGAGTCGATCTCGTCGTTGTCTTCGTCGGTCTCGACGAGCGTGACGTCTTTCGCCACGCTGCCGGCGTCGATGCGCGCTTCGTTGCGGTCCTGCGCCCCGCGGAACCACGAGCCCTCACGTCCGTTGACCGATCGAACGTATACATCGTCGCCGCGACGGACGACCCAGATCGTCACCGAGTTTCGCAGTGTGCCGTCGTGTCGGTACGAGGCGATCTCCAGCTCTTCGGCAGCTTCGATCCTGCTGAGCTCGTCGGGCTTCCAGAGGGTCACGTATCACTCCTCCTGTACTCCTGTGTGTCTAACAGTTGATACCCACACAGCAGAGGATGGGCCCGGAGTGAGCGACGAGAGGGATACCAATCGATGGTCCGACCGACGAGCGGCCTCTCTCCGGGCTCGCTAAGAGCTCGGACCCCAGGCGAAAGCATCGGCGCTCAGTTGGCGCTCATCCACCCTTCCCAGCCGTGGATGATGTCGGTGGCAAGTACGCGCGCCGACGGGCCCGGGATCCCGATAGACCACAGTGCGTGGGCAAGGTTGTGGGACTCCGCTTGCCGTTCGCCGCACCGGACCTCCCACTCACCCAACGGGTCCATTGAGACATGAACGCAGCCCAAATCCGTAAGGATCTTCATTGGGCCTCCTCGTCGAGGGAAAGGGCCATGCACGACCTGGTGGGATCGAAAGGGGAGGCTTCGATCGTTCTATCCCCGGGGGAGGAAGGTCGCCGAGGCGTCTAGGACAATGGACTCAACGGAGGTCGTTGTCTGTACCGTTGCGCACGGACGACCAAAATGATCTGGTCCGTTTCTCCCGTAGCTGCGGACTCTTGGGAGGAGGTCGCGGTCGTCACAAACGACGACGCTCCGTAGCCGGTTTCAAAGCTGCTGTTCAAGTACCTGCTCGAAGGCAGAGCGCATCACGTCGTAGCATTCACAGGCGGTCTCTTTGAGGGCGGCTCGATCAAGGATTTCGACATGCCCCCTGCTGTATGAGAGCATGCCTGCCTTCCGCAAAGGTCCGAGAGAATTGGTTACCGATGCCCTTCGGACCCCAAGCATGTACGCGAGGAATTCTTGCGTGAGGAAGAACTTATCGGTCCCTGCGCGATCGTGCGTCATGAGCAGCCATCGCGCGCAGCGTTCCGACGTGGAATGTAGTCGACTACAGGCAACGGCCTGACCGACCTGGGTAAGCAAGGCGACGGTGTATCGACCCATCAAGATTCTCAACGAATGACTGAGCTCGCATTGATCTTGGAAATCGTCGGCACCGATGCGAACGGCTTGTCCTTCCACCTGTGAGATACAACGAACGTTCACTTCTTGGCGAGAGCCGAGGAAGACGGGAACTCCTGTCGTTCCCTCATTGCCGAGCGTCGACACCTCGATGGTCGATCCGTCACGTGTCGCGGTGATTAAAGAGAGAACCCCGCGCGTCGGAAAATGAACATAAGGAATATCTTCTCCGCGTTCAAAAGCAACGGTTCCGAGTGGCATCTCTGTGAGGGTCGCGCGTTCGACGATCCTTCGGCGATCCTCAGATGGAAGAGCATCGAGCAGGCGGTTCCCCGTGCCCGAGATTCCAATCAACTTATCTCGCCCCGAATCCACTGGTCTTAGAGTAGTCATTGCGCGTCATCTTGTGTTATCGGTACCCATTCAGACCGACCACACTCCTCGCTCAACTTAAGGTACGCAACCAGCGCGATCTGCGCGTCAAAACTTGAAGCGAGGATCGCCTAGGTGAGCGAGCGGAGGCCTACGTGAGCACAACCGGGAAAATCCGGCGAAAGGGCATGTCCTCGCAACTTCCCACCATAGAGATTCGCTTATCGCCGGGGAGAGGCGACGGAGAACAGGTCCCGCAAGAGGTCGTCCTGAGCACGATCGCCCACGATATGCGCCGACACCTCACGCCGATCATTGGGGTCTCGCAGACACTCCTGACGCACGGATCGACGTTGGGCGAAGCTCAACGGGCGGAATGCATCAAGATCACACTCCGCAACGCGCTTCAGCTGGAGCACCTCATTCATGAGATGATCGATCTCCAGCGGTTCGATGCCGTCGGATGGATCCTCCATCGCAGGCCTACCGATGTGCGCGCTCTGATCGATGCGCTTGTCCCCGAACTCGATATTGGGACCCGCCCCCTCAGGGTCGAAGGCAATGGACCGATCGTGAACATCGATCCAGGGCTGCTCGAGCGAATCATCGACAATCTCGTTCAGAACGCGAAAGCCCACACCCCGCTCGACTCGCCGATCATCATCGCCACACAGAGTGACGGCACAGGCGCCCATATCACGGTTCAAGACTCCGGACCGGGGGTGCCCGACAAGATCAAGACTGCGATCTTCGACGACTTCCGTTCCGGGCCCGCAGGCGGGAGCGGACTGGGCTTGTCACTGGTGAAGAGGTTCTCCGAGATCCACGGCGGCCGCGCATGGGTTGAGGACGTTAGAGGGGGCGGCGCTCGCTTCTGCGTGCATCTGCCCCAAGCCGGAGATGCGCCGGACGGGCGCCGGAAGCATTAAGAGGAATCACCGTGGTCGAACGACCTGGGGGGGAAGGCAAGGGGGCCGCGAGAGCGGCCCCTTTGACCTAACCGTGTCACTGAGTGGCCGTACGGTTCTCGATCGCCACGTAGGCCCTGCATGGTTCGTTGCGCAGGCTCGGGCACGGCGGCAGCGGTGTCGGTGCGTCGAACCCCGGGATCACCGGCAGCACCAGGAACGACGGTCGGGTCGGCGAGTATGCGATCGAGACGTTCGCCGTTCTACCCGGCACCGTGTGATCGAACGCCCAGATGGGCTGCGTGCCGTTCGGCGCCGCGATCGTCACTCGGATGCGCGAACCCGCCCGATATGCGTGGCCTTCGTAGTACAGGGGGATAGCGATCTGCACGAACTTCCCGGCCGGCATCGGCTGGGCGTCGCCGAACAGGAAGCTCGGGATCGGATTCAGCAGCGTGCTCCGCTGCTTGAATATGTTGTTGGTATCGGTCGAGAGCTTGCGGATGCTCGCGCGCATGTAGCCGTTCTGGACGAACGTTTCCTTGCCGTCGGGACGCACCTCGCTGATCGTGGCGAGAAGATCGACGTCGGGAGTCGATGATCGCACCCACACGTAGACCGCGCCGGCGCCGAAGACGGTGGTGTCGGTCTTGAGGGGGGCCGTTAGATAGGAGAGAGCCGTTCCCTTCGGATTCTGCTTCCAGTTCCACTTCCACTGCGACGCGTTCCCCCACAAGCCGCCGCCGCCGGTGCCACCCGTGAAGTCCGTCGGCGGCAGCGCTTTCGCGTTCCACGTGAACTGATCGATGCCCCCCCTCGCCGGCAGGTCGTCGGAGAGCGTGCCTCCGGGTCCGAAGTACCACCGTTCCGCGGCCGTACCGGGGACGGGCAACGATGAGAACTCGCCGATGAAACCTGGATAGGGATTCCCGGGCGTCGAGTCGCCGAGGGGTGACGCGCCGGCTCCGTTGTCGAACAGAACCCGGACCGTCGGTTGCTTCTCGAAGGCCGCAAGCGCCAAGTCGTACGTCGGCATCGCTTGGATGGGATCGACGGGAAGCATGACAACATCGCTCTGCGGGAGTCCCATCGCCGCTTGATACACGAGGGGTGCGGCGACGTGGGAGATGGCCGCGTTGACGAGGGGCGCCCTGTGGGCAACGT
>VAWS01000113.1 GCA_005884515.1 Actinomycetota bacterium
TTTGTCCACCATCGTTTCCTCCTGGTTTTTCGCTGCCGCGCGATAGGCTCCCGCGGTGCGAAAAGCATAAACGGGCCTCAGGCGAAAGGACGAACGTGGCCATCGAGATCACCAAAGAAGACGGGATCACCACGATCACGATCAACCGGCCGGAGCGCCGCAACGCGCTCGACCTGCCGCACATGGCCGACCTCGCAGCGGCGTGGGAAGAGTTCCGCGACGACGAGGGCGCGCGCGTCGCGATCATCACCGGAACCGGCAAAGACTTCACCGTCGGCGCCGACCTGAAGTCGTTCGTGCCCGCCGTCGCCGGTAACACCGAGCAGATGCACAAGGACATGCTCGAAGGGAAGAAGGTCGGGCCGGAGGTCGGCCTCACGGCCGTCCTTCGCAACTTCGAGCTGTGGAAACCGGTGATCGCCGCAGTCAACGGAACGTGCGTCGCCGGGGGCATGGAGATGCTGATGGGGACCGACATCCGGATCGCGTCGGAGAACGCGTCGTTCGGCATCTTCGAGCCCAAGCGCGGATTGTTCCCCGGCGGTGGCACCACCGTGCGGCTCCCGCGCCAGATCCCGTTCCCGTGGGCCATGGAAGTGCTGTTGCTTTGCGAAGCGATCGACGCACAGAACGCGTTCCGCATGGGCATCGTCAACGCGGTGGTGCCGGCCGACAAGCTGCTCGACGAAGCGCAGTCGTGGGCGCGCAAGATCATGGCGAACGCGCCGCTGGCGATCGAAGCGACCAAACGCTCCGTGATGCACGGTCTCGCAACGGACCTCAAGAGCGCCTACGACTACGAGCTGATGCAAGCTGCTGAGGTGTTCATGACCGAGGATGCCAAAGAGGGGCCGCGCGCGTTCGCGGAGAAGAGACCACCGGTATGGCAACGGAAGTGATCTCGGGTCGCGACCTGAACCGCACGGAACCTCCCTGGCGGGAGCGCTTCCGCGTGCTCTGGAAGGAACGCGACCGGTTCAACTTCGCGAACTTCGTCGACCGGCTCGTTGGGCTCTACGGCGGACGGACCGCTTTCGTGCTCGACGCGCCGATCGATTACCCGGGCTTCTCCGGTGACACGCTCTCCTACCGGGACGTCGGCCGGCTGGTGAACCGATTCGGCGGGGCGATGCGCGCGCTCGGCGTCCGGAAGGGCGACCGTGTCGGCCTCATCACGATGAATCGCATCGAGATGGCGTTCGTGAACTTCGGCCTCGCGCGCATCGGCGCCATCCCGGTCCCGATGAACTTCATGCTCCGGCCCAACGAGATCGAGTTCGTCGTGCAGAAGGCCGGGGTCGAGCTGCTCGTGATCGACGAGATGGTGTGGGAGGCAACGATCAAGGAGACGACGAGCGTCCCCGGTGTGAAACGCTGGGCGATCGTCGGGCAGAAGCCGGCGCCGGACGGCGTCGCAAGCGTCCGCGAGGTCATGGAGAACGCACCCGACCACATCGACCCGGTCGAGCCCGCGACCGACGAAGACGTCGCGATGCTGTTCTTCACCTCGGGCACCACCGGCTTCCCGAAGGGCTCGATGATGACGCACGCCGCAGCGATGATCGGCATGCGCAACATGGTGCGGATGTCGTCGCTGTCGCTGAAGATCCCGCGGCGGCTCGGGCTGCTCGTCATGCCGGTCGCGCACGCGGCGGGCTACGCGACGCTGATGCTAAACCTCGGCATGGGGACTCCCTCGTTCTTCATGTCGAAGTTCGACACCAACGCTATCTTCGACGCCGTCGAGCAGCTTCACCCGACGCTGATCGCCGGCACGCCGGCGATGTACCGGATGCTGCTGCACGCCGGCGCGCGCGACCGGGACTGGTCCTCGATCAAGGTCTTCGGTGGTGGCGCCGACGCGTTCGACGATGAGCTGGTGCGCGCGGTGCGCGAGCTCGGCGCGCGCAAGGGCCTCCTCGGCCGGCGCAAGCTCCCGTGGTTCGTCCGCGGCTACGGCATGGCCGAGGCGAACTCGTACGTGACCCAGACGCCGTGGTGGGAGACCGGCGACAACTGCATGGGCTGGGTGCTGAAGCCCGTGAAGTACCGCATCGTCGACGAGGACGGGCGCGACGTCCCGAACGGGAAGCAAGGCGAGCTCTTGCTCAAAGGCCCGAACATCACGAAGGGCTACTGGAACGACCCCGAGGCGACCAAAGCCGCGATCGACGATCAGGGCTGGTTCCACACCGGGGATCTGGTGCGCAAGGGCAAGTGGCGGATGCTGTACTTCACCGGCCGCTCGAACGACGTCATCAAATCCGGCGGCTACAAGATCAGCGCGAACGAGATCGACCAGCACCTGACGCAGCATCCCGACGTGGAGCACGCCGCGACGGTGGGGATCCCGCATCCGCTCAAGGGCGAGCGTCCGTTCACGGCCGTGCAGCTGCGCCCGGGTGCGACGACGTCGAGCGAAGAGCTCCTCGCGTGGGCGCGCGAGCGCATCGCGCCCTACAAGTGCCCGCGCGGCATCATCGTGATCGAAGACATGCCGTTCACGTTCAGCATGAAGCCGAAGCGCCGCGAGGTGCGCGAGCGGCTGATCCGATACCTGCCGGAGTCGGTGAAAGCGGGCGAGTAGGTGCCTTCCGTCGAGCTGCCTGCAGGTTCGACGGGGATGCTCGTCATCGAGCTGCAGAACGACCTGTGCGCGGGGGCGCGCGCGGAAAAGCGTGGACTGAGTGGTGCGCTGGCGCGCGCCGTGCGGGACCGGGGCGTGCTGCAGAAGCTGGCGCCGGTGCTCGGCGCGTGCCGCGCCCGCGCCGTCCCGGTGATCTACCTGACGAAGGAACGCCACCCTGCGATCCCGCCGCCGGAGAACGGACCGTCGATCTACCGGCGCGCCGGCTCCGAACCGTCGCTCGTGCACGGCACCTGGGGCGCCCAAGTCGTCGACGAGATCAAGCCGCAAGAGGGCGACCTCGTCCTCCCCCGCTTCACGTCGATCGACCCGTCCTACGGGACCGAGCTCTGGGCGATCTGCGAGTCGATGCGGCTGAGCACGCTCGTGCTCGCCGGCATCTCGACGACGCTCGCCGTCGAGGGCACCGCGCGCGCAGCGGCGAACCGCGGCTACCGGGCGCTCGTGATCGAAGACTGCTGCGCGAGCGTACCGGACGAGTGGCACGAGTTCAGCGTCACGAACGTGCTGCCGCTGATCACGGAGGTCTGCTCGAGCGACGACGTCGTCGCCGCCCTGAAGCCATGACCGACCTCGCCGATCTCGACGCGACCGCGACGGCGGCGCTGATCCGCGACGGCGCCTGAAGGATCTCAGCTGCCCGAGCGCGGGCGACCCGTTCCACCTCGGGATGCGGTTCCTGCGCGACCTCGGGTGGCACGCAGAGCACGACAGCACCGTGGCCGCGCGCCTGCGCGCGGCGGGCTTCGTCTTCGTCGGACGGACGAACACGCCCGAGCTCGGGCTGATCCCGACGACCGAGCCGCTCGCGTACGGACCGACCCGCAACCCGTGGGACACGTCGCGCATCCCCGGCGGCTCCAGCGGTGGCTCCGCTGCCGCGGTCGCCGCGCGCATGGTGCCCGCCGCGAACGGATCCGACGGCGGCGGCTCGATCCGGATCCCGGCCAGCGCGTGCGGGCTCGTCGGCCTGAAGCCGTCGCGCGGCCGGGTGCCGTCCGGCCCCGACCTCGGGGAAGCGATGGGCGGCCTGTCGGTCGAGCACGTGCTGACGCGCACGGTCCGCGACACGGCGGCGATCCTCGACGTGCTTCAAGGCGTGGCGGCCGGCGATCCGTATACCGCGCCCGCGCCGGCGCGGCCGTTCGAAGAGGAGGCGACCGCCGACCCCGGCGCGCTGCGCATCGGCGTGATGCGGCGCGCGCCATCGGACCTCGTGCCGTTGCACGCAGACGTGGTGCAGGCGGTCGACGGAACGGCGCGCGCGCTCGCGTCGCTCGGACACGAGGTCGACGAAAAGCATCCCGCCGCGCTGGACGAGCCCGAGCACATCCTCCATTTCGGCGTGCTCACCGGGTGCGACGCTGCGGCGGCGCTCGACGCGTGGAGCGCGCGCACCGGAAAGTCGATCGCTCAAGACGACGTCGAGATCAACACCTGGGCCATCGCCGAGCTGGGTCGCGCGTGCAGCGGGCGCCAGCTCCTCACGTCGCGCGAGTGGCTGTTCGCCTACGCGCGCCGGATGGCCGAGTGGTGGCTCGTCGGGTACGACCTGCTGCTCACGCCGACGCTGACCGCTCCGCCGCCGCCGATCGGCACGTTCGTCGCGACCCCCGAGAACCCGTTGGGCGCCGGCGCGGCGGCATCCTTCCTCGTTCCGTTCACGCCGCCGTTCAACGCGACCGGCCAGCCGGCGATCTCACTCCCCGTCGCATGGAACGGCGAGGGACTTCCGATCGGCGTGCAGCTCGTCGCTTCGTACGGACACGAAGAGGTCTTGATCCGCGTTGCGGCGCAGCTCGAGCAAGCCTTCGGCTGGACCGAACGGCGCGCGCCGGTCTCTGCATGACCGAAGAGCTCGACCGGCTCGCCGCGATCATGCGGCGCTTCGCCGACAACGAGCTTCAAGGGTCGTCACCGTTGTACGAGCGGCTTGCGCGCGCCGCTGCGGCCGACCCGACGCTGCTCGAACCGTTGCTGGCGGCGCCGAAGTCGCAGCAGCGTGCGACGCTGTACTTCGCCGCGATCCACTCTCTCGTCCTGCGCGGGCAGGGAGAAGATCTCGCAGCCTTCTTCCCGGACATCGCCGAGAGCCCGTCTCGCGATGATCCCGTTCCGCCGCTGCGTACGTTCTTGAAGGAGCGCCGAGACGATCTCGAGGCGCTGTACGCGACGCACAACACGCAGACGAACGAGGTCGGGCGGTGCGGGTTCTTGCTGCCGATGTTCGGGCTAGTCGCCGCGCGCGCACGAAGGCCGCTCGCGATGATCGAAGCGGGCGCCAGCGCAGGGCTGAACCTCCTGTTCGATCGCTACGGCTACGAGTATGGCGCCGGCCGCTTCATCGGCGACCCAAGGGCGCCCGTGCTCATGGCGCCGGAGCTCCTCGGTGACGCCGTGCCGCCGATCCCCGACGAGATGCCTGCGGTCGCTTCGAGGATCGGGATCGACCTCCAGCCGGTGGACGTCGGCGACGTCGACGCGATCGCGTGGCTGCGCGCGTGCATCTGGCCCGAGCACGGCGCGCGCCTCGAGCTTTTCGAGCGTGCCGTCGAGGTCGCGCGCGGGGACCCTCCCGAGATCGTGCGAGGCGAGATCCTCGAGACGCTGCCGCCACACATCTCGGCGGTTCCCGAGGGAACGCCCGTCTGCGTGTTCAACACTGCGACCCTCGCGTACATGAACGGCGACGAGCGCGCGCGCTTCGGCGCGCTGATGGCCGAGGCCGGGCGAGGCCGCGACGTCTACTGGGTCGCCGGCGAGGGGCCGCACATCCTGGCCGGACTGTTCCCGGAGGCCGGGATCACCGGCCCGGACAACGGCTACGCCCTGGTGGTGGCAAATGCAGGCCGGGAGGCCGCGTGGGTCGGCGAAGCCGCCTACCACGGCCGCTGGCTCCGGTGGCGCCCGTAACACGCGCTTGACAGGGCGATATCGAAAAGTGTTAAGTAGCACTTAACACTGACGCCCGTGTCACATCGCTGTGGACCTGAGGAGGGCCGCCATGCGCGTGATGCAGATCGATGACTTCCTCGAGCTGACGGAAGGCTCGGGATCCGACGCCCGCTCCTACGAGTGGGCGCGCCTCGTCAAAGAGGGCCGCGCGGCCCGCAAGGCAGCCGACGGCGGCTCCTGGCGCATCGGAGACCTCGCCGCCCTCGTGGAACACCGCTACGCCTCCGGCGCGCTCAAGCGCTTCGCCGAAGAGATCGGCGAGTCGCACGGCTCGGTACGCCGCTTCCGCTGGGTCGCCG
>VAWS01000114.1 GCA_005884515.1 Actinomycetota bacterium
TTTGGAAGAACATTGCAATGTAGTCATCTCGTGGGATCAGCTGCAGGAGGTGGACTTCGTTGGTCGGAATCGAGGAGGCGAGATGATCGAACAAGTGGTGGAGAGGTGGCACCGTTTCATCGCTGGCAACTCGTCAGAAGACTTGGACACTTTGTTGGCCGATGAGGTCGTGTTCTATTCACCGATCGTCTACACACCGCAGCGCGGGAAGGCTGTGACGACGATGTATCTGCATGCTGCGGCCCAGACGCTTCTCGGTGATGGAGGCGACGGCGCCTTCCGCTACACAAAGGAGATCCTCGCCGACGACGCGGCGGTGCTCGAGTTCGAGACGACAGTCGGCGGCAAGTACGTCAACGGCGTCGACATCATCCGCTGTGACGACAACGACCGCATCGTGGAGTTCCGCGTGATGATCCGGCCGCTGCAAGCCATCAACGTCGTTCACGAGCAGATGCGCGCAATGCTCGACGCCGCCACGCCATAGTCGCAGCATGGTCGACACGAACTCACGCGAGGCTCTTGTGGCTGATGAGTCATCGTCCAGCGTCGCCTACCAAGCAGTCCGTATTACGAGTCGGAGCGGGATTCGCGCCAACCAACCTCGCTCGCCGAGGCCGTCCGGTGGTCGGCCTTTCGCGCACGTTCACGGCGTCCCGATCTGGGCCCAGGGCTGACGCGGCGAGGGGTCGCGTCGATCATCCGAGAGATAGCTACAGGCCTCAACCCCGAGCGCGCGGCGACGTACCTTGCAGCCCCCTGAGGTGGTGCGTGCGCTCGATGCGGCGCGCCTCCCCCAGGTAAGGTCACGTACGCCTTGAAGAGGAAATTTGTTTCTTTCGGCCTCAAATGGGCAAGTGCGCATAGAGGCTCCTAATAGATGTCTGCCCTGCGAGCGCACGAACCGGCGACACATCCATCCTCCTCGTTCGCCAAATCGTTGTTCTGCGGCGAGGTTCAGTCCGGCATGGTGCTTCCATTTCCTGCGATGGAACGGGCGGAGCAGAGGAAGGTGTCGGACCTCATCTCCTCATTGCACGATGTTGTTAACGAGCGCTATGACCCCGAGAAGGCGAGCGAGAAGGGCTGGGTCGGCGACGATCTGATTGCGGGGCTCGGCGAGCGCGGATTGCTGGGCCTTTACGTTGGTGAGCAGTACGGCGGGCAAGGGCTTTCGCAAACCGGCTATTGCCGGGTCATGGAGGAATACGGTGCCGTCGACGCCAGCCTCTCTGTGGTCATGGGGGTGCATCAATCCATCGGCATGAAGCCGCTTCACCTATTCGGGAGCGACGAGCAGAAGGAGCGCTTCTTGCCGGATCTGGCATCGGGCCGGAAGCTCGCAGCTTTTGCGCTTACCGAACCCGACGCCGGCTCGGACGCACACAACATCCAAAGTCGCGCAGAACGGCAAGCGGACGGATCGTGGCGCCTGAACGGTGAGAAGCGGTTCATCGGAAACGGATCGAAAGATGTGCTCGTGACATTCGCACAAAGCGACCAAGGATTCGTCGCTCTCATCCTCGAGAAGGGCATGGATGGCCTCGAGGTTGGCCCGCGTTACGACACCCTCGGTCTGCGCGCGAACGACTTGCGGCCTTTACGTTTCAATGATGTACGGGTTCCACCGGAGAATCTCTTGGGGGAGCCCGGCGAAGGTTTCCGGATCGCGATGCACACGCTGAACAACGGCAGGATGTCGCTCGGAACCGGGGTCATCGGAGGGACGAAGAAGCTCATCGATCTCACCATTGAGCAATGTCAGAACCGCCGACAGTTCGGCCGCGCCATCGCCGAGTTCGAGTTGGTCCAAGAAAAGATCGCGTGGATGGTCTCATACCTTTTTGGACTGGAGTCCCTCGTCTACCTGACGACCGGCCTCGTCGATGAAGGGGTCACCGACTACTCGATCGAATCCGCCATCTCCAAGGTATCCAGCACGGAGTTCATCTGGTACGCAGCGAACCGTGCCTTCCAGCTGGCCGGCGGCAAGGCCTATATGAGGACCGAGCCCTACGAGCGCATCTTGCGCTGACCTTGCCCACCTGAATCTGGCCGATCCCATCGGCAGCATCGGCGTGCTCGCCGATTACGCCGTGAGCAAAGTTCGCCGGGAAATAGTCCGACCACGTCTGGAGGGGATCCATCCAGATCTCGAGGCTCTCGCTCACCCCGTCGGCGACCACGCCCGGAAACTCCGGGCAACCGGCGAGAAGCTGCTCCGGACCCACGGAGAGAACGTTGTGCTCCGCCAATGGCAACAGAAACGGCTCGCCGACGCTGCCGCAGACCTGTACGCGCAGATCGCGACGCTGTCTCGCGTGAATGGGATCTTCGAGGAACGTGGAGTGGAGGCTTCCGGCCAGGAGCGCTACATCGCCGAGACTTTCTGCTCACGCGCCGGCCGGCGTATCGAGCGTCAGCTCGACGAAGTCGACCAGAACGATGATGAGCGGATGCACTCGATCGCCGAGCTCGCGTACAACCGGGGAGGCTACGACCTCCCCCTGTATCGTTCCTGACTGTGGGCGGCCGGCCGCTCGGGCTGCCGCGTGGCGTCCGCAGAGCTCGCATCATCTCTTGATGACGAACACCTCGCAAGGCCGTGTCATAGACGATCGTTGCGGTGACCATCTTTGCGGCGGGAGACCGCCGCCAGGCAATACCGAGGCTCGAGGCAATCGGATTCGGATGAGGCAACGACTTCAGTATGCGTTTCTGCGTCCCGCGACGATCCAGATCAGAAGGGCGGCTCCAACAACGGAGATAAGGAGCCCGGGAACATAGTGAGGACCGAAGATAAAGCGACCGATCAAGCCACCAATTATCGAGCCGGCGACGCCGAGCGCTGCCGTCGCCAAGATCCCTATCGGCTGACGGCCCGGAACGATGAGCCGCCCAAGACCTCCCACGATGAGTCCGCCAACGAATAACGCAAGAATGAAGCCCGCGAGCGAAAAATGGACAATCCGGGCCGTGGCCAACGGCATAGCAACGGCGATTCCCACACAAGATGTATACCCGCCTCCAGCCGCGGCGGTTCGATCTAAGTGACGAGGACAAACGGGGCGCGATGTTTGGTTAAGGTCCGGGTGGGCATGCACCGGAAGCACGAAATCGAAGAGGCACGAGCGCCTGCTGAGTCGCTTGCCGGTTACGGAGGTGACGCCATGAACAGAGAATCTGGAGTGAGCCTCATGGGGTCCGGGATAGCCCTAGTCGTTGTGGGCGCGATCTTGGAGTTCGCTGTCTCTGTCACCACCAAGGGCTTCAATCTGAACACCATCGGGATGATTTTGCTTGTCGTCGGCATCGTGGCATTCATCGCAGGCCTGCTCCTCACGGTAGCGGGGCGCACCCGGCACAGTGTGCAGCGCGAGGACATCCGAAAAACCCCAACAGGACAAGAACGTGTGGTGGAAGAGCGAGACAATCTCGCGCTATAGGCGTCCGCAGGCGATACCCACGTTTTAGCTATCCGAGCCGTCCTGCATCGCCTGCATGTTCTTCATCATGACCGCCTCGGCCGTGCGCAGCTCTTCGCTAGGACTGAACCATAAGATCTCGGTGCCGGGCTCGTTCTTCACCGGGACATGGCCGGGCGGCGTGTAGAAGGCGAGGTCAGCGGGCGAATCCTTCGCGTGAGACTCCAGCCCTCGTCGACGAGGAGTTCGTCGTGAGAAACCGCCCGCCCCGCCGTCCCATCGCCATCGCGTTGTCGCTCATGATCGTCGCTGCCATCGTGCCCGTCGTGACGTTCGCCGGTGCGCCGTCGGACACCGTAAGCATCACCACGCTCTCGAACCGAGCGGACTTGGTCTCGGGCGGTGATGTGTTGACGCAGATCGCGATCCCGAGCGATGCGGCGGCGTCGGACCTCAGGGTCACACTCAACGGCACGGATGTCACGCGAGAGTTCGCGCTTCGACCGAATCGCAAGATAGAGGGTCTGCTGACCGGGCTGCGGCTGGGCGCCAACGCGGTCGCCGCGCAACTGCGAGATGGGCGCGGCGCGCGCATCACGATCACCAACCACCCCATCGGCGGCCCGATCTTCTCGGGACCGCAGATACAACCGTGGCTGTGCCAGAAGGGTGCCATCGACAAGCAATGTGATCAGCCGGCGACGTTCGCGTATACGTACGAGCAGGCCGGAACGGGCCAGCTCCAATCGTATGACCCGAAGAATCCCCCGCCGGCTGCCGCTATCGCATCGGCGACCACGACTGAGGGCGTTAGCGTCCCGTTCATCGTTCGCACCGAGACCGGCTACATCGATCGCGATCAGTACTCGGTCGCGACGTTGTGGCAGCCCGGCAAGCCGTGGCAGCCGTGGGCGCCGCAGAAGCAGTACAACGGGCGGCTCGTCATCACACACGGAGCGAGCTGCGACACGACCTATGGCGTCGGTACCGCGCCGAGCGTCACCGATACCACGTTGCTCGGCGGCGGCTTCATCCTCATGTCCACTGCTCTCGACAACGCCGGGCACAACTGCAACATCGTCACACAAGCCGAATCGCTCGTGATGGCGAAGGAACTCGTCATCGATCACTACGGCGAGATCAAATGGACGATCGGGAGCGGCTGCTCGGGCGGGTCGTTGGTGCAGCAGCAGGTTGCCAACGCGTACCCCGGTCTGTACCAGGGAATCACGCCTCAGTGCAGCTTCACCGATGCATGGTCTTCAGCGATGGAGTACGTCGACTACAGCATCTTGCTGAAGTACTTCGAAGATCCGTCCCGTTGGTCGCCGGGAACCGTTTGGACGCCGACCGCGATCCAGCAGGTGCTCGACCACCCGAACATCGGAAATCCGATCACATTCACGACCGTGATCCCGAACTCTGGTAATCCAAGCCGCTCGTGCCCGGACGTCCCTGCGGCCAAGACGTACGATCCGAAGAAGAATCCGAACGGCGTGAAATGCACGCTGCAGGACTACATGGTGAACGTCTTCGGAAAACGTCGCGATGGGTTCGCGAACCGACCGTTCGGGAACGACGGGATCCAGTACGGCCTGCAAGGTTTGCTCAACGGCGAGCTATCCGTCACCCAGTTCGTCGATCTCAACAGCCACATCGGCGGACTCGACTACAACGACAACGTGCAGGCCGCGCGCAGCAAGCCCGACCTGATCGGATTGAATCGTGTGTACACGAGCGGAGGGGTCGACTCGGCGAACAACCTGAATCAGGTCGCGATCATCGATCTGCGCGGGCCCGACGAGGGATCCTTCCACGACGTGTACCGAACCTATGCACTGCGTGAGCGCTTGCTTCGCAACTTCGGCACCGCCGCGAACCAAGTCCTTTGGCGAGGGCAGGTTCCGTTGCTGGGCGACGCCAATTTCGCCGACCAAGCCGTATTTGCGATCGACCGGTGGCTCGCGCGCGTGCATGTCGATCATCGCAACGTGCCGCTCGCGCAGAAGATCGTCCAAGACAAGCCGGGGGACGTCACCGACCGATGCACTGACGGTGCCGGGCTCGATATCCCGTCATGGGAGTGCGACGCCGTCGTTGCCTCCTACGGAACCCCACGGATGTCAGCGGGGGGACCGCTGGCCGACGACATCCTCGAGTGCCGCCTCAAGCCGTTGCGGAAAGACGACTACTCGGTCTCGTTCACAGCTGCTCAGTGGTCTGCGCTGCAGAAGGCGTTCCCGCAAGGCGTGTGTGACTACACGAAGAGAGGCGTGTTGCAGCACGGTGCGACGGCGTGGCTCACGTACCAGGATGGGAGCGGACACGTCATCTACGGTGGGAGATCGATGGGGCCACCGCCCACGTCGACGTTCTTCGGCTAGCCGTAACCACGACGGAAGGCCTGGAGCTGCCGCAGTTGGAAACTTGGGAGCTTCAGGCTGCCCGTCCCCGCCCTGGGAGACAAATCAGTACTTTCGATATTCCGGGTCAAAAGGTGTTGTTCTATGCGAGAACGGATCTATATTCGGAAAAGTGAACGATAGTTTCTCTTGAGGGGAAACGGCCGACCGTGAAGGCGCGACGGCACGACCAGCGGGGATGGATCGCTTTTCATCCGAGCGACCCTGCCCCGGCGCTCCCGCGCCGCTTCATCCCACTCTTGATCGCCCTGCTCGTTGTCTCAGCCGCGTTCGTCGGCACCGCTTCGGCTGCGCCGAAGAGCGATCACGTTCCGCCCGGCAACAAGGGAACAGTCAAGATCGACGACGAAACGTTCAACGGGATCCCCGACAACGATCCTCATGAGGGCTGCTCGTTCCATCTTCAGTTCTTCTTCTTCCCCCGCGCCACCACCGCGACGTATTCGTTCGCACTGATCCCACCGACGAAAGGTGACTCGACCGGTGGAAGCGTTGCGCTCGACCCGTCTTCAAAGCCCAATGCCGACATCGTCGTCGACCTGACGTCGTTCGTGACGAGTTCCGGTGTGGATCCCCAACCGCAACAGGGATACCACCTGAAGCTCACGATCCACGCGCCGGGCGCGCAAGGCGCCGACGTCAAACACAAAGTGTTCTGGGTGAAGTGCGCGGCGACGACGCCGCCGGGAACTCCGCCCGGGACTCCTCCGGGTACTCCGCCGACCGTTGCCGGAACGAGGATCGTGCACTCCAAGGGCACGCATGTGCTCGGCGTCAAGCTCGCGAAGACCGGTGCGAGTCCGGCGAAGGACTTCGCCGTCGCGGGGATGCTCTTCATGGCCGCGGGGATGTTCTTGGTGTGGATCGCGGCCGATCGGGAAGGGTTCGCCGCCGTACCCTCGAGCGGTCGCTCGTGGGTGATCGATCGCGGCGCACGGAAGATCGTCGGTCGCGACAGAGATGCTCCCAGAGGATCGCCTCCTCGAGGACCGCCTCGAAGAAGCAAGAAACGGGCCGGAAATCCGGCCCGTTTCTTCGTTATGGGCGACAACAGCCATCTATCGCACAGATAGAGAGAGATTCGACGAGATGTCGGTAACCACGATGCAACCGAGTCGACCGTCGGGCTCCGGGGTAGAAGGAAGGCAATAGGCTGCGAGTTGGTGTCACAAGACTATCTCGCTCGCTGTGACCGATCCGCGGAACGAAGGATGGATCATGGCCAGAAAGATCGATCGTGCCGAAGTGCAGAGAATGTCGTCCGAAGGCGCTCCTGTTGTTGAAGTGCTTCCTGCGAAGGAGTATCGCCTGGAGCACCTCGCCGGAGCGATCAACATTCCGCTCACAAAGCTCGACGAGCGTGCCGTCGCCAGATTGTTTCCGACTACGTCGCGGGCAAACAAGACTGGATCGCGAATGGCCTACCCAGCGAAGGCAGACGGGCGAACTCGGCTCGGATCGGCGATCTGGTCCGAAAAGACGTTCCAACATGCTCGTTGAGTGAGAGCCTGGCTCGCGTCAAGGAGCGGGTCGAAGAAGCCGGGTGGGATATGGCTGTGGCGGTGAGCGACGAAGGCATCATCTTGGGACTCCTGCAGAAAGAACAGCTTGCAGGGCCATCAGATCGTACGGTCGAACAAGTCATGCAAGCAGGCCCGAGCGCGTGGCGGCCGAACTTGGCAGTCGACCGGATGGTCCGCCACGCCATTCGATTCCAGCTTCCTCACCTGATGGTCAGCACGTCTGAGGGTGTTCTTGTCGGAGTGTTGAGAAGATCCGACATGGATCGCCTCGCCGGTGGGATCGCACGGTTGAGCGCGGGGAAGCCGGGGGCGTCTAGTTAGGAATCTCGCGGCTCCTCGGAAAGCGAAGAGGCCCCGGAACTCCGGGGCCTCTGCCGTCCGAGTCGCTACTTGCCCGGCGCGCGGTATCCCACCGTCGTATGTGCTGCCCGGTCAACCTCATCCGGAGTCAGCAGCACGGTGGTCTTGATCCTCACCGAACCCGTCCCTCCGACCGCGAGACTCACCGCGGCGGCGGCCGTGTTGTCCGGCAGATCCGCGATGACGTACACGTCGTCCTTGCCGAATCCGAAGTAAAACGCTTCCAGCGTTCCGCCCAGGTCGGCGACGAGCTTCTCGATCGCGTCGCGCCGGCTGCTCCCACCTTCTTTGAGAACGCCCTTGACGCCCTCGGTCGAGTACGAAGCGGCCCACAAGTATTTCGCCATAGAGACTCACCTCTCAGGAACGTAACGGATCGTGCGCGCGATGCGCGTGTCCACGCGACGGCTCCACCTCCCCCGGTCGCATCTTGGGTCTACTCCGGCGAGCAGGTGAGCAACAGGGCTGATTCGCCTATCCGTGGTCAATTGCACTGCCGTATCATCCTGGCGGCGTTCTGGTGGGGGGGACATTTCGGACATGGACACGGCAGCCGCGCGCGCGGAGAAGGCAGTCAAGATCTTCGGAACCGGCGACGCCGCCGTGCGCGCGCTCGACGGCATCGACGTCGAGTTCGCGCGCGAGGCGTTCACCGCCGTCATGGGACCGTCCGGCTCCGGCAAGTCGACGCTGCTCCACTGCATGGCCGGACTGGACAGCCTCACGTCGGGGCGCGTGTTCATCGGCGACGTCGATCTGACGACGCTCGGCGAGAAGAAGCTGACGTTGCTGCGCCGCGAGAAGGTCGGCTTCATCTTCCAGGCGTACAACCTGGTGCCGACGCTAACCGCTGCCGAGAATGTGACCCTTCCGCTCGACATCGCCGGGCAGAAGCCGGACCCCGAGTGGATCGACAAGATCCTCGACTCGACGGGGCTCCGTGACCGCCTGAAGCACCGTCCCAGCGAGCTGTCGGGCGGCCAACAGCAGCGCGTCGCAGCCGCGCGCGCCCTGGCGTCGCGGCCCGAGATCATCTTCGCCGACGAGCCAACGGGGAACCTCGACTCGCGCGCGAGCGCGGAGCTGCTCGAATTCATGCGACGGTCCGTTCACGAGTTCGGCCGAACGGTCGTCATGGTCACGCACGACGCGGTCGCAGCCGGCTACGCGGATCACGCCGTTTTCCTAGGCGACGGTTGCGTCGTTGATGAGATGGTGGGCCCAACGGCCGACAAGGTGCTCGATCGCATGAAGTCGCTCGGGAGCGACTGACGTGTGGCGCGCCACGATCAAGGGCTTGATCGCGCACCGCGTGCGCCTCGCCCTGACCGCGATGTCCATCGTTCTGGGTGTTGGGTTTGTCGCAGGCACCTACATCCTTACCGACACGATGAACCGCGCGTTCGACAACCTCTTCAAGCAAGTAACGAGTGGCGTCGCGGTGCAAGTCAGCGGGATCCCAAAGTTCAAGGGCGGCTCGAGCGGCATGGACGCCGGACCCGCGGAGCGCGTTCCCGCATCGCTCATCCCCGTCGTCGCGAAGGTGCCGGGCGTGCGCGTTGCGGAAGGCGCCCTCGCGGGGTACGCGCAACTCGTCGCGAAGGACGGGAAAGCGGTCACGACCGGCGGAGCGCCGACCCTCGGTGTCACGGCGACGAACGATCCCCAGTTGTCCGGCGCGCGCGCGCGCACCGGCGGACAACCTCGGCGGAGCAACGCTCACCGTCTTCGACAAGCAGACGGGCCAGACCGCCCTGAACGGCAGAGGCAAGTGGGACACGATCGACGTCGCGGCGGAACCTGGCGTGAACGCGAAAGACCTGCGCGACCGCATCCAGGCCGTGCTTCCGGCCGGCTTCCAGGCGAAGACCGGCACGCAAGCGGCGGCCGACACGTCAAGCGACATCAAAAAGAACCTCTCCTTCTTCAGCATCGCGCTGCTCGTGTTCGCAGGGATCGCCCTGTTCGTGGGCGCGTTCACGATCTACAACACGTTCTCGATCCTTATCGCGCAGCGGACGCGCGAGCTGGGTCTGCTTCGCGCGCTCGGCGCGAGCGTCAAGCAAGTGAGGCGGTCGGTCCTTGCGGAGGCGCTCATCGTGGGCATCGTTGCGTCCGGCGTGGGGCTCGGCTTCGGGTTCCTGATCGCGCTGGGGCTGCAAGGCCTGCTCCGCAGCTTCGGGATCGAGTTGCCGAGCACGACCAATCAGCTGCTGCCGCGGACGATCATCGCTGCGATCGTGGTCGGCGTTGTCACGACCGTCGTTTCATCCGTGGTGCCGGCCATGCGCGCGTCGCGCGTTCCGCCGGTGGCGGCCATGCGCGATACCGGGCCCGCCGAGTACGAGGGGTCTCGCCGGCGGGTCGTCGTGGGCTCGATCGTATTCGCCGGCGGCGTCGCCGCGTTGCTGATCGGGTTGTTCGCGGTCAAAGGCGCCGCGGTGGTCGGTCTCGGCGCGGTGGTCGTGTTCCTCGGCGTCGCGATGCTGAGCCCGGTGTTCGCGCGTCCCGTGTCGCGCGCGCTCGGCGCCCCGCTACCGAAGATCTCCGGCATCTCGGGGAAGCTCGGACGCGAGAACGCGATGCGCAACCCCCGCCGGACTGCGTCGACGGCGGCCGCGCTGATGATCGGCCTTGCGCTGATCGGGTTCGTCAGCATCTTCTCGGCGTCGGTGAAAGCATCTGCGTCCGCTGCGATCGAGCGAACGTTGCGCGCCGACTATGCGATCATCCCGTCGTCGTTCAGCAACTCGACCGGTTTCAGCCAGGACGTCGCCAAGCAGCTGCGCGCGACGTCGAAGTTCTCGTCCGTCGTGGAGTTCCGCCAAGGGGTGCTCGGATACAAGGGGTCGGCGCGTTTGGTGATGGCGACGGACTCGGAGCATGTGAGCAACGTCGAAGATCTCGAGCTGCCCTCCGGGACGCTCGCGAAGCTCGGTGAAGGCGACGTCTTGGTTCGGAAGACGACCGCCGACTCCGAGAAGTGGAGGATCGGCCAGGACATCCCCGTCGTGTTCTCCCGTACGGGAAAGCAGCAACTTCACATCGTCGGGATCGTCAAAGCGAACGTCGTGCAGTCAGACTTCCTCGTCTCGTTGGCGACGTACGACCGCAACTTCGTGTCGCAGCTGGATGCGGTCGTCCTCGTGAAGACGAAGCCGGGAACGTCGGAAGCCGCGGCGCGCGCCGCCGCCGACGCGATCGGGAAGCGGTTCCCCAACGTGAAGGTGCAGAACCAGGCTGAGCTGCGCGACACGCAAGCGAAGCAGCTCAACATGATCTTGGGATTGATCACAGCGCTGCTCGGCCTCGCCCTGATCATCGCGTTGTTCGGCATCGTCAACACGCTCGCGCTCTCGATCTTCGAACGGACGCGCGAGATCGGCCTCCTGCGCGCGGTCGGGATGGCGCGCCGCCAGGTGCGAGCGATGGTGCGATGGGAAGCGATGCTCATCGCTGTGTTCGGGGCGATTCTCGGGATCGCGGTGGGCGGACTCTTCGGATGGGCGATGGTGAGCGCGCTCGGACCGCAAGGGATCGACCGGCTCGCGATCCCAGCGGGGCAGCTGATCGGCTACGTCGTCTTCGCCGGCGTGGCCGGGGTGATCGCGGCGTTGGGGCCGGCCCGGCGCGCGGCGAAGCTGAACGTGCTCGAAGCGATCACGACCGAGTAGGGCGACCAAAGCATCGGGTGGTGCACGCTGGTTCAGTCGCGGCGTTACGGCTCCCGCTCGCCGCGCGCAGCGAGGAAGATGATCAACGCGCCCAGCACGATCAGCGGGATCGGCCAGATCCAGTGCAAGTGCAACGTCGCGATGTTCACGCGCGCCAGCAGGAACGAGAGACCAACCGTCAAGAACGTCGCGCCGAAGACGAGCGAGAACGGATCCAGGTCGTGCCGCTTCATGACAGAACCTCCACTTGGCCGAGAGACGTCTCGAGGTCGAGCGACACAACCGGTGCGTCCTTAATGGCCGACGGGAACGACCGGCGCACATCCACGTTGAACCCGTCGTAGGTGCGGCCGAACAGCTTCACCTCACCCGCGCCAACCCTCCCGCGGATCTGGATCGTCGAGCCGGCCGGGATGTACACGACGATCCGTCCTGCTACGTCCGTCGCGCGGATCGCGACCGGCGTTGTGCCGAGCTTCACGCCGCGGAGATCGATCAGGAGCCGCCCTGCAGAGATGTGGTACTCGTGACGGATCTCCGCCACCGTCGTGGGGCGATAGGAAACGTCACCCTCACCGCCGGCGAACGGGACATGGATCAAGCTCGCAGCGAGAACGAACGGCGTCAGCAGGATCGCCGGCGCGACCAGCCAGCGCGCGCGCCCGATGAACGCGCCGGTCAACAAACCCGCTCCAAGGACGGCGAGCGCGAGCGCCAGGTACTGAACCAGGGTGATGTGAACCGTGTTCTCGATGTCGAGGAGCGCTGCCGCCCCCACCACGAGCATCACGGCACCGAGGGTGATCAAGCCGAGGCCCGATCGCGCGCGCTTCGGCCTCGGGAGAGGCTGCTCGATCGGAACGGTCGCGACGGCGGCGTCGAGGGGCTGCTCGGACGGAGGTTCCACGGCCGGCGCTTCCACAACCGCCGCCGTTTCCTGCGCGCGCGCTTCGTGGCGGTTGAAAGCTGCCACACCGAGCACGATCAGTGCCACGCCCCAGAAGACGCTCGCGCTCCAGTGGGCCCACTGCGTCACGACGAGCAGCCCGCCGATGACGACCAGCGCAACGCCGATCCACGAGGGCGTCCCCCGTAGCGACGATGCGAGCCGCTCGGTCCGCCGTTGCAGGGAGTTCTGACCCGTCCCGGTCTTCGGCATCAAGAGCCAGAGCACGCCGTAGGCGAGGATGCCGGACCCGCCGAGGAAGGCGGCGAGCACGAACCCAAGCCTGAACCAGATCGGATCGACGGCGAAGTAATCGCCGAGCCCCCCTGCAACGCCGGCGACGATCTTCGCGTCGGTCCGCCG
>VAWS01000048.1 GCA_005884515.1 Actinomycetota bacterium
CGCGGCGCGTGCTGTTCGTCGACGAAGCAGAGCTAAAGCTGACCGGCAATCAGAAGATCAAGCCGGAAGATCTGCGCGCGCTCGCGGGCGCCAGGCTCGGGTCAGGGTTGGCGGCCGAGCCAGCCGACGAGCCGGTCCGTCACTGAGGCGTCGTCCGGAACGGGCACCGGATCGTCGAACCCGATACGCCGGTCCTTCATCGCCTTCGTGGTGAACGCGAGAGCAGCCTCGGCGACGTCGGACGGCATCTCGGCGCCCTGGCCGGTGGCTTTCGCAAGATCCCAGCCGTGCACGAGGGTGTCGACCAACGCGATCATCACGATTGCGTTGCCGGGCACCTCGCTTCGCGAGGTCTTGTAGGTCTGCTCGAGCGCGCCCGGGCGGCCCCAGATCTCCTGTGACTCCTTCGCGAGGCGCGCGAACTCATCACTGGGGTCTGGTTGCGCGCGCCGCGCGTTCTCGGGCGCTGTTGGATCGATCGACGCGACGAGATCGACGCCCTCGTCCGACGTGACGCGGTTGAACGTATCGAGGTCGGCGGTCAGGTGATCGAGCAGCGTCGCAACGTCCCAGTCGGTACACGGCGTCGGCCGCTGCATATCCTCATCGCGCACACCGGCGACGATGGCGCCGGTCCATTCTTGCGCGCGGGCGAGCAGCCGAACGGCGTCCATATACGGTGGACACTACCCGGCTGCTCGAAAAAGTAACGACTCGAAGATCAGGCGTCCGCGCCGCTGGGGATGAGGCCGATCTGCTGGGCCTGACCGAGCGCGTCGACGACGTGCCAGTGCTCCGCCAGCTTGCCGTTCTCGAGCCGGTAGATGTCGATCCCGGGGATCGAGAACGACTTGCCGTTCGCGGGCATCCCGAGGAACTCCCCGACCATCGAGCCGTTGTTCCGCCACCGAACGACGACCTTGTCGCCTTCGGCGATCATGTCTTCGATCGTGAACGTCGGCGCGAGCCCGGTGCGCAGCATCGTCACCCGATCCTTCAGACCGACGAGCCCCGTGCGCTGGCCCGGCAACGGATCGTGAGTCTCATACCCGGGCACGGCCAGCTCGTCCAGCAGATCGATCTCCCCCTTGTTGAGGACATCCTCGTAGTAGCGCCTCGCCGTTGCCTTGTTGCCTTCCACCGACATGGCTCCCCCTCTCTCGGTCTTCCGACGAGGCCAAGTCTGCGGTCTGGGCGCGCGCGGCACCACGAAAAGCTGGTCACCGAGTTGGTCCCCGTCTCGGAGGTACCATCGGCGGATGGACGCGGTCGGCGGCTCGACCTTGGGGGACCTGCTCAAACACCATCGAGCGGCCGCGGGCTTAACTCAGGAGGAGCTGGCCGAGCGCGCGGAGGTGAGCGCGCGCACGATAAGCGACGCCGAGCGCGGGCTCCGGACGACGATCTACCGAGACACGGCGCGGCGCCTGGCCGAAGCCCTCGGCCTGATGGGCGACGACCTCGCGCGGTTCGAGCGCGCGGCGCGCGCCCGTCGGAAACTGCCCCCGCAGATCAGGTCGGAGATCCCGGTCCCACCAACTCCGCTCATCGGGCGGGACCACGAGGTGGATCAGGCGCGCAACGCGCTCTCGAGCGCGGGGGTCCGTCTCTTGACGCTGACGGGACCTGGAGGGATCGGCAAAACCCGGATCGCGATCGAGATCGCCGCACGGATGCGCCCAGAGTTCGGCGGCAACGTGTTCTTCGTTCCGCTCGGTGGGACGGATGAGGCTTCCCTCGTTCTCAGCGAAATCGCGCACGCCGTGGGCGTCACGTGGACGCCGGTCGCGTTGATCCCGGCGATCGTGGACCAGCTGCGGGACAAGAAGTCGCTGCTCGTCCTGGACACCTTCGAGCACCTGCTCGCCGCTGCGCCCGACGTCGCCGAGATCATGGCTTCGGTGCCGACCCTTCACATCCTGGTGGCGAGCCGAGAGACGCTTCGCATCCGGGGCGAGCACGAGATCTCGATCCCCACCTTGGGCACGCCCGAGGCGTCGTCGCCCGAAGACGTCGCGCGCTCGCCGGCCGGGCTGCTCTTCCTCGAGCGCGCGCGCGCCGTGAACCCCGATCTCGTCCTCGACGACGTCACGGCGGGAATGGTCACGGCCATAACCCGCAGGCTCGACGGCCTTCCGCTCGCGCTCGAGCTTGCGGCCGCGCGCGCCAAACACGTGCCGCTCCCAACGTTGCTGGACCAGCTCGAAAACAAGCTCACCGTCCTCACCGGCGGGCCGCGGGATCTACCGAAACGACAGCGGACGATGCGCGACACCGTCGGCTGGAGCTTCGACTTGCTCGACCCCCAAGAACGAATGCTCTTCGCCGAGCTCTCGGTCTTCGCAGGCGGATGGACGCTCGACGCTGCGACGGCCGTGCACTCAGAGCCCTCGGCAGTCCTCGAACCTCTCAGCGCATTGCTCGATAAGAGCCTGGTCCGCCGTGAGCTCAAAGACGACCCGCCCCGCTACGGGATGCTCGACGTCATCCGCGAGTTCGCGGGCGAGCAGCTTTCCACCGACGCCCGGAGGGCTACGACGCAGCGTCACACCGCTTTCTTCACGTCGCTCGCACAGCGCGCTGAGCTCGAGCTCGGAACGGCGACGCAAGACAGATGGTTCCACGCACTGGCCGCCGATCAAGAGAACTTCCGCGTTGCCCTTCGATCATCGATCAACGCCGGCGACGCGGAGACGGCGTTGCGCCTTGCAGGTTCGCTCTGGCAGTTCTGGCGTTCGCACGGCGATCTTACGGAAGGGCGTGCGTGGCTTCGGGAGGGCCTTGCACTTGGGGCGGGAAGCACGCCCGACCGTGCGAAAGCATTGTGGGGTGCGGCATGGCTCGCCTACCACCAAGGTAACTACGACGAAGCCGAGACGCTCGGTGAGGATCTGCGGATACTTTCACGAGATGCGAAGGATCCCGTCATCGTGCGCAACGCGCTCACCGTTCGCGGGATGGTCGCCATGGCGCACGAGCGATTCGGTGACGCGCGCGCACTTTTCGACCAGGCCGTCGACCTTCTGCGCCCGCTCGGACGCAACTGGCTCCTCGGCACGTCCCTCCTCAACTTGGGATCCGCGTGCGTCCACCAACGTGACGCAGAGCACGCTCGTACCTGCTTGGAAGAGGCACGGACCGTCTACGATCAAGTCGGCGACCGTCACTTCAGCGCGCGCGCAACGGTCCAGCTCGGCTTCGCGTTCATGATCGACGACGACCTGACTCCTGCCACAACGCTAATCTTCGAAAGCCTCCGAGCGTTCGCCGAGCTGGACGACACGTGGGGTGCAACCGAAGCGCTGGAGGCGATCGCAGCGGTCGTGGCGGCACGAGGACTCGCCGGAGCCGCCGCGCGCTTGGGGGGAGCTGCAGAGACACTCCGCTCGACCCTTTCCGTACGGCCCCTCCCGTTCGACGCGATGTGGACCGCGTCGTTCATGGATCGTGCGCGCGCATCGACCGACCCGGCCACGTGGAGCTCGGCCTGGAACGAGGGCTCGAGCATGGGTCTCGACGACGCGATCGAGCTCGCCCTGTCGCACTCGCCGACACCGGCATCGAAGCGGTAGGTTCTGCCCATGTCCACGTGGATCACGATGCTCGACGGCGCCGGTACTGGCCCACGCGTTGCCGTAAAGGACCTCGTGGACGTTGAAGGCGTCCCGACGACCGCCGGCTCGCGCGCGGTCGAGCGCATCGCGAAGCCCGCCGAGGGCGACGCCGCATGCCTGAAAGGATTCCGAGCAGCCGGCGCGCGCCTTATGGGAAAGACGAACCTGCACGAGCTGGCCGTGCTTCCGCTCGGCATCAACCCGTGGTTCGGCACGCCGGTGAACCCGCTCGATGCGGCATTGATACCGGGTGGATCGTCGAGCGGCTCCGCCGTCGCCGTCGCGACCGACGAGGCGGACGTTGCGATCGGATCCGACACCGGCGGCTCGGTGCGTATCCCTTCGGCGTGCTGCGGCGTCTCAGGGTTGAAGACCACATTCGGCCGGATCCCGATCGAAGGCGTCTGGCCACTGGCGCCCAGCTTCGACACCATCGGCCCCATCGCGCGCAACTTCGCGGGCGTAACGCTGGGCATGCAACTGCTCGAGCCCGGGTTCACGCCGCGCGCCACTCCCGCGCAACGGATCGGCCGCCTGCGCACGACGTCGCTCCCCGAGATCGAGCATGCCGTCGACGACGCCTTGCGCGCGGCCGAGTTCGAGGTCGTGGAGCTCGACATGCCGGATTGGCAAGAAGGCAACGGCGCCTTCACGACGATCTTCCTCTCCGAGACGTGGGAAACGGATCACGCACTCGCCGAACAGGACCCCGACGGCGTCGGCGACGACATCAAACAGCTGCTGCAGCTTGCACCGGTGTTCGCGCCGATGCTCGAGGATGGGCGCAAACAGCTCGACGCATGGCGCGCGAAGCTGCTCTCTCTGTTCGATCAAGTCGAGCTGCTCGCCTTGCCGACCCTTCCGATGTTCCCGCCGAGGATCGACGAGATCGTCGGCGACCCGACGCCGCTCGTCATCGACATCACGCGCTACACGTCGATCTTCAACGGCGCGGGGACGCCGTGCACGGCCCAGCCGATCCCGGTCAAGGGTTCAAACCTTCCGGCTAGTCTGCAGCTCGTCGGCCCCCTCGGCGGCGAAGAGCTGGTGATTCCGACTGCGGCGCGCATCGAGGCCGCGATCGGCTGATCGATGACGAGGATCGCGTTCCTCGGTCTCGGGAAGATGGGCGCGCCGATGGCCGCTCGCCTTCTTTCGGCCGGTCACGAGCTCACCGCGTGGAACAGATCGCCGGAGAAGGCCGACCCGCTGATCGAACAGGGCGCGACGGCCGCCTCTTCGCCGGCAGACGCCCTCACCAACGCAGACATCGTGATAACGATGCTTGCGACACCGGAAGCGTTGACCGAGGTCTTGTTCGGCCGCGATGGCGCTGCCGATGCGATGCGATCGGGGCAAACGCTGATCGAGATGTCGACGGTCGGATCGGCGACGATCCGCGAGCTCACCTCGAAACTTCCGGCCGGAGTGACCCTTGTCGACGCGCCGGTATTGGGAAGTGTCCCCGCAGCGACGGATGGCACACTGCTCGTTTTCGTCGGTGCGGACGAGAGCGTCTTCGCGCGCGTCCGACCGATCCTCGAGACGCTGGGCCGCGTCCGTCGCGTCGGCGGCCCCGGCGCGGGCGCTGCGATCAAGCTGGTCGTGAACCTCACGCTCGGCTCCGCGATGACGACGGTCGGGGAGGCACTTGCGCTGGCGCGCGCATTCGGGCTCGACCGCACGGTCGTGCTCGACGTGTTGGAGGAATCGCCGGTCGGCAACACCGTGAGAGGCAAACGGCAGCGGATCGAGTCCGGCCACTACCCGGCGAATTTCACGCAGGCGCTCGCCGAGAAGGATCTGCGTCTCATCGAGGAAGCCGCGCGCGAACACGACCTGACGCTTCGCGTTGCGCGCGCCGCACACGAATGGTTCGCTGCCGGCGCGCCCCAAGCGCCGGACCTGGACTACTCTGCCGTCATCGCGACGATGCTCGGCGAGCAACCGCTACCCTGAAACGCCGCCGACGAGAAAGGACCGCGACATGGCAGACGTAAGCTTCGCGAAGGACATCCTGCCGCTGTTCACGGAGACCGACATCGATCACATGAACGATCAAGGCGTGATGCTCTCCGACTACGACTACATGAAGGCGCCGGACAACGCGGCCGGCGTGTTGAGGACGCTCGAGGAGGGCTCGATGCCTCCGACGTGGGGCGGCGGCGATGGTGCCTGGTCGGAAGACAAGGTCGCCCTGTTCCGGTCGTGGGTCGAAGGCGGCTACAAGCCCTAGCGTTCGATCCGGACCGCGCGCACGAGCGCGCGCAACGCCGACTCCGGTGCACTTTCTGGAAGCGGCCGTCCGTATGCCGCTGCCCGCTCACGAGTGCCGAACACTTCCGCGTCCCACCTGTGGCCACGGAGCCACGCGACGGGATCATCGGGCGACTCCGATAACCACAGCTCCGGAACCGACCGAACCTCCCCCGGCCCGCCGGCACTTTCGAGCGGCATATCCGGCACTTCGAGGCCACCTTTGCGTGCAAGCGTCATGCCCATCCTGCTCCCCAAGGCAGACACAGAGACGATCGTCTGCAACAGGGTGTCGTTCTGGTCGGGCGTGAAGTAGACGAGCAGCCCTTCGGCCATCCAGGCCGTTGGGACCGACGCATCGAATCCGGATGCCGTGAGCGCGGGAAGCCAATCCTCCGTCAGGTCGGCGGCAACGGCGATACGTTCGCACCGCGGCTTCGCGTTGATCCGCGCGAGTGCGTCCTCCTTGAAGTGCATCATCTCCGGCACATCGAGCTCGAACACACGCGTGCCGGACGGCCAAGGCAAGCGGAACGCGCGCGCGTCGAGGCCGGCTCCGAGGATCGCGAACTGTCGTACGCCGTCCTCCCATGCATCCTTCGCGAACTCGTCGAGGAAGCGCGTCCGAACGATCACGTACGCAACGATCGTGCCCCAGAAAGCCTTTACCTCATCTGAGATTTCAGATGGATCGCCGAGCATCTCGAGCGGCGGAGTCCATCCCGACGCTTCGACGAACGCCGCGGCGATCGGATCGTCGAAAAGACGGTCTGGTCGCAAACTCTCCTGCGCGCGGATGTACGCGACCCCAACCGCCGTCATTCCAACGCCGCTCGGTGCATTCCCCGGCCCCGACATCAGGCGCAGGATACGGGAAAGACGCGGGACGGAGGGCGGCTGCTATCGCGTGCCGAGCGCGCGCGCCAGTTCTGCGCGCCCCATCTTCGAGCGGCCTTTCAGCCCGCGCTGCGCGGCGATCTTCATCAGCTCTTGTCGCGTCTTCGGCGACGAAGCGCCGGTCCGCTTGCGTTGGCGAACCGCAGCCGCCTGTTTGCCGAGCGCGGTTCGCGTCTTCTTCGGCATGTTCGCGATCGTCCGCTTCCGCTTCGCTGCGCGCGCCGCCTTCTTGATGTTGCGCTTCGCCGCACGTCGCTGAGCTGCACTTGCCATGTGCATCGCCTCCCTTCTTGCCGGTTACCCCGTCGAGCAGCCTCGACACATCGGATTGACCGCGGTCGGCACTCGCGCGGAAAGTAGGCACATGGATCACACGGTCGCGCGCCGGATGTGGCAGCTGCTGGAACCCATCCACGCCGTCATTTACTTCGCACCGGAAGCGAAACAGGCCTACACGGCCGCCGGTCTCAGGGGCGGCTGGATGGGCTACTTCGCCTCGCGCGCGGCCGCGATGGGCGCCGTCCCACCCGAGATGGTGATCGCCACCTTCTACAACTTCCACCCCCGGATGGTGCGGCGCGCGATCCCCGACGCATGGGCGTTCTCTACCCCCGAGAAGGTGCTTCGCGCGCGCCTCGAAGTGGCGGACTCGGCGCTGCGAAGGCTGCTCGGAAGCGAGATCGAAAGCGATCACATCGGTGCGGCCGCTGAGATCGCGCGGCGCATCGCCGAAGCGGCGGAACCGCCGGGCCGCCCGTTGTTCGCGGCGCACGCCGCGTTGTCCTGGCCGGACCAAAGGCATCTCGTTCTGTGGCACGCGGCAACGCTGCTACGCGAGCATCGAGGCGACGGTCACGTCGCCATGCTGCTCGCCAACGAGATCGACGGCTTGGCAGCGCACGTCTTGATCGCGACGGACTACGAGACGCCGGCGGAGATGCAGCGCGCGAACCGTGGCTGGTCGGAAGAGGAATGGGCGGTGGCCGAAGACAGGCTGCTCGTGCGCGGTTTGATCGATGCGAGCGGCCTCACCGACGCCGGACGCCGGTTGCGCGCCCACATCGAGGACACGACCGACCGTCTCGCGCTGCCACCGTTCGCCGAGGTCGGCGCGCGCGATTGCGAGACACTCGAGGCCCATCTGGTGGAGATCAACCGGATCCTGACCGCCGGGGCGGCCGTTCCGTTCCCCAACCCGATGGGCCTCCCGCGCGCCGCCGGCGTCTAAGCCACGGCCGAACGACGGAACGCGCGCGCGCTCATCAAGAGCAAGCCGACCGTGAACACGGCGACGATCCCGAAGCTGGCAGCAGCATCCGCGGCGCCCGCGTGCGCGCCCCAGATCGCCTTCAGCCCGTCGGTCGAGCCGCCGGTCAACCCGTGGCGCATCAGCGCCAGCGCATGCGTTCCCGGGAGGATCTTTGAGAAGATCGCCAGACCCTTCGGGAGCACCGAGATCGGGAACAACGAGCCGGCGAAGAACCACGGCACGATCGCGATCGCGGGGACGTTGCCGATGTACTCCTGCTCGGATGTCAGGCGGTACGCCATGACCTCCGCGAGCGACGCGTAGATCATGGTCAACAGGGCCACCGCGCCCACGAACCAGAGCACGCCGCTTGCCGTCGCGTGGTACGTCGCGCCGCGCGCGACCGCCGCGACGATCAGCACCGTGACCTGCAGCGTGGTGATCGTTAACGTTGCCATCACGTTCGCCAAGGGTGGGAACCATCGAGGCAGCGGCGCGGCGAGCAGCTCGCGAAGCGCGCCGTGCTCGCGATCGGCGAAGACGCTGAGGCCGGAGAACATCGCGTTCAGCGGCACCAGCAATACGACGGTCGCGATGGAAACGAACGTCAGGTAGTCCACGTGTGGGTTGAACGACCCGAGCGCTTTCTTCAACGCCGGTCCGATGACGATCGCGAACAAAACAGGTGTTGCCAGCGGAACGATCAGCTCGCGTGGATTCCCCGCGAGCAGCCTCAACCGCCGCCGATAAAGAGTAAGAAGCTGCATGACTCGATCACCCTTTCAGTGAGGCGCCGGTGAGGCGCAGATAGACGTCGTCCAAGGTTGGACGGCGAACGGAGATCGAACGGATAGGGAGCGATGAGTCGCGAAGCGCGCGCACCGCTGCGTCGCCGTCCCCGTTGCGGAACGGAACCGTGATCGTAGATCCGATGCGGAAGACATCGGCGACGATGATCCCGCGATCGCCGAGCAGCTGCGTAACAAGCTCGCTCGCGCCGTCGACCTCGAGCATCTCTTCGCCGAGCCGCGACAACAGCGCCGCCGGCGTGTCCATCGCAATCACGCGACCGCGATCCATGATCGCGATGCGCTCGCAGAGCCGCTCTGCCTCTTCCAGGTAGTGCGTCGTCAGCACCAGCGTCATGCCGTCTCGCGCGCGCAGGTCGCCGATCAGCGACCAGAGCTCGTGACGGATGGTCGGGTCGAGGCCGACCGTCGGCTCGTCGAGGAACAGCACACGCGGCTCGGCGAGCACGGCGCGCGCTATCTCCAGGCGACGGCGCTGCCCGCCGCTGTACGTACGCACCGGCCGGTCGATGACCTCGCCGATGCCCATGACCTCGGTCAGCTCGTCGATGCGCGCGCGCGCTCGATCGCGGGGCATGCGCCAAAGCCGAGCGTGCAGCGTCAGGTTCGCGCGGCCGGAAAGTCCGCGGTCGAGGACCGAGTCCTGGAACACGATCCCCGACACCCGCCGGGCGTCGATCGCCTGACGAGCAACGTCGAACCCGCCGACCTCGATCTCCCCCGCCGTCGGGCGAACCGTCGTCGTCAGCACGCCGATCGTCGTCGTCTTGCCGGCGCCGTTCGGTCCGAGCAGCCCGAACGCTTCCCCGCTTCCGACCCGGAACGAAACGTCCCTCAGCGCCTCTACCCCGCCTCGGTACTTCTTGGCGAGGCCCTGGACCCGGACCCCACCGGTCTCGTTCTTCATTTCGACCGCCTCCTCCGGTATAATTCGGTTTCAGAGATTTTCTGAATCCGAATATTTTGTAACCCGAAGGAGTGTTTCTTGTCAAGTCGCGGCGAATTGATGGGCGAGCTGACCCTCGCATTGCGCGAGGTCAGAGGCCGATTGGCCGGCGTGCTGCAGTCGGTCGGCGAGCACGTCGACCTCGGTGCCGTCGAGATGGACTTCCTGGACCTGATCTCGCGCAAGGCGCCGACCACCCCCGGCGAGCTCGCCACGACCACCGGGCTGAGCCCCGCCACCGTGACCGGGATCCTCGACCGTCTAGAGAACGGTGGGTGGATCCGCCGCGAGCGGGACGTGGCCGATCGCCGCAAGGTGCTCGTCGACGTCGAGATGAAGCGCGCGCCCGAGCTAGGCCGGCTCTACGGAGGGATGCTTGCCAAGCTGCACGACATCTTGGAGCAGTACAGCGACGAGGAGCTGGAAGTTTTGGCCGGATTCCTCCGCCAGGTGCGCGACGCCGGGGAAAGCTCGATCGACGAGCTGCGCGCAAGCCTTTCCTAGACGCCCAACCGTTCACCAAACGTTCGCGTCGGCCGGTGGGCGAGCGTGCGCCCTCGGCAGGGTTTGCGCGGCGGGGCAACGAATCCTGTCTCGATGAAGCTTCGCGGTTCCGTAGCTGCGTTGATGGCGCTCGCCGTCGCGTCCTCGCCTGCCTTCGCGAAGGCGCCCGCGCCCGGCGCCGAAGGCATCCCGCGGTTCTCGCACGTCGTGGTCCTGGTCCTCGAGAACGAGAGCGCTACGAACACGTGGGGACCGGCATCCGTCGCGCACTACCTCAACTCGCTCGTCCCCCGCGGCGTCTTCGCGTCCCAGTACTTCGCGACCGGCCACGCGAGCCTCGACAACTACATCGCGATGGTGAGCGGCCAGGCCGACCAACCGTTGACCGCGTCGGACTGCCTCCCGGTGAACCTGTGGGTGTGCGTGCAACCCCAGTCGCTGATGTCGAACGGGCGCAACCTCGCCGATCAGCTCGAGGCCAAGGGGATCACCTGGAAGGGGTACATGGACGGCTTACCGTCGCCGTGCTTCCACGCCGACTACTCACCAACCGCCCTGCCGCCCGATCCGTATCAAGGCGACTCGCAGAAACCGCCGGCGAAGGACTACGCGGACCGGCACAACCCGTTCATCTACTTCAAAGACACCATCGAGAACGACGCGCGGTGCCGCGCGCACGTCCGCCCCTTCACCGACATGGCCAGTGATATCGCGCGCAACGCGCTGCCGGCGTTCTCGTTCATCACACCGGACTCGTGCCACGACGGGCACGACGACCCCTGCTCGAACGGTCAGAAAGGCGGCCTGGTCTCAGCGGACAAGTGGCTCTCGCAGAATCTGCCTTCGCTCATCGATTACCTCTGGGCTCACCACGGATTGCTCTTGATCACGAGCGACGAGAGCGGACCGAGCGATCTCGCCGGATGCTGCAGCGGCGGGCCGCTCGGATTGCTGCCGGGGTTCGGCGGCCGCGTCGGGCTGCTCGCCCTGTCGCCCATGCTGACCGGTGGCCGGACGGTCGCGACTCAATACGACCACATGTCACTTCTGCGCACGATCGAGGACTC
>VAWS01000049.1:0-13335 GCA_005884515.1 Actinomycetota bacterium
CATGTACAAGTCGATCGTCGTGGGGATTGACGGTTCGGGCACCGCGCACGCAGCGATGCTGAAGGCGGCGGATCTCGCGAAGCTGACCGGCGCGCGCGTCCACATCGTCACTGCGTCGGCGAAGGGGTATCTGGCCGACCTCGTCGCGATCGAGCCGATGACTGCGGGAGCCATCGAAGCGCTGCGGACCGCAGAGATGGACGTTGCATCCGCTTCGGAACAGCTGCTCGAGCGCGCGGCCGAGGAAGTACGCGGCTTCGGCGTCGACGTGGAGACACACCTCGTCGACGACTCTCCCGCTGATGGGATCGTCGGCGTCGCTGAGAGCGTCGGTGCGGACCTGATCATCGTCGGCAACAAGGGGATGCGCGGCAAGAAGCGCTACGTGCTGGGAAGCGTGCCGAACTCCGTGGCCCACAGCGCGCCGTGTGACGTCACGATCGTCAGCACGAGCTGATCGAGTGACGCGTTTACCGGTTCGGCCGGATCGTGATCGACACGCGCCCGGCTGAGATCGTGTTACGGAAGCAGACGACGAGCGCTCGCGCTGCCGGACAAGCGATGCGCGATGCGCCGCTCGCGACGGCGCTGAACCCGGACGGCGCGTCTGCAGGGTCGACGAAGATCTCCGTTATCGACGGCGTCGTGCGCGCGGCCGCATAGGTCAAGGTGAAGACGCCGCCGGATGCTCCCCACGAAGGCGAGAAGCCGGCGATCGTCTGCGGGTAGGTCTCGGTGAGCAGCGCGAGCTTCGCCTGCTTGATCGTCGCGAACCGCCGCTGGTCGTCCTTCGCCGACATCCCTTCGCCTGCGGGGTTGCCGGTCGGATCGCTCCATCCTTGGTACTGCCAGAAGAACCACGAGATCGACGACGCGTCGGCGAGGGCTTTCACGCGGCCGATCTCGACGAGATCATCCGAAGCGCCGAACTCGGTCAGCGCCAGGGCCGAACCGTTGCGTGCGCTCGCCGTCTGCTGATTCTGCACGGTGATCGGCTCGGTCTGTTGACACTCGGGGTCGTCCGCGCGCGACAGCTGCTGGACGAACTGGCCGCCGATCAAGCAGTAGTCGTGGAACGAGATGCCGTTGTTCGGGTCGGCGAACGGATGGAGAAGCCCGACGGTGTTCTGCGTGCCGAAGTCGTTCATGACGGGGGGCTCCCAGAAGATGATGCCCGACGGCTGGACCGCGCGGATCGCAAGCGAGACGTGTTCGAAGAACGGCTGCAGGAAGCCGTTGTCGAACACCGGGCAGCCGAGGGGCACCGCACACGTCGGCCACTGCGTCCCCGGCCAGGGCTCGTTCATCACGTCGTACCCGATCACGTTCGGCTTCGACCCAAGGCGCGCTGCAACGTGCGCCCACGCGTCGGCGTACGCAGCCCAAAGGCCGAACGAGTTCGTCCAGATGTTGTCGAACACCCGGCCGACCGCCGGCGTGAAGTAGTTGCCGGGGAACCCGCAGCAGTTCGTGGCAGGGATGCTCGCGATCTCACCCGCCTGCGTATCGATGCCGGCATGGATCGCCCAGTCGGGGAACCCTTCGCCTTGGAACGCTTCGTTCGCCATGTCTTGGTGGAAGTCGAGCAGCACGTTGATTCCGTATCGCCTGAGCAGGTCGATGAGATCCGACATCCGGTCGAGGTAATCCTCGTTGAAGACGCCGCGCGACGGCTCGAGGCCCTTCCAGATCAGGCCCAGGCGGACGACGTTGAAGCCGTGTTGTTCGAGCAGCCTCGCGTCGCGCGCATCGAAATAGCTCTTGTCTTCGGGAACGCGGAACGGCGCGGGGTAGATGCTCGACGGCGGATAGTACGGGGCGACCTTCCACACCATGTTGAAGCCGTGGAGAACGACGACGCGGCCGCCGCCATCTTCGATCGCGGGTGCCGCCGCGTGGAAAGAGCGATGGGGCTGTGCGCGCGCCGGCAACGAGACGGCTGCGATCGATAGCACGGCAACGACGGCGAGCGCGCGCCGACGCGTGTAAGGGGTCATCGAGGTGGGTGTTCTCCTCCGTGCGCGCGAACTCCTTCCGCCGCCGTTTGGTCGCTCTCATCTGGGCCGTCTAGGCTCCGGACGTGACCGAGTCTTCGCCTCAGCCCCCGAGCTCGGAGGAGCATGCGGCTCTGCAGCGCGTCTTGGAGGCGCTCATGGCCGCGGGCGTCAACGAAACCGTCCTGTCGGAGGCGGCGCCCGAAGGGCTGGATGCGATTCAGCGCATCGTCGCGCGCTACCTGACGTTCCCCGGCGCGCGCCGTTACACCCCCCCAGAGGTGTATGCGAAAGCCGGTGTCGATGAGGACTGGGCGATCGCGCTGTGGCGCGCGATGGGGTTCCCCGAGGTCCCCGACGACCAGAAGGTCTTCACCGACGCAGACGTCGAAGCCGTGCAGCTGGCGACTCAATTGTTCGAGCGCGCGCACCTGGACCGTGCCGTTGCGTTGCAACAGGCGCGAACGATGAGCCAAGCCGTCTCTCGCGTCGCATTCGCCAACCAGGACGTCATCGCCGACTTCACGACCGAGACGGATCCGATCCGGCGCGCAGAGGAAGCGATCTCGCTCGCGAAGGACACCCTTCCTGCCCTCGACCGGCTGCTCGTTTACATGTACCGGCGCCACCTGGCCGCCGCGACAGAGCAGCAGCTCCTCATCGAGGGGAGCGAAGAGGGTGCGACGAACATGACGATCGGCTTCGCCGACCTGTCGCGCTTCACGTCCGTCACGCGCGAGCTCGAGCCGCGCGACCTCGCGATGCTGATCGACGGATTCAACGGTGAAGCAGCCGACGTGATCGTCGAGGCCGGCGGGCGGGTCGTGAAGATGATCGGCGACGAGGTGATGTTCTCCTCGCTCGACGCCGAGGCGGCGGCGATGGCCGCGCTCGGGCTGCTCGACGCAGTCTCTCCCGACAAGGGGTATCCGCCGCTGCGCGTAGGAGTCGCGACCGGAGGGGTGATCCCGCGGGAAGGCGACCTGTTCGGACCGACGGTCAACCTCGCGAACCGTTTGGTCGTCGTGGCGCGGCCGGGAACCGTGCTCGTCGATCGCGCGACGCGGGATGCGCTGGCGAGCGACGCGCGCTTTGAGGTCTCGCCGATCGCAGCGCGACACCTGAAGGGGCTCGGGCGCGTGCGCCCGTATCGGCTGCGCGCGGCCGCAGCGACCCGAAGTTAGCGAGACGTCATCCGGCGACGCCTCTTGGGTAGAGTTCGAGCCGGAGCCGAACGAAGGGGGAGCGATGCCGACGCGCGCGACCAAGTTCACACTTCGCGACAACCAGATCCCGACGGCGTGGTTCAACGTCGTGCCGTCGATGCCGAATCCACCGTCGCCGCCGTTGCATCCCGGAACGAAGCAGCCGATCGGGCCGGCCGACCTCGCGCCGCTGTTCCCGATGGCACTGATCGAGCAAGAGGTGTCCACCGCCGAGTGGATCGACATCCCCGGCAAAGTGCTCGACGTCTACCGGATGTACCGCCCGACGCCGCTCGTGCGTGCGAAGCGTCTCGAGAAGGCGCTCAAGACGCCAGCGCGCATCTACTACAAGTACGAAGGCGGGTCGCCGGCCGGCTCGCACAAGCCGAACACCGCCATCGCGCAGGCCTACTACAACAAGGCGGAGAAGACGAAGCGCCTAAGCACCGAAACCGGCGCCGGCCAGTGGGGGAGCGCGCTCGCGATGTCGGCCGCGTTCTTCGGCTTGGAGTGCAAGGTGTACATGGTGAAGGCGTCGTACCACCAGAAGCCAGGGCGCCGAGTGATGATGGAGACGTGGGGCGCGAAGGTGGTCGCGTCGCCGTCCACCGACACCGAAGCGGGGCGCATGATCCTGGCCGACTCGCCGGACTCGCCGGGCTCGCTCGGCATCGCGATCTCGGAAGCCGTCGAGGATGCGGCGACGCGAGAGGACACGAAGTATTCGCTCGGCAGCGTGCTGAATCACGTGCTGCTGCACCAGACCGTGATCGGGCTCGAGGCGAAGCTGCAGATGGAGAAAGCGAAGGACTTCCCCGACGTCGTCATCGGGTGTGTCGGCGGCGGCTCGAACTTCTCCGGCCTGGCGTTCCCCTTCGTCCCCGACGTGACGAAGGGCGGGAAGCAGATCAAGTTCGTCGCCGCGGAACCGACCGCGTGCCCGACGCTCACCGAAGGCAAGTTCGAATATGACTTCGGCGACACGGCCGAGCTGACGCCGCTCGTCGAGATGTACACGCTCGGTCACCGGTTCGTGCCGCCGCCGATCCACGCGGGTGGGCTGCGCTACCACGGCGACGCGCCGGCCCTCTGCCGGCTCGTGCAGGACGGCATCATCGAGGCCGTCGCGTACCCCCAAACCAAGGTGTTCGAGTCGGCGGTTCAGTTCGCGCGCGCCGAGGGCATCATCCCCGCGCCGGAGTCTGCGCACGCGGTGCGCGCGGCGATCGACGAGGCCCTCGCCTGCAAGGAGACGAAGGAATCGAAGGCGATCCTGTTCGGGCTGTCGGGCCACGGGCTGCTCGACCTGCAGGCCTACGAGCAGTTCCTGAGCGGCGACCTGATAGACGCCTAAGCCGGATCCTCCGTCCGAGCGGCCCTCGGCCGGTCTCATCACGTCCCTAGGGAGAACTCCTCATTCGCGCGCGCCCGGCCCTCCATAGCCTGGGCGCGTAGAGGAGGAGGACGAGATGAAGGCGGTGCTGAAGAGTCTCGATGCGCCCGAACAGAAGCCGGCTTTTCCAAGGTCGCGCGCGGACGTCGTCACGGTGGACGGCCACTCGATCATGCGGCTGGAGCTGGAGGAAGGGTGGCGCTGGTCGAACGATTGGCGTCCTGTGCTCAAGACGCCCAGCTGTCAGGTTCAGCATGACGGTGTGATCTTGTCGGGCACGCTTCACTTCGAGATGGACGACGGAACGACGTTCGATTGCACACCGGGAACGGTGTACGTGGTGCCGCCGGGGCACGACGCATGGGTCGTCGGCAACGAGCCGGTTCGAGCGATCCACTGGAGCCACCCCAAGAGCCCATAAGTCCAGCGACCGAGCTGCAGGAGAAGGGGGATCAGATGGGCACCCACATTCAGATCGGTGCGCTCAAGACGTGGTACGACGAAGCCGGCGACGCGGGGGATGCGCTCGTGCTGCTCCACGGCGGCATCGTCACGAACGAAACGTGGGGACCGCAGCTGGCCGAGCTCGCACATCCCCTCGGACGAGCTCGCAAAGATCGCCTCGCCGACGCTCCTGATCTCCGGCGACGACGACATGACCTCGCTGGAGCACACGGTTTCGCTTTACCGCGCGATCCCCGGCGCCGAGCTGGCCGTCGTTCCTGGGACGTCGCACTGTCTGGCGATGGAGAAGCCGGATCGTCAATCGGCTGATCGTGGACTTCCTGGAGAACGAACCGATACAGGAGATGATGCCGGTCAGGCGCGCGCCTGCGGGCGCGCACCCCTGACCGGACCCGAACCGGCTACATCACCTCGAAGGTTTCGCACACCTCCACGCTGCCGCCGCTCTTCAAGATCGGGCATCCCTTCACCAGCTTCGCTGCGGTGTCGAGATCCTTCGCCTTGATGACGGTGTAGCCGGTGATGGGGTTCTTACCCCCGCCGCGCGTAATGCGCCCGGTGCTTGCGATGGTCTTCGTCTGGCCGATCGGGTTCCCGCCGTCCACCACTGCTTTCCCCAGCTTCTGATACCACTTCCCCCAGGCAGCCATGACGCGGGCCTGCTCTTTCTCGGTCTCGGCCATCCCGCCCCCGTGATACGCCAACAGATACGTTGCCATCCTCTCCCCCTTCTCCGGTCTCCTCGACAAGACGAACGGAGACCGTGGGAATCGACAGGGCCGGGCTCGGTCCCGAAAGAATCTCCGCCTCGTGTCGAATGGGCGCCCTCTCGATCGACGCGTGTATGAAAGACGACGCAGGACGCGAGAGGAGTAGTTGGGCAGTGCAGCAAGCGCCTGCCGATCGCTAGTCGAGGAGGGCATTGTCATGAGGAAGGTCGTCGTATCCCAATTCATCACGCTCGACGGTGTGGTCGAAGACCCGGGCGGCTCCGAGAATGCTTCCGGCGGTGGCTGGGCGTTCAAGTTCGATCGTGGGCCGGACGGTGACAAGTTCAAGTTCGACGAGGTGATGGCGAGCGATGCGCTGCTGCTCGGTCGGAAGACGTACGACGGCTTCGCAGCCGCGTGGCCCGGACGAACCGACGACGTCGGTTTCGCGGACAAGTTCAGCTCGATGCCTCCTGGTGAACGGAAGCGTGCGGCTCGCGCGCGCGCTCTTACAGCAGGATCTGGTCGACGAGCTGCGTCTGATGGTTTTCCCGATCGTCCTCGGTGGCGGGAAGAGACTCTTCGAGGGAGGCGTCCCACCGAAGCTGTTGAAGCTGGTCGAAACCAGGCAGGCGAGCGACGTGGCGATCCTGACGCTGCGCCGTGCCTAAGCCCACACAGACGGGAACCGAGCCGGACCGCTAGTCCGACTCGGTTCTGTCGTGCGCCGTGCGACTCAGGCTACGCGGCTGACTTCCATCGGCGTCGCGAGGAACTCCTCCGTGGGCGACACCTTCCGCAGGTGCCAGAACCCGAGGATCGTGAGGAGTGCCATGACTCCCGCTGCCGCGACCGCGCCGATGCCTGCGATCAGGGCGATCTGACCGACCTTCCAGAATGCGTAGGCGTTCAAGAGCAGGCCCCGGAGAGTCTCACCCCTGAACAGGGTCTGGACTTGCCCTTGGAGTGTCGCGTCGTTCGGGTTCAGCCTCGAAAGCGTGCTCACTTCCGAGTAGGTCTTCCCGCCGGCGACTTCCTTCAAGTGGACCGCGATGAAGTGGTTCGCGTACGCCTCCGCCTGCGCGCCGTTCGTCATCTGCTGGCCCGCGTACTTCGAGAGGTACGGCTTGATCGCCGGGTCGGCGATCGCCGGACCGGCCGGCATGGTGATGTGCTGCTGGCTAAGCTGGCTTCGCACGTTGGTGTTCGAGAAGTTGTAACCAACGAACAGCAGGACGCCGGCGACCGCCAGCACGATGGTCGTGACGAGCCCTCCCGCCGTCATCAAACTGTCGAACGTCGTGCGGCGCATGACTCCTCCCTTTCTCGTTCCGGGCCCGGCCGTCGGGTCCGTCTGGATCCAACGTACGAGGCCGGGACGCGCGCGACAGGGGCCGAAGGACCCCCATCTCGCAGTCCTTTTTCGGGACTTGCCGAGACCGAGCGGCCTGCTAGCGTTCGCTTCGTGAACGTGGACGTTTCCCCGCTCCGCCGCCAAGAGATCCTGGTCCAAGCGGCGCTCATGCTCGCGTCCGAGCTGCCCCTGGCGGCTCTTTTGCAGCGGATCGTCGAGCTGGCGGCGGAGATAGGGGGAGCGCGCTATGCGGCGTTGGGAGTCTTGTCGTCCGACGGCGAGGTCATCCGAGAGTTCCTCACGGTCGGCGTCAACCCGCCGATGACGTCCTTCCTCGGCGTCCCCATCGCCGTCCGTGGGAAGGTGTTCGGCAATCTCTATCTGACGGAGAAGATCGCTGCCGAGGAGTTCACCGCAGAGGACGAGGACGCGCTGGTCAAGCTTGCGGCGCAGGCAGGCATCGCGATCGAGTTCACACGCGCGCAAGAAATGCTTCGGCGCCTGGCTCTTGCAGAGGATCGCGAGCGCATCGCGAAGGAGCTTCACGATGACGTTATCCAGTCCCTATTCGCCGAAGGCATGGCTCTCCAAGCCGCACTGGGGATGGTGAACGACCCTTCCGCTATCACCGCCCGGCTCGAGTCGTCGATCGAGCACATCGATCGAGTCATCCGGGACCTGCGGAACTACATCTTCGCGCTGCAACCGGGAGCAGCGGCCGACCGACAGCTGGACCGGTCGCTGCGTGACTTGGCGGGGGATTTCGCTTCGAGCGGCATGCGGATCGACGTTCACACCGATGATCTCGTGGTCTCGTTGCTCGCAGGTAAGACGCAGGACATCGTTCAGTTCGCGCGCGAAGCGATCTCGAATGCGGTCCGTCATTCCGAAGCGAAACAGGTGAACGTTTCACTCCTCGCCTCGGGGGACGCCGCTCTGCTGGAGGTCTCCGACGACGGGATCGGCTTCGACGTCGAGCACGCCGAAGGACGCGGCCACGGCCTTGCGAACCTGCGCGCGCGCGCAGAGGCCCTCGGGGGCGAGCCCGAGATCGAGTCCCAACCGAACGCCGGAACCTGGGTGCGCGTGCGCATCCCGCTCTAGGAGCCTGAAGATGGCTGAAACCACGATCCGCGTCATGCTGGTGGACGACCACGAGATCGTTCGCCAGGGCATCCGAGCCGTCATCGAAGCGGCCGGAGGCCTCACCGTGGTTGCCGAGGCGTCGGGAGTCGCGGAGGCGATCGATCGCGCGAAGTCGACGCTTCCGGATGTCGTCGTGATGGACGTTCGGCTGGCCGACGGAAGCGGCATCGAGGCGACTCGTGAGATCAGAGCCGCCCGCCCCGAAACCAAGGTTGTGATGCTCACGAGCTTCGCCGATGACGATGCGCTGTTCGCTTCGATCATGGCCGGTGCCGCAGGCTACGTTCTGAAGCAGGTGCGATCGAACGACCTCGTGCGATCGATCCGCGCAGTCGCCGAGGGCCAATCGCTTCTCGATCCCGCGGTCACGGGTGCGGTCCTCGAAAGACTTCGTAGAGGCAAACAGCTCATGATGGACCCCAAGCTTGCGCGCCTTTCTCCCCAAGAGGAACGGATCCTGAGCCTCGTCGCGGACGGCAAGACGAACAAGGAGATCGGAGAGGATCTGAAGCTGGCCGAGAAGACGGTCAAGAACTACGTCTCGGCGATCCTGTCGAAGCTCGAAGTGTCGCGCCGTGCGGAAGCTGCAGCCTATTTAGCTCGCCGCACCACGGATCCCGGCGCAAGGTAGGTCTCCCGCCGCCGAAAGGCCCACCGATAAGGGGCCGTTGTGCCCTGCCCCGAAAGTTCTTGACGCGGCAGCCTGGTGCAAGAGCAGGAGGAGGCGCAAATGTTCGTCTACTACTACATCCACGTCGAGCGGCCATTCGAAGAGGTCGAGCCTGCACTCCTTCGGATGATCCCCGGCCTCCGTGGGTGGGCCGAAGACGCCTATCGGGACGGTGAGCACCTACGCACACGGGTCGGCACTCGTGGAGGGATATTGGCGAAATCCGTCGAGGTGACGGCCGGCTCTCCCGTTCGCGGAGCGTCGGAGACCTGGATCCCGATCCGATGGGAGGCAACGGGCGCGCCGTCTCTCTTCCCTTCGCTTGAGGCGGACGTCATCGCAGCTCACGTTGGATCGTCACTCACACAGATCGCCCTTCGGGGAACGTACCAAGCGCCCTTCGGAAGGGTCGGCGATGCGCTCGACCGTGCCTTGCTTCACCGGTATCGAGGGCTGGCTGGAAGACGCCGGAATCGACGACGTGATGTTCTGCCCGGGCCCGAGCTCGCCGACGTACACGTGCATCGGGAGCGACGGCGGATCCTGTCCGCTGTCGAGTGCAGCGGACGTCGTGGTCATCGACTTACGCCTTCGATCCGATGAGATGCTGGCCGGTACACCCGCGTGGCAGTTGCTTCTCTCCTACTACGAGCAAGGCAAACGGATCGTCGCGATCTCGAGTGATGCCGCATCTGTTCGCCCTACTCCGGACGAGCAGTTGCGAATCGTGCGAAGGCCGCTGGAGCGTGAGTCGTTCATCGACGCTGTGAACGCGTTCGTCCACCCCGCGTACGCGAGGGAAGGAATGCTCGCTTAGAAAGGAGGAGGCTATGAAGATCAAGGATGCAGCGGCGGAGTTCCTCGGTCAGAAAAGGATCGCCGTGACCGGTGTGTCACGTACGCCGAAGAGCCACGGAAGCAACATCGTCTACGAGCGGTTACGCGCCCGCGGGTACCAGGTATTCGCAGTCAATCCAAACGCCGAAACCGTCGAAGGTGACACCGCGTATCTTGAGCTGAAGTCGATTCCAGATGGCGTCGACGCCGTTGTCATCGGAACGAGACCGGAGATCGCAGAGCAGACGATGCGGGAGTGCGTTGATCTCGGTATCAAGCTCGTTTGGATGCATCGCGGGCCGGGACGAGGAAGCGTTTCCGACGCTGCGACACAGTACGGGCGCGCGCACGGCATCACGGTGATCGACGGCGGATGCCCGTTGATGTTCGCACCGACCGCAGACGGCGGGCACAAGGTGATGAAGGCGTTGTTGCGATCCACGGCCAAAAGGGGGGCGTCATGGCAAGCAGCAAGCGAGTGTTCAGGACGATCGACATCGAGCTCGAGACCGATCTGCCGCCGCAGGTCGTCCTCGACGCCGCGCACGATTTCTCCACGCCGCGCCGGTCGCTGATCTTCAACGCCGTCCAGCCGAAGTACTTCATCGTGCACTCGCTCGGCGACGGCACAGCAGACGTGACGGAGGGCACGCGCGCGGGCCCGATCGTCAACTGGGAACGTTGCGACTACGACTGGTCACAGCCCGGCCGAGTGACGGCGATCGTCAAGGACACCAACATCTACGCGATCCCGGGCAGCACGTGGGAGCTCAATGCAACCCGCGTCGACGGCAAGACGCGTGTGCACATGATCTGGACGCGCGCGTTCAACCGGCGCTCGAAAGGTCTGCTCTTCACCTTCGCCTTTCGAACGTTCGGCGAGAAGCTCTTCGGCACGTATGCGCGCGAGATCATCGAAGGGCTGGAGAAGCTCGAGAACCAAGCAGCTGCCGCGTAGGACGGCTCAGCGTTTGGGGCGCGCGGCCTTCGCGGTCGCCGCAAGGCCGGCGACGAGCACATCGAGGCCGAACTCGAACCGTTCGTCGGGACCGCCTTCCACAAGGAGATCCGCCAGCGCGACGGTGTTCGGGAACGCGTCGGGCGGCAACGAACGGAAATACCCGCGGTACATGTCGATGACGGCTTCCATCGAGCCGCCTGCGCCGTCGGGCATCGGGATCTCGCCGTCGGCCTGTTCCATCGCGTGCGCGCCGACGTACAAGGAGAACAGGTCGATGACGAGCGCCGCCGTGCGGTCGGGGATGCCGGCCGCGCGCAGCAGACCGAGCGCCCACTCCGAGACCCGTAGCGCGTTGGGGCCGAGCGGGATGCGGCCCATCGTCGCCTTGGCGATGTCCTTGTGGCGGAGCAGCGTGCGACGCATCTCTCGCCCGAGCTGCTTGACCTGTGCCTGCCAGTTCTTCGGGTCCGGCTTTGGGAGACGGATCTCGCCGGCGACCGTGTCCAGCATGAGATGCAAAAGCTCTTCCCTGTTCCGGACGTGCCAATAGAGTGAGGCCGCGCCGGTGTTGAGCTCGTCGGCGACCCGGCGCATCGTGGTGCCGTCGACGCCTTCACGGTCGACGACGCGGAGGGCGGCCTCAACGATCATGTCGCGCGAGAGGTGGGTGCGGGGAGCCTTGGCAGGGGCGATCCAGGGCGGCTGCGGCGCCGTTGGTTCGGGAGGCTTCGATCGAGCGGCCATTTGACACGAACAGTGTACCGCGATAGAACAGTGTTCGTCTAGCGAACAATGTTCCACCGAAGGCAGGATCGATGACTGCATCTCCGAACGTGATCCCGGCTCCGCCTCGGTGCCATCGAAGCCATGGAGGCGGGATCGGCCGGAATTCATCCGACCCACCGATGAGTTCATCGAGGTGCGGTCGTCAGAACGGATATCAACGAAGTACCGTGGACCCGCGATAACTGGGGGGCGTTTGTCACATCTCCCGGTCGGCATCGGTCATAGTGACGGGCGTTCAGGGGGCTCAGAACGATGAAAAGAGGCGCGCGATGACGAAGACAATCGAGGCAACCGGAGTCGTCAAACGATTCGGCAAGACGCTTGCTCTGAACGGCTTGGACCTGGTCGCGGAACAGGGAGAGATCCTGGCCGTGATCGGTCCCAACGGCGCGGGCAAGACCACGTTCGTGCGCTCCGTTGCGACGTTGATCCGTCCCGACGAGGGGACGCTCCGTGTGTTCGGGCACGACGTCCTTCGCGACCCCGGCGCGGTGCGGCAGACGATCGGATTGGCGGGGCAGTTCGCAGCGATCGAGCCGGCGATGACCGGCCGAGAGAACCTCGAGATGGTCGCGCGACTCTTCGGCCAGAGCAAGCGAGACGCGCGCGCAAGCACCACGAAGGTCCTCGAGCAGATGGGTTTGTCTGATGCCGCGGACCGGCTCTCGAGAACCTATTCGGGCGGGATGAGAAGGAAGCTCGACCTGGGCGCGAGCCTCGTTGGTTCGCCGAGGCTGCTGCTCCTCGACGAGCCGACGACGGGTCTGGACCCGCAGAGCCGGCTCGACCTTTGGGACGCGATCCGATCTCTCGTGGACGAGGGAACCGATGTCCTGCTCACAACCCAGTACCTCGACGAGGCTGATCGTCTCGCGAGCCAAATGGTTGTGATCAACCACGGCAAGGAGATCGCAGCGGGGACACCGGCGCAGCTGAAGCAAAGTGCAGGACGAAGCGTCATCGAGGTCGCCGTTCGCGAACGCGACGACCTCGCCGAGGTGGCGAAGGTTCTATCCCAGGTCGACGGCAGCGAACCGCAGATCGATGAATCAACGCGACGCGTCACGCTCAGCGTGGAAGGTGGCGTCGAGCTGCTCCAAGACGCGCTTAAGCACTTGGAATCCCTGAACATCGTCCTTGACGACGTGGCTTTGCGTCAGCCGAAGCTCGATGAGGTCTTCCTCGCGCTCACGGGTCAGGTGCTTGAAGAAGAGGAAGAGCCGAAGGGCCGTAAAGCCCGCGGTGCGTGAGATCGGAGACTGTGATGGCAACCGCAACCGCAACCGCAACGCTCACCGGTAACAAGGCCTCGTTGCTGTCGAGCACGACAGTCATCGCGCGCCGCACGTTCCTCAAGTTCATCCGTACGCCTCAGCTCGTCGTCGTCGGGACGGTCCAGGGCGCGATGTTCCTGCTCATCTTCCGTTACGTGTTCGGCGGCGCGATCCAAGCAGGCGGCGTCAGCTACGTGAACTTCCTCGTTCCGGGCTTCATCACAACGGGCATCATCTGGCAGGGCATGATGTCGGCCGGAGCCATCGCCGAGGATCTCGATCAGGGATTCTTCGACCGTCTTCGGTCGCTCCCGATCCCACGCGCAGCGGTCCTGTCCGGACGCGCGCTGGCCGACACGGGAACCCAGGTCTGGGGTCTCACCATCATGACGATCATCGGGTTCGCGATCGGGTTCCGTCTGGGCGGATCGGTCGTGAACGGCATCCTCGCGTTCTTGCTGATCGTCTTGTTCTCCTTCGCGTTCGAGTGGGTCTTCATCACGCTGGGGATGTATGCGGGGAACGCGCAGGCGGCGCAGG
>VAWS01000049.1:13550-24783 GCA_005884515.1 Actinomycetota bacterium
AACCGAAGAAGAGCTTCAGCCGCGTCAAGCGCGCCTCGCTTCCGGTTACATGTCGGGGGCCGGCGACGCGATCTGGAAGTAGTTGCCGTCGGGATCTTCGAACGTCGCCATCAAGAACTTTTCCTCGGGGCCCCCCGGGTTGTACGGCTCTTGAACGACGGTCGCGCCCGTGTCCTTGATTCGCTTGAACTCACCCTTGACGTCGTCCGTCTCGAGGTTCCACATGATGCGGCCCGGCATCTCGTTCCGGCCTTTCACCTCGGAATGCGCGCCGATCATGAAGCCTGCGCCACCGAGGTCCCACCCGGTGTATCCGCCGTCCTCCCATGTCGGTTTCCCGAGAACCTTGGTGTAGAAGGCGGCAAGCACCTTCGGGTCCTCCGTTCCCATCATGATCGTCTGCAACTTGGGCATATCTGCCTCCCCTCGTTTTCTCCGCTCAAGGGTAGTCTCCCCACCCCGGCGGCCATCCAGTCCAACCTTGATACATATGGGGACTGATGGCGGCGAAGAAAATCATCGTTGAGCTCGAAGGCCGTGAGGTCGCGATCTCGAATCCGGACAAGGTCTTCTTCCCGCGCGCGGGGTACACGAAGCTCGATCTCGTCAACTACTACGTCGCCGTCGGTGAGGGTGCGGTGCGCGGCGTGGCCGGCCGGCCGATGGCGATGAAGCGGTACGTGAACGGCGTCGAAGGCGACTTCTTCTTCCAGAAGCGCGCGCCGACGTCACGGCCCCATTGGATCGAGACGGTGGAGCTGCGGTTCCCGTCGGGGCGAACGGCGGAGGAGATCGTCGTGCGCGACGCCGCACAGCTCGCGTGGATCGTCAACCTCGGTTGTGTCGACTTGAACCCGCATCCGGTCCGCGCCGACGATCTCGATCATCCCGACGAGCTCCGCGTGGATCTCGACCCGATGCCGGGCATCGAATGGTCGCAGGTGCTCGATGTCGCGATGCTGTGCGGCGAGACGCTGCGCGATTTCGGGTTGCAAGGCTGGCCGAAGACGTCGGGCTCGCGTGGATTCCACGTCTACTGCCGCATCGAGCGGAACTGGACGTTCCCCGAAGTCCGACGGGCCGCCGTCGCCCTCGCCCGCGAGGTCGAGCGGCGCGCACCGGGCATTGCAAGCGCCAAGTGGTGGAAGGAAGAGCGCCAAGGCGTCTTCATCGACTACAACCAGAACGCGAAGGACCGCACGGTCGCATCGGCCTACTCGGTTCGTCCGACGCCGGACGCGCGCGTCTCCACGCCGCTCCACTGGAACGAGGTCCCCGACTGCGAGCCCGCGGAATTCACGATCCAGACGGTGCCGCAGCGATTCGCGGCGATCGGCGACCCCCACGAAACGATGGACGACGACCGCGGCTCGTTGGAAGCACTTCTGGATCTCGCCGAGCAACATGAAGAGGCCGGATTTGGCGACGCGCCGTGGCCGCCGCAATATCAGAAGCAGCCCGGCGAGCCGACACGCGTGCAGCCGTCCAAGGCGCGCGCGCCGGCGCGACGCGAGGGCATCGTTCCGCCTCCGGCGCCGGGAAAACAGACCGGGCCTACCGGACGGCGACGCACGACGGCGCCGCTGATCGAGATCGCGCGCGCGGCGACGCAAGCTGAAGCGCTCGAGGGTCTCGAGCGATGGAAGACGAAGCATCCCTCCGCCGCCGCGCTCCTGCAACCCGCGGACGTGATGGTCGATCAGATGCGCGGACGCTTCAAAGCGTGGTATCGCGTGCGGGTCAACCTGCGGAACGTGCCGGAAAAAGAACGTCCTCCGCAGGAAGCCCTCGAAAGCGACTACGACCCCTCGGTCGAATGGCGAGGGTTCGACGGCTAGAACGTGATGCCGAGCGCTGCGATGCGAACCGGATCGGCGATCATCTCGATCTCGACGATCTTGCCGCGCACAACCTTGAACGCGAACGCAACACGAGCAACGCCGCCTTGCGCCCAGACAAGTCCGGGCTCGCCATCGACCGTCGCCGGCTGAGCAGCCCGCGCGCGGCCTGCGAACGTCTTCGTCACCGCATCGGCGCCGCGAACCTCCGCATCGGCGCCTATCGCGGCCGCCGCGGCGTCGGCCCGGCAGACCACGTCGGGATCCAGCAGCTCGAGCAAGCCTTCGAAGTCGCCGCCGCGCGCCGCCGCGAGGAACGCGTCGACGACCGCCCGTTGGCGCGCGAGATCGGGCTTCGTCTGGGCACCGCGCACGCGCCGGCGCGCGCGGCTTGCGAGCTGTCGCGCCGCCGCCGGCGACCGGCCGACGATCGGCGCGATCTCTTCGAACGGCACGGCGAACATGTCGTGCAGGACGAAGGCAAGCCGCTCGGCAGGATCAAGCGTGTCGAGCACGACGAGCAGCGCCAGGCCAACTGAGTCGGCCATCAACGCTTCATCCTCCGGTCCGCCGTGCTCGACCTCGGCGACGTCGGGAAGGCCGTCGTCGATCGGATCTTCTCGGCGTGAACGGCGGCTGCGCAGCATGTCGAGGCAGATGCGCGCGACGACGGTCGTCAGCCACCCGCGAAGGTTGTCGATCTCGGTCGTGTCCGCGCGGCTGACGCGGAGCCAGGCCTCTTGGACCGCATCATCTGCCTCGGCGGCTGAGCCCAGCATCCGGTACGCCACCGACGTCAGATGCGCTCGGTCGGCTTCGAACCGGTGCGTCAGCCCATCGCGGTCGCTCAAAGCAGATCCCTTCTCCATCTCATCGTAGTGACGGATCGAGGCCGCCGAATGTGACCCGGCCCCCGAGTCACATCCTCGCCAACCGTCTCCGTCATAGTGGTGAGCGCAGGACCCACGAGACCTACAGAGATCGCGCAAGCGACGCCATCGGGATCGGCTTTCTCCGATGGCACGGACGTTCGGGCCGGCGCTATGGTCCAAGTCAGATCTCCAGGGAGGTTGCGATGATCACAGAACGTCTCGACCCGCCCCAGCTGCTCAAGATCCCGGAGATGGCGAACGTCTCCGTAGCGACCGGCACGCGGATCATCCACATCTCCGGACAAACGTCCGTCGGGACCGACGGTCAGATCGTCGGAGCCACGCACCCGGAGCAAGCCCGCAACGTGTTCCGTAACGTGGAGACTGCGCTTTCTGCAGCGGGGGCAACGGTTGCCGATGTGGCCAAGTTCAACACGTATGTCGTCGACTACAGCTGGGAGGTGCTCGAGGCGATCATCACGGCGAGCAAAGAGACGTGGGGTGATCAGGTCCCGTTGACGGCGAACACGCTCGTGGGTGTCGCTTCGTTGTGGCTGCCGGGCCTTCTCGTCGAGGCGGACGCGGTGGCGGTCGTCTAGATCGAGCGTGCCGATGGATACGAACGCCGACCCGGCCAAAGTGCTGGACCGCCTCATCTCGAAGGAGCTGTCGGGCAAGCGGGGCCTCGACGCGTGGACGTCGTTCCTGCAGGCGCACGCGTCGCTGATGCGCGCCCTCGAAGCCGACCTCGAGAAGGAGACCGGCCTTGCCCTGGCCGATTTCGACGTGCTCGCTCAGCTCGCGAATGCCGGCGGAGAGCTGCGCATGACCGAGCTGGCGAACCGCGCCCTAATCTCGCGGTCGGGCATGACACGGCGGATCAACCGGCTGGTCGATGAGGGGCTCGTCCGGCGATTTGCCGCCCAAAAGGATGCCCGTGGTGTTTGCGTCGTGTTGACCGACGAAGGGATGGCCCGGCTATCCGAGACGGCTCCCGTTCACCTGAGAGAGATCTCGAAGCTCTTCGTCGACAAGCTGAACGACAGCGAGCTGGCGGTGCTGGCGCGGGCCTTGAGCAAGGTGACGCTGGACTGTTCGTTCGGCTGAGCCTCGTTCAGCGCGCGCCGATCGCCAGCTCGCTCGGGACCACGTTCACGGTCAACGTCGACCCGCTCCGATAGAGCGTGATCGCGGTGCGACGGCCAATCGCGTCGGAGTCCATCGCTCGGAGCAGGTCTTCCGGCGCGCGCGCGGGCACACCGTCGATGTCGACCACCAGGTCTTCGGGTTTGATCCCGGCGCGCGCGGCGGGACCGCCCTGGATGACTTCGACCACTTCGATGCCCGTGTCGCGGTTCAGCTCGCGCGCGAGCCGAGGCGGCAACGGGCGCGACCCGGTCGCGACGCCGAGGTAGGCGCGGCGCACCCTTCCCGAGCCGATCAGCTCGGCGATGATGCGGCGCGTATACGTGTTGATCGGCACCGCGAGCCCGAGCCCCTGGCCCATACCGGGCCCGACCACCGCCGTGTTGATTCCGACGAGCCCCCCTCGCGCATCGACGAGCGCGCCCCCCGAGTTCCCGGGGTGGAGCGCCGCGTCGGTCTGGATGACGTTCTCGACGAATCGCGTCACCGTTCCGTCGCGGGTCGGGAACGATCGTCCGAGCGCGCTCACGACTCCCGCAGTGACCGAGCCGGCGAAACCGAACGGGTTTCCGATCGCGACGACGAGCTGCCCAACCTTCAGCTTTGCCGCGTCGCCTAGCGCCGCCGCCTGAAGGTCGGCACCGCGCGCGCGCGCGACCGCCAAGTCCGACAAGGGATCGGTGCCGACGATCTCGATGTCGAGCTCGAGCCCATTCGTGAACGATGCAACCCCGCGGTCGCTGCCTTGGACGACGTGCGCAGACGTAAGGATGAAGCCGTCTGGCGTGATCACCACGCCCGACCCGCCTCCCTCGGCGAGCGCGCCACGCACGCGGCGAGAGACACGGAGGTTCACAACGGAAGGCGCGACAAGCTCGGCGACGGAGGTCACGATGCGCGAGTAGGCATCAAGCGCCTCGGCTTCGGAAGGCGAGGCGTCGCCCGGGGGCTGATCTCCGGCGTCAAGGATGGCACCGACGAATCGGATCTCCATGTCGACCTAAGACGCCCTCATCGCCCTAGCTATTCCAAAGCCTCAAGGGCTGGGGCGGCCGCGGGCCTCCGGTTAGGATTCGCTCGAGGTGGTCACGACATGACGATCCTGTCGCCAGGGCCGGTCCCCAAGGGAACTCGGTCGCTGGCCGACGTCGGCAACATCCGTCGTGTGGCCGTCGCGACCGATCGGTCGGAGACGGCCGACCGAGCGGTGCAATGGGCCGCCGCATTCGCGATGAGCATCGGCGCCGAGCTGCTGATCATCCAAGTGCTTCCGACGGGCGCGCGCGGCACGACGGAAGCAGGTGCCGCCGCCGGGACGCGCGCGCGCAGCGCGGCATCCGAGCTATCGAGCATCGCTGCGGAGCTCGCCGGCGTCCGCGGCAAGGCGAGGGTGCTCGTCGACGACGACGCAGCGAAGGTCATCGTCAGTACGGCCGAAGAAGCCGGTGCCGACGTCCTCGTCGTGGGCAACGCCGGTATGCAGGGACGGACGCAGTTCTTGCTCGACAACGTTCCGAACCGCATCTCGCACAGCGCGCGCTGCACGGTCATCATCGTCAACACGGGGTCGATCCCGGCGGTTCCGGGCAAACCGCCTCGCGAAGACGCCGAGGAAGAGCCGGAGCCACCGTTATTGCTCGGCAGAGCCACGCGGATCGCGAGCGTCATGGCGAGACACGGGCTCCGCGAGCTGTTCGGAGCGAAAGGACAAGACCAACGCGCGCGAGCGCGCGGCCTCCGGAGCGCGCTCGAGGAGCTCGGTCCGACGTTCTGCAAGCTCGGTCAGATCCTGTCGACGCGGCCCGATCTGCTCCCGCCGGCGTTCATCGAAGAGCTGGCGTCTCTGCAAGACCACGTGCCGCCGCTTCCGGAGCGCCGCGTCGTCGAGGTCATGGAGCAGGAGCTGCGCGTGCCGTGGGAAGACGTCTTCGCGAGCATCGATCCAGAGCCCTTGGCGGCCGGGACGATCGCGCAGGTGCACACCGCGACGTTGCAAGACGGAACGCGCGTCGTCGTGAAGATCCAGCGGCCGGGCGCGCGCGAAGATATCGAACGCGACCTCGGGCTGCTCGAGATGTTCGCGCGCAAAGCGGGCGGACGCCCCGGTCTGAAGCAGGTCGTCGATCTCGAAGCCATCGCCGAGCACCTTTCCTCGTCGCTGCAACGCGAGCTCGACTTCTTGACCGAGGCGACGAACATCGAGCGGATGCGCGCGATCCTCGAGCCGTACCCGCGTCTCGCCGTGCCGGATGTGTTCGACGCGTACACGACGCAACGGCTGCTCGTTCTCCGATTCATCGACGGTGGTTCGCTTCGCACCGCCCCGGAAGGACGGGAACGCAAGGAGGCCGCGCGGCAGCTGCTCGAGTCGTACTACCGGCAGGTGCTCAACGAGGGGTTCTTCCACGCCGATCCGCATCCGGGGAACCTGCTGTGGTTCGACGGGACGATCTACTTCCTCGACTTCGGCATGGTCGGAGAGATCGGCGCCGATCTGCGGCGCAACCTGATGATGCTGCTTCTGGCGTTCTGGCAGGAGGACGCCACCTTCCTCACCGACATTACGCTGGTGATCGCCGGACAGGATCAGCGGCAAGACATCGACGTAGGTCGCTTCGAAGCGGAGATGAGCGAGCTGCTTACGCGATACCGCAACCTCTCGCTGCGCGACATCCAGCTCGGACCGATCTTGCAGGAAATGACCGAGATCGCGATCCGCCACGACGTCCCGCTGCCGGCCTCGCTGACCCTGACGACGAAAGCGCTCGCCCAGGTCCAGCTTGCCGTCGCAGAGCTCGATCCGGAGCTGGACCCGTTCGCGGTCGCAGGATCGTTCTTGGGGCGCAACCTCCTGGCGAAGGTGCGAGAGGGATTCGATCCTCGCAGCCTCTTCTACGCGTCGCAGAAGCTCTCGCTGCGCGTCTCTCGGTCGATCGAGGCGCTCGAGCGGCTGACCGGCGCGCGCCCGGGACCGAAGCTGCAAGTGCACTTCCGGGGGATCGAGGGCCTCGAGACCGACGTTCGTCGCGCCGGACGGCGGCTGTCGCTCGCGTTCTTGTCCGCCGGCGCGCTCATCGGAACCGGGATGCTCGCCGGACACCCGTCCCTCGCGTCGTGGGTGCCGATCACCGTCGGCTCGGCCGGCGGCGCGTTCAGCCTTGCTCTGGTGATCGATCTGCTCCGTCGCCGGTAGCGCGCGCGCCCGTCGGTTTGTTCTTGATGGCGCGCACCACGCGACGCTCGACGATGAAGGCGCCGGCACTCATGACCGGACCGAGGAGCGCGCGATCGAGTGCCCGAAGCAGCGCGCGCAGCGGGCGTCGCCGTTTCTTTGGGCTCATCGCGCTTCCTGCTCGTTGACCACCCTGGATGTTCGCTTGTCTGCATGGTTGTCGGCCGGGAAGGGCATCCTATCTACCGACCTCGGCGCGTCCGACAGCGTCGGACCTTAGTAGGCGACGAGTTGCCCGAACATCCCCGGGTGCAGCGTGCAGTAGAACGAGTAGACCTTCCCGCGGGTCAAGTGCGTGTGGAACCGGACGGGCACGGTCTGCCCAAGTCCGGCCAAGTCGCTGTCGAAGAGGCCGCTCTTGTCGACGATGTTATGGCGTTGGAGATCGAGATTGGTGAACGAGAGCTTCTCGTCTCCCGCCTGCACGAGGACTATCGGCGTCCAGTAGGTGGTCGTGTACGAGCCGGGCCCCGCGACGGCGGTAGCGCCGGAGCCCACGTTCGGCGGCGGCGGGAGCCCTCCGCCTCCGCCTCCGCCGCTCTCACCGCCTCCCGGCTTGAACGCGACGATGAAGCCGTTCGGCAACGCGGTGATGCCGACCGCGGCGTAGACCGTGTTGCGCGCGATGCTGACGCCACCCCAGGACAGAACCGGGTTCCCGGCGGCTGCCGAACCGGCCGCGATCGGCCGATGGAGGAGCGGCACGCCGGTCTGCGAGTCGTACGCGTCGAGGAACCCTTGCAGATCGACCGTGTACGCGATGCCGTTGGCGACCGAGACGGGCTCCCCCCAGTGCGCGCCGTCGGCGACGGGGGACACCCACCGCGGCGCACCGTTGGACGCGCCGATCGACCATACGTACCCGCCGAGCGTTATCGGACCGTAGATCGAATGGCCGTCGAACGCGGTCGACCCGACGATTCCACCGACGGACGAAGGCGGTCCGACGATCGTGCTCCATGCTTGCTTCATCGAGTCGGCGTGGAAAGCGAAGTAGATGCCGGACTTCTGTCCGGCCCCTACCATCCTCGCTCCGGTCGCGTCGGTGAAAAGGTTCGGAGACGCGCCGAAGTCGTAGTCCTGGTCCATGCACGATCCGAGCCCCTGCGGGTAGTAGGGCGGCGGGTTGCCGGGGATGTCGTAACAGGGCAGCTGTTGCATCTCCGGGACGTATTGGTCCACCGTCCCGTTGAAGTGCCCGACGATCTCGCCGAAGGTCGCGTGGGTCCGATCCATGTCGACCTTGATCACCGCGTTGGTATAGGGGTGCTCCGCTTGGGGCTTGAACGGGTTGGCAGTTCCGACGTAAAGCATCTTGGTCGTTGGGTCGATCGCCGGCGTGCTCCAGATCCCGGCGCCCGCGTAGTTGTCCTCCGGTTGATGAGGCGGATGGATCGTCCACACTTTCTTGACCACGTCGCCTGTGGCCGCGTCGATCAGCACGAACGACCCCTGGAACGCGTATCGGTCGCTCTCGTCGCCGAGCTCTGCCGCGCCACCCGACACTCCCTCGAACACGAAACCGTCGAACACGGTGGGGCTCCCGTACACGTCCGAGCCCGGCTGCGTGTCGATGACGTTCAAGACGTCGCTTCCGAGCGTCCACCGCGACGACCAGAGGAGCGCGCCCGACGCCTGGTCGAGTGCGATGACGTACGGTCCTAAGCACTTCTGGCCCGTGCATTGGCCGCCGCCCTGCGAGTGCGACGCCGCGTGCGACACGGCGGCGTAGACCCGGCCGTCACCCGGCACCGTAACCGACGAATTGATGCTGCCTCCAGCGGGGACCTGCCGTTTCCAGACGAGCGCGCCGGTGTCGGCGTTCATCGCGAAGACCCAGCCGTCGTTCGACCCGACGTAGACGCAGCCGTCGGCGACGGTCGGCGTGCCCGTGAAGTCGCCGCTGCCACCTGCTTGCGTCGAGGAGAACGTCCACGCCGGCGCAAGCTGCGTCGCCTGGAGCTGCCCGATCGTGTGCTCCGCAGGCTGCGTGCGTGTGTTGGCCTGATCGTGCCCGTACATGCGCCAGTCGCCGCCGGGGTGCACGCTGCCCGGGTACCGCGAGTCGTCGGCGCAGGCCGCTGCAGCGTGCGTCTGCATCGGAACCGCCACGAAGACGGCGATCGTTGCCACCATCGCCAATAGCGTGAGTCCGCGTCCGGGGCGCATGTCTAGGGGCCCCATGGCTTGGAGGCCAAGTCCTTGAAGAGCTCGCGCCTCGTTCGGTATCCGGGGATCGCGTTCGAGCGCAACGGCGCGCCGTGGCGCGGGTCGGGGGTCATCGGGTTGACGAGATACGCGTCCCGGATCTCTTGCACCTTGTCGCACGAGATCGCGCGCAGCGTCTTCTCGGGATCGACGCGGTAGACCCTCGCCGCGTTGCGGCCGAGGATCGCGTTGCGGATCGTGCCCGCCGGATTCGGAGCACGTTTCGATGGGTCCTCCACCCAACCGTCCAATCCGTACGGGAGGTGATACGAGTCGGCGATCTTGCGGCCCATCTGGAACGTTCTCATGGCCGAGATCACCGTCTGGGGGCTGCCGAACCAAAGGCTGTCGGTGCCCCACACGACGCGCTTTGGTCCGACGTAGTAGATCAGCTTCCCGAGCAGATGCGAGGCTTGGACCGGATCGTGGTACACGCTCGCCCAGACCGCGCCGATCTCGGCGTACACGTTGGGCACGTTGGCGTGCTTCGTTGAATCTCCGTCGCCCGCGGTGCCCGGCTTGCCCGGATGGCCGCCGGTAGCGAAGTGCCGCGCCGACCAACCCATCTTCCGCAAGCTCTTCACCAGCGAGTTGGTCCCGAGCTGTGTGTCGTCCCACGAGTCACCCGGGTACGGGCCGATCGTCTCGCTCTGGACCGAGAGGGAAGCGGTCAGCCCGCCCGTGTAGCCGGAGTGGTACACGATGATCGAGACGCCCTTGCCGCTCTCGTAGTAGTCGTGCGCGACCGGTCCCACGTCGCGGGGGGATGCTGCGTGCTGGTCGAACGCCGGCAATGCGAAGCCCTTGTGACAGCAGATCGTCTTCGGCACGCCATACCGGTTGCCGACCTCGATCACCTTCTCGACGAACTGGCGACCGACCCGATCGTCGAGGAACCAGCCGCTCGCATACGGAACGTCACCCCAGGGCGTGTACACCTTCCACGCGCGCAAGATGTCGTGGTGCTTCGCGGCCGCTTGCTCCATGTGCGCGAACTCTTGCTTCATGAAGACGGGGTCGGGGCCGTTCTTGTACGACGTTGTGCCGAGCGAGCCATAGTTGGGCATCACGAACGCATGCATGACGCTTCGCGTTGAGCGCGCGAGGCTGTTGATCGTGCGAACCGTCGTTGCCGCGACTTCCGTTGGGAGAGGATTCAGCTCTTGCGACGACGGAACCGCGGAGAGGACGGCGACGTTCGTCGCGGAGTCGAGGAACACCTCTTTGATGTAGTAGTAGCGCGAGAGGTACTCGGTCGGATCGACTTCGTGGTGCGCGTCGTACTGGGGCCCGTAGCCGGGGACCGGAGAGGACTGCGGCCACACGGCTGCGAAGAAGGCCTCCATCGCCGGATTCGTGACGCGCCATTGGCCGGCCGAATCGACGTGATGCGTCTGGATGTCGAAGATGAACTCGCCGGGAAGGTTATTGAGCTGGTACGGGTGTCCATGGCTGTCGGTCGCCCCATCGCATGCCGGCTCTCCGATGAGGGGGTCGCCGATGGCGTACGAGCCGAAGCGAGTGCCCCGGATCTGATTGATCGCCCAGAAGCCGACGGCGTACGCAGCGGACGTGCGCAAGAATGAGCGTCGGGACATCCCAAACTTGCGCGCCAGGCGGTCGGACTCGGCGCGCGCGAGCCGCATGATCTGCCGCTGCTCTTCCGTCGGCTCCGGTGGGATGAACTCGCCGTTCGAGTTCGGCATCACGTCGACCGGAAGGTCTTCCCCGAGGTCGGGCCACCACCGCTTGCTCTGCATGCCGAACTCGTTCCCGTGGCTCATCGGTCGGAGCCTCCGGCGTGCGACATGGTCACTGCGCGACGGCGTCGAACACGCCGCGCATCGACGGATGGATCCGGCAATAGAACGTGTAGATCCCGGGGACGGCCGGCGTGAACGTTGCGTACGCGCCGTCCCTCAGGGCCTGGTCGAACG
>VAWS01000089.1 GCA_005884515.1 Actinomycetota bacterium
CGGCCGACCGTGCCGAGGTCCGCCGCCTCGCCGACCTTCTGGTGCATCGCGAGGAAGGCGTCTTCGACGTTCCGCGATCCGGGATGGAAGCCGCGCTCGTGCTCGCGAAATACTTCGGCGAGATGACCGCGGAGCGGCGCGCGCAGCCGCGAGACGACCTGACGTCGGCGTTGCTCGAGGCGGAGGTGGAGGGTGAGCGGCTCACCGACGGCGACGTAATGGCCGCGTTGTTCCTGATGATCGTCGCGGGGAACGAGACGACCGCGAAGCTGCTGGCGAACGCGTTGTTCTGGGCGGCGCAGAACCCATCGGAGCGAGCCAGGGCGTTCTCGGATCCCGGATGGATCGAACCGTGGATCGAGGAGACGCTCCGCTACGACGGCTCATCGCAGGCGACCGCGCGCACCTTGACGACCGATGTCGAGATCCATGATCGCGTGCTGCATGCGGGCGACCGAGTTCTCTTGCTCATCGGATCCGCCAATCGAGATGAGTCTGTGTTCGCTGAGGCAGACCGGTACAACCTCGCGAGGGACACGAGCGAGATGGTGAGCTTCGGCGCCGCGCGGCATTTCTGCCTGGGCGCGCCGCTCGCACGCCTGGAAGCGCGCGTCGCTCTGAACGAGATCGTCCGGCGCGTCCGGTCGTACGAGGTCGACGGCGAGCGCGCGCGCCGCGTCCACTCGGTCAACGTTCGCGGCTTCGCCAGCCTGCCGGTGAGCGTGGAGCTCCGCTGATGCCGCGCTTCGAGCCCCACCCCGAGCGCCGCCCCGCCGTCGTCACCGGCGCGTCCTCGGGCATCGGCGAAGCGACGGCGCGCGCGCTCGCGTCCGCGGGGTTCCCGGTCGTGCTCGGCGCGCGCCGGATCGAGCGTCTTCGGTCGATCGCCGATGAGATCCGCGCTCGTGGCGGCGAGGCGCATGGGGTGCCGCTCGACGTCACCGATCCGGGATCGGTGAAAGACTTCATCTCCGCCGCGATCGAAGCCGCCGGCCCTATCGAAATCGTCGTCTGCAACGCCGGCGAGCCTGCGCTGAGCACGGGCGCCGAGATCCACCCCGACGACTTCGCGAGTCAGATCGACGTCAACCTGTCGGGCGCGCAGCGCGTGGTGAACGGCCTCACCCCTCCGATGATCGAGCGGAAACGCGGCGACCTCCTCTTCATCTCCACCGATGCCGTTCCAACGCCCTACCCCGGGATGGCTGCATACGTAGCCGCGAAGTGGGGCCTCGAGGGGCTCGCGCGCGTCATGCAGCGCGAGCTCGAGGGGACGGGCGTGCGCGCCTCGATCGTCCGGCCCGGGCCGACGCTGACCGAGATGGGTTGGAAGTGGGACCAAAACCAGGCTGGCGAGCTCGTGACCGGCTTCAGGAAGTGGGGCTTGCTGCATCACGCAGGGCTGCTCCGCCCCGAACAGGTCGCGCGCGTCGTCGTCGACGTGGTGTTGATGCCCCGCGGCTCGCACGTCACCCTCGTCGAGGTTCAGCCGGAAGCGCCGACCGAAGGAGAACGATGACCATCACGACCGAGCTCGAGCAGCCACCGCAGGTTTCCGGCGCGGACCCGGCAAGCGGCCACCTCGAGGAGTTTCGCCACGATCCGATCTCGTTGATGCAGCGGGTGCGCGAAGAGTGCGGCGACGTCGGCGAGTTCCTTCTGGGCGAGCGGCGTGTCGTTCTACTTTCCGGCGCCACGGCGAACGAGCGATTCTTCCGCGCGTCCGAAGAGGAGCTGAACCAGGCCGAGGCCTATCCGTTCATGACGCCGATCTTCGGCAAGGGCGTGATCTTCGATGCGCCCCCCGAGCGACGGCAGGAGATGCTCCACAACCAAGCGCTGAAGGACAAGCACATGCGCTTGCATGCGCAGAAGATCGCCGACGAGGTCGTCGACATGGTGGCGTCGTGGGACGCCGAGGGTGGGATCGACCTGCTCGACTTCTTCGCCGAGCTGACGATCTACACGTCGTCGGCCTGCTTGATCGGAAAGAAGTTCCGCGATCAGCTCGACGAGCGGTTCGCCGACCTCTACCACGACCTCGAACGCGGCACCGATGCGCTGGCGTACGTCGACCCCTACGCGCCGATCGAGAGCTTCCGGCGCCGGGACGCCGCGCGCGCTGCCCTCGTCGAGCTCGTGCAAGGCATCATGGACCAACGGAAGAACGGACAACCGGCGACAGACGAAGATCGTGACCTGCTCGATGTTCTCATCTCCGTGAGAGAAGGCGAGACACCGAGATTCACAGCCGACGAGATAACCGGCATCTTCATCTCGATGATGTTCGCCGGCCACCACACCACATCGGGAACCGCCGCGTGGACGCTGATCGAGCTGCTCAAGCACCCGGATGAGTTGAAGAGCGTCGTCGCCGAGTTGGATGAGCTGTACGCCGACGGGCGCGAGGTGAGCTATCAAGCGCTGCGCGAAATGCCCCGCCTCGAATCGGCGGTCAAGGAGGCGCTACGGCTGCACCCGCCGCTGATCCTCCTGATGCGGGTCGCGAAGGAGCCGTTCGACGTCGGCGGCTACTCGATCGAGCCGGGCACGATGGTCGGCGCATCGCCCGCGGTGTCGAACCGGCTCTCGCCCGATTTCAACAACCCCGACGTCTTCGACCCGTCGCGCTACCTCGATCCCCGCCGCGAGGACCTCGAGAATCCGTGGACGTGGATCCCGTTCGGCGCGGGGAAGCACCGCTGCGTGGGCGCGGCGTTCGCGATGATGCAGCTGAAGGCGATCTTTTCGGTCATCCTCCGAGGCTGGACGTTCGAGCTCTCGCAACCACCGGAGTCGTATCGCAACGACCACTCGAAGATGGTCGTTCAGCTCGAGCAGCCTTGCCGCGCGCGCTATCGGGTGCGCGCATGAAGATCGCCGTCGACTACGACCTGTGCCAAGGCCACGCGGTGTGCCAGTCCGAGGCGCCGGCCGTCTTCGCCGTCGAGGACAAAGGCCAGGTGAAGGTGCTCGACGAAGACCCGGCGGAAGAGGCGCGCGCGCAGGTCGAGATGGCCGTGAAGTACTGCCCGACGCACGCGCTCAAGATCGTGGAGGGATGATGGGGTATCCGCGCGCAGAGCTCGAAGAGATGGTCCGGCGCTGGCTGGACACGAATCGGAAAGCCGAAGCCGAGAACGACTGGACACTGCTCGCCGAGCTGTACACCGACGACGCGACGTACGGATGGAACCTCGGACCCGGCGGGGAGTTCATGGCGGTCGGGATCGACCAGATCCGCGACATCGCGCTCGGCCGCGAGATGGGGGGCCTAGATGGATGGACGTACCCGTATCAGGACGTTCTGATCGACGAGGTCAAGGGCCAAGTGATCGGGTTGTGGAAGCAGATCGCCGATGCGACGCGCGCAGACGGCAGCCGTTACGAGGTCGCCGGCATCGGCGGCAGCTGGTTCCGGTATGCCGGGAACCACAAGTGGTCGTGGCAGCGCGACTTCTTCGATTTCGGGAACGCCGCCGCGACGTTCGTCGAGATGATCAAGGACGGCACGCTGTCCGACGGCATGACGAAGCGCATGGAACGGACGGCAGCCGGCGAGCAGCCCGGCCACTATCGCTTCGGCGAGGCGCCGGTCGGTCTCTGGGAAGTGCCGTGATCTGATGGCAACGGTGTTCGATCAGCTCGAATCGACGAGTGGATGGGCGCCAGCCCGATCTACACGCCGCGCATGCGGCGCGCGCTGGATTTCGACGGAGACGACGTCGAGACGATCTTCAAGGGGATGCAGCTCGACATAGGAGCACCGCCCCAATTCATGGACTTCCGGTACCGCGTGACCGACGCGAAGCACGGCGAGTTCGAGCTGGCGCACTGCGGGGCGCTCATGGACGTGGAACCGATGGGGCTTCCCTTCGTGACGGCGATGTGCCACGACATCGAAGACCCAACGTTCGACGCAACGGCGGCCGCGTCCAATCCGCGCGCGCGCATGCGTCCGGTTCATCGACCTCCGCGCGCGCCTGCCGATCGGATGCCGCACTGCCTCTGGACGGTCACGATCGACGACGAGGCCGATCCCCTGCCGTTCCCGGAGCAAGCGCTGCGCATCGCGGATTCGCGCGCGGCAACGATCGAGATGGCTCGGGGCATCGAGGGTGACGGCCGAACGGATTATCGAGGCCCGCTCGAGAGCGACCTTCGGTTCGAAGCGTTCTCCACGTGGACCCTGATCTCGTTGCTAAACGAGATCGCCTTGCAAGGACATCTCCTGACGCTGTCGTTCAACGACTCGATCACGAGGCGATTCGGCGCCGCGGTTGCGCACGACATAGCGGTGAAACGCTTCATCGGGATCGCCGGGGTGGCTGCGGGACGGGTGTCTAAGACGCTGGGGCATGACGCGTCGATCGAGGACGTTCTGCGGTTCCATCCGGCATTCCACCCCTCGTCGTACATCGACGTTCGCATCGGCGGCGGGAAGATCTCGCTTCACGACTGCCCGGCGATCGGCGACGCCGGGTCCGGCATCGCGTGGGCCGACCTCCTTGCCGACGGTGAGACGGAACCGTTTGCCGCGATCGTCCGTGCGGTCGACCCGCGCGCGCGCTGCACCCCAGTGGAGCCCGCGGCCGGCGCACGTCGGACGTGGGCCGTGACGATGGCGAGCGAGGCGGCCGACGAGGTGCCCGCAGTTCTCCTGACGAAGGTCAGCACCGGAGCGGACTTCGAGTTCGAGGAGCGCTGAACATGGGTCGGTTCGAAGACAAGGTCGCGATCGTTACCGGTGCCGCGCGCGGGATCGGCGAGGCGTACGCGAAGGCGCTGGCCGGCGAAGGCGCCCGCGTCGTCGTTGCCGACCTCGACGACGAAGGCGCGCAGAAAGTCGCGTCAGACATCGAAGGTGACGGTGGAATCGCGAGCGCCGTGAAGACGGACGTCTCCGATCCCACGTCGACGCAATCCATGGCCGCGTTCGCGGTGGAGCGCTACGGCGGCATCGACCACCTGGTGAACAACGCGGCGATCTATGGGGGGATGAAGCTCGACATCCTGCTGACCGTTCCGTGGGAGTACTACAAGCGATTCATGAGCGTAAACATGGACGGCGCCCTCGCGTGCGTGCGCGCGTGCTGGCCGGCGATGAAAGAGCGCGGGGGCGGATCGATCGTCAATCAATCGTCGACGGCGTCGTGGATGTACGCCGGCTACTACGGCGTCGCAAAGGTCGGCATCAACGGGCTGACGCAGCAGCTCGCGCGCGAGCTCGGCGGATCCGCGATCCGTATCAACGCGATCGCACCCGGCCCGATCGATACGGAAGCGACGCGCGACACTGTGCCGCCCCAGATCATGGACCAGATCATTTCGCAGTTGCCGCTCGCGCGTATGGGAACGCCCGAGGACCTTGTGGGACTGTGCTTGTTCTTGTTGTCGGACGAGGCATCCTGGATCACGGGGCAGATCTTCAACGTCGACGGCGGACAAGTGTTCCGTTCGTGAGCGCCGTCGGCTTCATCGGCCTCGGTCAGATGGGCGCGCCGATGGCGTCGCATCTCGTCGAGCATCCCGGTGGTCTGGTCGTGTGCGACGCGCGCGCGGAAGCGAGCGAGGAGCTTGCCTCGAAAGGTGCAAAGGCGGTCGCAACTCCCGCGGATGTCGCGGCCTCGGCCGACGTCATCTCCGTGATGGTTCTGGACGACGACCAGGTGCGCGACGTGCTGCTCGGCGAGAACGGCATCGCCGGCACAGCGAAACCGGGGACGGTTGTGGCGATCCACTCAACGATCCGTACCGGGACCGCCGAGCAGCTGAGCGAGCACGTCGCCGGAAGAGACATCTCGATCGTCGACGCGCCCGTCAGCGGTGGGTTCATGGGCGCACACGCAGGCACGCTCGCCGTGCTGGTGGGGGGGCCGGACGCTGCCGTCGAGCGGTGCCGCGAGCCGTTCGGCCGATGGGCGAAGCTGCTCGTTCACTTCGGGCCGACTGGAGCCGGCACACGCGCGAAGCTCGCGCGCAACCTGCTGCATTTCGTCGCCTTCACGGCCGCAGGAGAAGCCCAGCAGCTTGCCGACGCTGCAGGACTCGACCTCGCCAAGCTGGCCGAGGTGGTTCGTTATTCCGACGGCATCACCGGCGGTCCGGCCGCGATCATGTTCCGCAACTCGGTCGAGCGGCTCGAGCTCACCGATCCGTTGTACGAGGTTCTTGCGCACGTTCGGACGCTCGGCGAGAAGGACCTTTCACTTGCGCTCGAGCTCGGCGAGACCCTCGGCGTCGCTCTCCCGCTCGCGCGGCTCGCGCTCGAACGCTTTGCCGCCGGACTCGGCGTCCCGAACGAAGCATGACCGTCGCCGTCCTCACCAATGAGTGCCAGCGAGGCGCGATCGGCGATCGTGCGCTGTGGCCGGCGCTCGCCGAGTCCGCGGGCCCAATGATCCCGGCGCTGGCGCGACTGGTCGACGCCGCACGCACGCGGAGGATCCCCGTCGTTCATTACATCGTCGTTCGACCGGAGGGGCCGAGCGGATCCCCGATCAACGCACCCCTCTTCCGCGTCGCGAATCGAGGCGGGGGCTGTCGTGTCGGTACGCCGCAAGCCG
>VAWS01000063.1 GCA_005884515.1 Actinomycetota bacterium
GCCGTGGCTCGTTTCGTTCGCGAGATGGGTGGTTCACGAAGAGCCCAGTTGTTAGTGGCCGCCTTGGCCTTAAACATTCCAGTGGTTCGTAGTGACTTCTTTTATGGACAGATCGACGGGCTGCTGCTTCTCCTGTTTGTTGAGGGCTGGATCGCGTTGCGCCATAACAAGGAGCGTCGTGCTGGACTTTTGCTCGGAGCGCTGACGGCTCTAAAGCTCTTCCCGGTATTGATGGTGATCCCATTACTGAGGATGCATAAGTCGCGGGCCATTGCCTGGATGATCGCTTCAGCCATCGCGCTTTCTCTCGCAGGATCAGCAATCGTGGGTCTTCATGCGACACACACGTTCCTTTTCACAGGTTCTCCAGCGAATACGAGGTTCTGGATCACCCAACCGGGGAACCTGTCTTTGCTGAGTTTGCCGTTTCGGTGGTTAACGAAGAGCTACTGGATGTCCCCAGCGATCAGCGCTCCCACAGTGGCTTTCGTCCTTGCAACCATGATCGCTCTGGCCGGCCTCTTCGCATTGAGCAAGACGCCTGCCTTCCTATCGAACGACCTCTACTGGGCGGCTGTGCCGTGGTTGCTACTTCTTTCTCCGCTGTCGTGGGAGATCTACATCGTCCTTGTGATTCCGTTGGCGTTCATTCTCCTCCGGCGGTCATCGGCACTGCGTTCCACTCGAGTCGTGGTCGTGGTTGGCACGATTCTGACCTTGATGGGGCGGGTGGTGGCCGATGCGATGATTCATGCGGGGGTATCCGGTCTTTCGATACCAGTTCAAGTCCTCGGTTATTCGCTCCCGATGTACGGGCTTTTGATGATTGTCTTTTGCGAATGGCGTCGAGTTGACCCGATCGGTCCACCTACTCGGGAGCTGGCTGCGGTTCGGTAGGCAAGCTCCTTGCCGGCGCGGGAGAGCATACGCGGACTTCAGGTAGAGACTTGCCGAGCCGGAGGCGCAAGCGCTTCAGGTATGACCCAGCGTCGCCGCGCCGAAGCCACAATCGCAAAGACCACCCGCATCAGGGCTAGAAGCACGATCGCCAGTGCGATCGTGATCAGAGTCATGACGAGAGCTTCGGTTAGATCGGATGGAGCAAGCTGTGTAGCAACGCTCGGCCCGGGATTCCGAGATCCGTTGTATCGGTCGTCACGGTCAGGTATGGATCGAGGATCGGGATGTGTCCGTACCGAACCGCGACATAACCCCACCACGCCAAGACGGGTACCAGGCTGGTGGCCATGATGACGAGGCCGCGGAACCGTCTTTGCAGGAGACACCAGATGCAAACCCCTATCAAAACAATCCCGGCGGTCTCTTTAGACAAGATCGCGTAGGAAAGGAGAGCTGCCGCCGGCCACCATCGCTCCCGCAGAGCGAAGTAGAGACCCCACAATGCAGCTGCGACTGCAGTCACCTCTCCATATCCACCGGCCACAGAAAGAGGAAATCCCGGCGCAAGGAATGGGAGCATTGCGGCGAGTGGACCTGCGAACGGGAACAGCGCAGCTGCCGCCGCAGCGGTGAAGCCCGTCGCAAGGATGACGACGATCGGATGCGTCAATCGCACCTCGTGAGGCTTCCCTCCGGCGAGGAGCCATGCGGCCGCGGGCATCCCGATGCGCCCATACCGCAACGACGTCCCCCGCGAAGCGACGACGCTGTTGACGTCTTGCGGGGCTGCTCCGATCCTCGCAGCTACAGACCGAACGAGGAGACCGTCTCCGAAGGCAGTCTTATCCAGATCACCGTGCGCGCGACCGAGCACGATGGCCGCGCCGAGGACGATCCCGAAGACGAAGGAGATGGCAAAGCGCGCGCTCGCGCTCGGGCCGCGGGTTGATGTCTTTGGCTCCATACGCGCTCGATAAGGGTACCGTTACATCCGCCGTGGACACCTTAGCTGCGTTCCGCGAGACCTTTCGGTCCCCGATCTTGCGACGGACGGTCGCTGTGCTCGCGATCATCCTCGGCTTGCTGGCCGTTGGTTCCCGATCGACATCGCTGGGGGCTGCGGACCTGACGCGCAACGACTTCACGCTCGACTACGCCTCTGCAAAGGCATTGCTCCATGGAAACGACCCGTACGACTCCATGTCGCATCTCGTGCACTACCTCGGTGCGAACGCGCCGTATTACGAGCCGCCTGAATTCGACAGTCGAAGTGTTCACCCACCCTTTCACATAGCCATCGTCACCCCGCTGACGGCGTTGCCCTATCGAGTCGCGCGCATCATCTGGTTGCTGTTGATGGCTGGGTGCTCGGGACTTGCCGTCGGGATGTTGATTCGCACATTGGGGGTGTCGCGGAGGTGGTCCGTGGTAACCGGGATCGGTGTGCTCGCGCTGCCGATCTTCCAGAAGGATCTGGTGTACGGGCAGTCCAACGGGCTGCTACTGCTTCTGCTTGTGCTCGCCTGGCATAGCCTGAAGAAGGACAGTCAGCGCGCCGCCGGCTTGTCCCTGGGAATCGCGGCAGCAGTCAAGCTGTTCCCCGTCCTGATGGTGGTGCCACTTATCCGCGAACGCCGCTGGCGCGCACTGGGTTGGATGGTTGGGACGGCGGCAGTCTTGAGCGCGGCCGGTGCGCTCGCCGTCGGAATCACAGCCTCGCGCGAGTTCATCAAGCCGGCCACTTCCGCCAACTTCGCCTTCTGGCGAGCGGCCCCCATGAACCTTTCGCTTCCGGGCGTCGCGTATCGCTGGTTGACGCGAAGCCGGTGGCGGCCGCTCGGCCTAAACCTGCCCAGCGTTGCGGCGGTGCTGGCGTTCGCGCTCATCGCTCTGTGCATCGTGGCGATGTTCAAGACACCGTCCCGGCTTTCGGGGCGCTATTGGGCGACCATGCCGTTGCTGCTGCTCGCCACTCCGCTGGTCTGGGACAACTACCTGGTACTGATCGCTCCGATCCTGATCGCAGGAGTCATAGGCTCGAGCAACCGGGTGCTCGTCATGATCTCTTTGGCGGTCTTAGCGATCGGCATCCCGCCGGGACTGCCGAGCCCGCCCCCACTGGTGCCGGACGTCGCGCAAGTACTCGGCTACGCCCTGCCTACGTACGCCTTGATCGTGGTCGCCGCATCGGAATGGCGGCGAGATCGCGCCGAGCCTGTCTATTCCGTGTAGACGCGCTCGTCGATCAGCCGTTCTTCGACGATCCCACCGATCGGGTTGAAGCGGTAGTAGAGGAAGTCCTTCTTGAACTCCAGATCGACGAGCCCCGGGCCGCCGCGGTTCTTCTCTACCGAGAAGATGGCGTAGTTGCGGAACGTCTCTGCGCGCACAGGGTCGTACGCGAGGTGGACTTTCGACACGCAGTTGAACTTGTCGTTCAACAGGACGGCGATGTCGCATTCGTAGGCGAGGGCCGACGATCCACGCAAATGGTGGAGTCGGAGGCGTCGGGACTTCAATCCCTAGCGGTCGGCTGCGACGACGCACACGATTGGAACCTTGTGTGTCAAAGCAAGGTCTTTCAACGCCTCCGTGATGCGGGTGACCTTCTCGGCTTCATCCTCTGGTTCGGGGCGGACCGAAACTTTCTGCAAGTAGTCGACGAACAGGACCACGGAGTCACCGAGTGCGATGTGCTTCTTGACGAGATTCTCCAGCTCTGGAACGCCCGTATAGGCACCGGACGCCTTCAAGAGCCAGAGTCGATCGGCGTACGACTCGACGCGCTCGTACGCGATCGCGATGAGCTCTTGGCTGTCGAGCACGTCGCGCAAACCACGCCCTGATGCGCCGGCCGCAACCTCTTGGATACCCGCGCGCATCTTCTCTGCTTCGGAATCGTCCTCCGAGTGTGGAAGCTCTCCAAGTTCAAGCGCCAGCAGCCGTCCGAGCAACGCGGACTCCTCGTGCTCGTAGCACGCATACAAAGACGTGAAGCCGGCGATGGCCATGTTGCGCGCCCACTGCAACGTTGTGATCGTCTTGCCCACGCCCGGCGTGCCACCCACGAGCATGACGTCGCCTGGTCTGATGCCGCCGCCGAGGACGCTATCGAGCGGCGTGAAGTGAGTAGCAATAGGAACGAGATCTGCAGCAGCACCGGTCTTGATGTCGTGATCGAGAGCGGTCAGAACCTCAGCCACGGTGCGCGGCTCAGGACTATTGGTGATCCTTCCAGTACTTGGTTCAGGCATCGCGTGCCTCCACTCGTCCCCGTTCCTTTTCGGCAACTCAGGCCGGCACCTTTCATAGCATGTGCAACGCCGACCGCATAGAGCCTGGATGCGCCACGAAGTTCCTGGTTGGCGTTGCCTAGGACGATGGTCCCAGGTGAGAGGGGACATCTCTCACTGCGAACATTGGCTGTCTACCTCATTTCCTCGCCAATCTTCCTCCGTACCATTCAGTCACACACCGATCGTGCCGATTGCTGAGGCTGTAAGACCAGAAATTGGGGCTCCCTCGTTGGTCAGGAACCTCTCAGCGAGGGGCTAGCATCGGAGACATTCCAAGGATTTGTGTTGGCGGCGGCGCGACTCCGTCGCGGAGGCTCTAACGGGGAGGTGAATCAATTGGTGGGCATCTTCGGCGCGATCCGCTTGACGGGTGCATGGCTGGCTACTCGCTTGAACATCAAGAGCGAACTCGGTGCAACCGCCGTGGGAGTGCGGTTTCAGCAAAGGCCGGCGGCTGCTAAGCGAATCCGCTAGCAAGCAAGCCGAATCAATACCTCCGGGCGGACTCTCGAGTCCGCCCGGAGTAGTTCCACCCGGTGGGGCGGGCGGATCGATCATCTAGAACGCGAGGGAGGAGTAGGTGATGATTCAGGTCCTGTCTCTACTGGGAGTGCAGCGGAAGTGGTTCGAGGCACGTCTGAATCTCAAGAGCGAGCGGGGAGCGACCGCCGTGGAGTACGGGATCATGGTCGCCCTGATCGCAGCTGTGATCATCGCCGCGGTCGTGTTCCTTGGTCAGCGGACGAGCTCGACGTTCTCGTGCACGGCGAGTGTCATCTCGTCTAAGAACGCGAACTGTTGAGAAATTATGTGGGGGAGTCGATGGGGAGTTTTACGGGGGACCGCCGGGGAAGGCGTTCCCTATTTCCAGGCCCAAGGGGGGCCGGTATCATCTCGACTCGTCAAACAGCATTGGAAGGGGTAATTAGCGATGTTCCTA
>VAWS01000064.1 GCA_005884515.1 Actinomycetota bacterium
AGCCAGTGCGCCATGGCCCGATCGTAGCCCTCCGCTCGGAGTCGGGCGAACCGCAGTTTGCGCGTTGCGCGCGCGACCGTGTTTCCTTGCGCCACCGAACGAGGAGCTGAAAACGATGGCCGATACTGAACGAACGCCCCTTCCGAGCCACGCGCCCGGTTGCTTCGGGTGCGGACCAAACAATCCATGCGGCCTGGGCCTGCACGCGTGGCGCGACGGGGAGGAGGTGCGCGGCCACGTTGTCTTCGCGGAGCACCATTCGGGAGCGCCGGGGTTCGCCCACGGCGGGGCCGTGGCGACCGCGCTGGACGACTGCCTCGGGTTCCTGCTGTACGTGATCGGCCAGCCTGCTGTGACGGCGAAGCTGGAAGTGAACTACCGGAAGCCGGTGACGATCAACACCGAGTACTCGCTGCACGCGCGCCTGCACAGTCGCGAACGGAAGAAGCTTTACACCTCGATCGACATGCGCGACGCGGACGGCGGCATCGTCGCCGAAGGGACGGGACTGTTCGTGACGGTGACGATGGAGCACTTCACGAAGAACCTGCCCGAGGACTGGCGCGGCGAGGCGCGCAAGCATGGGATCGAGCTTCCGTGGTGACTGCTTAGAAGCAGACGACGACGCAGGTCTTCGGACCGGTCGACGACGGCACGGGGTGCGGCGACGTCGAGGACGAGGTCGGCTTCGGCTTCGGCTTGGCGATCGTCAGGTACATCTTGCCCCCTGCCTTGTCGACGATGACGGGGTGCTGGGCGTTGTTCGTATAGTCGGCGACCCGATTCTTCGCGTAAGCGAACGCTTCTTCGACGGTAACCCTCCCGTCCCGGTTGGCGTCCGCGTGCCGGCCCGACATGCCTTGCACGACCGAGAACCATCCGAATACGGAGTGGTGCAGTGACGGATCTTCATAGGAGAACTCGGTCTTCGTTGACGAGTACGTGAGAACGCGACCGCTCTTCACCATGCCGGGCTCATCGAACCCGGCTGCTCGACAAGTCGCGAAGTCGAGCCACATGTGCGAGGCCCGTACTCTTCCTAGCTCTCGGCCGAGGGTCTTCTCGTAGATCAACCGATTGTCGGCCGCCCAGATCGCGACCTCTTTTCCTCCGTCTTCTGTGCTGGACGGCCGCCAGTTCTCATGACCGGCGTAGTGGAAGACAACCGTCGATGAACCGTCGGTCTTGGAAGCAAGCCACCGGATCGCGTCGACGATATGGGAGGCGGTCGCTGGAAGATCCCGAAGCAACAAGATGTGATCAGACCGCCAGCCCAGCTTCTGCAGATAGGACGAAAGGCTCTCGGCATCCTGCCTCGATCCGACATTGGACGCCGTGCTTCCGGAGTAGTCGTTGATACCGATCAGGACGGCCCAGTAAGAGGAGGCCGGAACGCCGCTCGTCTGCCGAGCAGCCGCCTGTTTCGGGTAGTACTTGTTGACCCAGGAGCTGCTCGTACTCGCCACGTTAGCGGCTGCCGAGTACGTCCCGTAACTGGAACCGTTCCCATCCGGCGTGACGGGGAAAAGACGAGAAAGGCTCCCCGTTCCTTTGGTTGAAGAAGCGTCGGGCGCATTCGCGACGGTACCGGTTCCTGCTGCCGTCGAAGCGTCTCCGCCGGTGCGCGCGAGCACGATCGCTGCCGCACCGAACGCGAGCACGACAGCAACCACGCTCGCGATGATCCGGAATGACTTCTTCTGCACCATCAACCCCCTAGGGCCTCGCGCTCTAACTTCTATGTGAGGCGCGGAGACCCTTTTTTGCTCGTCCTAGATGTTGGATAACCAAGGTGTCCACATCGAAACTACCGCTTTGCGATGGTTCCTCGACCGTTCAATCGTGGTCTTCCCTGATATTCGGCTGTGAGCCGAGTGGCTTGAGTACGAGCCGATCATGAGGCTCTTCGATGTCCACGAGCCCTTCGAGACCGCGCTCGACGAAGATCGTCGCGGCTCCGATGGAAACAACGTCGTCTTCGGGCCCCGGCTGGTCGGACAGAGTTGCTTCCATGACCGGACCGGATCGCACCAACCGAACGCGCGCATCGGGATTGAGCCTTCGCGCACCGGCGTCCGCGCGCTGCAGGATGTCCTTGGCCCACTCGGTGAACTCGACGGTCAAACAGCCCCACTCACGCGTCGCCGTCGTCTTTGCGTTTCAGCTCTTCTTCGCGCCGGCGCAGATCGTCTTCCCACGCTTTGAGACGACGCTGCTCGTCGATGCTCTTCAAGAAGTGCGGCGAGTCCTCCGGTCCGACCGGCCCCGGCGGTGTCCGCTGCGGGCGGGAGGGACGCGACCAGGTGGCGCCCGGAGACAACGCGGCGCCGCGCGGACGCCCGAGGACGAGCCATGCGATCGAGCCGACGTCCGGGACGATGATGACGATGAGCAACCAAACGAGCTTCGGCAGGTTCCGGACCAGCTCGGGCTCGCTCGAGATGACGTCGAAGATGCAGAAGATCCAAAGGAAAAGCAGCGCGATGCCGAGCACGCCCTCGCCGAAGATCATGCGGAAACGATAAGCCCCGGCGGTCGGACGAGCAACGCGGCCGGAAGCAGTAGCCTGGTGATTCCGAACTTCCCGGGAGAGTCGCATGGACGAACAAGACCGCCAGCGCCGCGGACGGGTGACCGCTCGCCATCACACCGGAGAAACCGAAGACACGACGCTGCTCGAACGGCGAGATCCATCGTTCCTGCGCACCGACCCGTGGCTGGTCATGCGCGTGACGGCGGAATTCGTCGAAGGCCTCGACGCCTTGGCGAACATCCCGCCCGCCGTCTGCATGTTCGGATCGGCACGGATCACCGCCGACGATCCCATGTACCCGATCGCGCGGGAAGTCGGAGAGAAGCTTGCGCGCGCGGGTCTTGCGGTGATCACCGGCGGTGGTCCGGGCATCATGGAAGCCGCGAACCGGGGGTGCGTTGAAGGAGGCGGCTTGTCGATCGGCTGCAACATCGAGCTTCCCTTCGAGCAGAAGCTGAACAAGTGGGTACAGCTCGGGATCGACTTCCGCTACTTCTTCGTGCGCAAGACTATGTTCGTGAAGTACGCCGAAGGCTTCGTCGTGTTCCCCGGCGGCTTCGGCACTGCCGACGAGCTCTTCGAAGCGCTGACGCTCATCCAAACGGGCAAGATCCTTCACTTCCCCGTTGCGCTCGTCGGCTCCTCCTATTGGCAAGGCTTGATCGACTGGCTGCAGGGCCCCGTGCTTCAGGAGGGAAAGGTCTCCCCCGACGACCTCGAGCTCTTCCGCGTGTGTGACACGCCCGACGACGTCGTGGAGCACGTCATGTCCGTCTTGTCACGGAAGAAGCCGACCGACCCGAGATCCGAACCCGTCGTGCAGCCGCACAAAGCCGACGCGCAGTGATCGAACTTCATACGTTCACCGACGGAGGCCAAACCGCAGCGGACGTCGCGACCGTCGTCGCCGGTTTCCTCGGCGCCGCAACGAAGACCCTCGACATCGCGCTGTACGACTTCAACCTCGCCGACGGAACGGCTGCGACCGTCGTCGGCGCGCTCAAGCAGGCCGCCGCCCGCGGCGTTGCCGTCCGGCTTCTGTACAACGTCGACCACGCCATGCCGATCCCCGTCCCTCCCCCGCCGAGCACGGACGCGCGAAGAGAACGTGATGATCGTCGCCGATTCCCCCGACCTTTCCTCCGCCTACGCGCGCGACTTCGAGCAGCTGTGGTCGACCGAACGCGTCGACGGAAGCGGAAACTTCGACACGCCGGAGGTCGCGGTCGGCGACGCGCGGATGATTCCACTCTTCTGCCCGGGCCGCGCGCACAAGCTTGCGCATCGGATCGCCGGGGCGCTCGGGCGCGCGCAGAAGCGCATCCGGGTTTGTTCGCCGGTGATCACGGCAGGACCGATCCTGGGGACGCTGGCCGAGATCGCCGCGAGCCACACGGTCGACCTGTCCGGCGTGTTCGATGAGACCCAGATGGAAGAGGTTCTCGGGCAGTGGAAAGCGGACGACCCCGCGCGTTGGAAGATCTCGGCATTCGAATCGCTGATCTCGTCAGCGCCGTTCGGAGGGAAACGATCGACGCCGTGGGGGCAAGGAACAGTGCACGACTTCATGCACGCGAAGGCAACCGTCGCGGACGACATCGTTTTCGTCGGGAGTTATAACCTCTCCCATGCCGGCCAGCAGAATGCCGAGAACACGCTGGAGATCCACGACGCCGGTTTGGCCGATCGGCTCGCGGCGTTCATCGATGGTTTACGCATCCGTTACCCCGGTGAACCGGGTGTGCGCGAGCCTCCCCCGGGGTAGATAGGTATCTCGATGTACGAGTCTCAATTGAGCGCGTCCA
>VAWS01000065.1 GCA_005884515.1 Actinomycetota bacterium
GGTCGGCGCGGCGGCGCAAACGCGTGAATCGTTCGTGGCCGAGCTTCTTCACGTACGCCTCGTGCGTTCCGGGCTCGAGCACCCATTTGCGGATCCACGTGTCCATGGCGCTCGGATCGCGCGACGCCTTCTTGATGTCTGCCCAGAACTCGTAGTCTTCGCCGTACGCCGTGATGCCTTCCAGGCCGGTGGGGAGCAGGCCGCCCGGATGCGCGCCGAACGGCGCCTCGACGACCGCGCGCACCGCGGAAGCGGGGATCCTCGTCATGTGCGCGTGCGCGCGCACATACGACTGATCGACGATCTTGTCGACGGTTACGATGCAGCCCCGTCGTGCCGCGAGCGCGCCCCAGACGTTCTCCATCAGCGGCGGAGAGAACAGGACGTTCCCCTGCTCGTCGGCGGCCGGCGCGTGGAAGATCGACACGTCCGGCACCAGCGCGGGGATCATGACGGTCCCGTCCTCCATCACCTGGACGTCGTTGTCCTTCTCCATCGACGAGCCGGCGATCGATGAGGTCAGCGCCCACGGGTGGCCGCGCGCGCCGGCGGCCAAGCGCTGCACGAACGTGAGGATCGACCAGTGCTCGAACTCGATCCCGCCCGACATCCACGCACGCTGATACACGCCGTTCGGGCCCGGGGACATGTACGAGTCGCCCGACCACGAGGTGACGATCTTCGACGCGAGGCCCGCGTGAACCAGCGGCGCTTCCGGGCTCGTCATCTGGACCGCGAGCAGAGTCAGCCGCGGATCGGTGCCCCGGAACCGTCTGATCAACTCCCAGAACGCAGCGCTGCCCCGCGAGTGCGTGACACCGAGGTGAACCGCGTCGCCCGGCCGTACGTTGTCGGCGACGGCGTCCGCGAGCGCCATCACCTTCGAGCGCCCGCCCCGCGGCACCGTGAAGTGCCGATCGATCCAGCCCCGAAGCTCAGAGTTCATGCCGACGTGAGGCTACTGTAGGAACCGGTGTCGTGACACGAGTGGCGGGCGGCCGTCCCGGGCCCCCTATGATGAGCGCCGTGGCGAAGAAAGCGAAGTCCGTCCAGCAAGAACGCGTGATCGGCGAGCAGGGCGAACGCACCCGCGTGAAGCTGCTCGAGGCCGCGCGGCAAGTGTTCCTGGAGCGCGGGTATTCGGCCGCGCGCGTCGACGACATCACGCAGAAAGCCGGGACCAGCCACGGCGCCTTCTACCTCTACTTCGCGAACAAGCAGGACGTGCTCGAAGCGCTCGCCGTCGCCACGGCGGACCACATGTACGCGCTCGCCGACGAGCTGGAGGGGATCGAGGTCGGGGAAGCGGGGTACGAGCAGCTGCGCGCGTGGGTCGAGCGGTTCGTCGCCGAGTACGAGCGCCACTCCCCCGTCATCAACGCCTGGATCACCGCGGAGATGGAGGACAGCCGGTTCGATCAGCTCGGCCGGGAAGTGCTCGGACAGTTCGCCGGCCGCATCGCACACGCGATCGCCCGCGGCGTGGACGCCGGGCTCCGTCATCCGGTCGATCCGGGCACCGCGGCCGTCGCGCTGGTCTCGATGCTCGAACGCTTCTGCTACTTCTGGCTCGTCCGCGGCGGCCCGTTCAAGCGCGACGTGGTCGTCGATACGATCGCCGCGATCTGGTACGAGGCGCTGTTCGGCCAGCGCAAGCGGGCCTAGCGTTCGACGGGCAGGTAAAAGTACACGAGGTCGTAGACCTCTTCTGGGTCCATCACCAAGCCGCCGGGCAATCGCCCGAACTCGACGAACCCGAGCTTGTGGAACGCATCCTCCGCCGGCGTTCCCGCGCGCGCGGCGGCGTCGATCATCTCGATGTCCATCCGCTTCGCCTCTTCGATGACCGTTGCGAGCAGCCTGCGCGCGATGCCCTTCCCACGGTGTGACTCTGCAACGACGAAGCGGAACAGCTCGCCGCGGTGCCGCGAACGCCCGCCCTGCGCGCCCAGCTCGATCGTTCCGACGACCTCGCCGTCGTCTTCCGCGACCAGGTGGATGTACCGGCCTTCGATCGCGCCGCGCAGGCTCGCTTCGACGAGCCGGTGGACCTCATCATGCGTCGATCGCGGGAAGCAGTTGCGCTGGAGATCCTTGACGTCGTCGGGCCCGACCGGACGGATGACGACGTCGCTCAACGACCTTTGAACTCCGGAGATCGCTTCTCAGCGAATGCGCGGACGCCTTCCTTGAAGTCGTCGCTCGTGCTGTTGAGGGCTTGAACCGCCGCTTCTTCGTCGAGCGCCGCCGCCAGGTCGGAGTCGATCGCGCGGTTCAGCAGACGCTTCGAGAAGCCGATCGCGCGCGTCGGCCCGGCGGCGAGGCGGCTCGCCCATTCGTTCGTCGCGCCGGCCAGGGCATCGTCGGGAACCACTCGGTTGATAAGCCCGACGTCGAGCGCGTCGCGCGCGGAAAGCGGCTCGCCGAAGAAGACGAGCTCCTTCGCCTTCGGCAAACCGATCAAGCGTGGGAGCAACCATCCGCCGCCGGAGTCGATCGCCAGACCGCGCTTCACGAAGATCTCGATGAAGCGCGCCGACTCCGACGCGATGATGAGGTCGCAGAAGAGGGCGAGCTGCGCGCCGCCCCCTGCAGCCACGCCGTTCACCGATGCGATCACCGGCTTGTCGAGCTCCCACAGCGCCGTGACGACGCGCTGCATCCCACGCCTCATCGCCTCGCGCACCTGGCGCAGGTCGGGCGCGCGCTGCTCGCCGGCCGACGCGTCCTTGGTCACCTTCGAGCGGCCGAGGTCGACGCCCGAACAGAACGCGTCGCCGGCGCCGGTGATCACGAGGCAGCGGATCTCGTCGTCGCTGCGTGCTTCGTCGATCGCCGCGAGCAGCTCTTCGCGAAGCTCGGGTGAGACCGAGTTCTTCCGGTCCGGCCGGTTGAGCGTCAGCTTCCGGACGCCGGCGTGGTCTTCAACCAGAAGGATGTCGCTCACGGTCCCTTCCCTCGCTCTCCCGCTTCGAGCAAACGTCTGATCTCGGCGACCTCCTGCCGGACCGAATCGGCAAGCCACTTGCCGGCACCGATCTCGAGCACCTTGCCGAACGGCCCGAACGCCATCTCCATCTCCTCGACGTGATGGATCTTCGTGCCGCCGTCGACCTCGTCGATCTCGAAGTACGCGTTCAACGACTTCAGCAGGCCGTGGATCAGCGTGACGTTGATGCTCCGGTAGTCCGGCGTCCACCGGTACCGGGTCACAACGGAGCCCCGCATGCCGAAGAACTTTCCTTCCTCGAGCCCGATCATGCCGTCGTCGGTGTCGGCCAGCTTCGTCACCCAGATGATCTTCGTGTCAGCTTTCGTGTACTGCGCGGGGTCGAGCACGAACTCCCACACGTCCTTGGGAGTTACCCCGCGTACGACCTCGGTTCCCTCGCCGCGGATCATCGTTCCCTCCGTTCGTTTGTGGGTCCGACGTTATACTCGGCGCCGCGCGAGCCACAAAAGCCCGCCCGTCCGAAAGAGACCGATGTGGACTTCGACCTGAACGACGAACAACGGGACTTGCGCGAT
>VAWS01000066.1 GCA_005884515.1 Actinomycetota bacterium
GCCACTTTCCTGCCACTAGCCGTTAATCATCGTTGTGCGACGTTGTTTGTAGCCTCGGACGAAACGGCCATCTAGCAGGCCACACACATACGCGGGCATGTGTCGTTGTTCATCGTTTTGCATGGCGTCGCGGATTAAAAGTCCGGTGCTCTACCCGTTGAGCTAGCGGCCCTCTCGCGGCCGTTGAATCTAGCAGGCCGCGCGCGGACTGCTGAAACTTAACGTCGCTGCTCAGACACCCTTTCCCAGGTCTTGACTCCGATTTTTCCTTAAGGCGCGCGCGCGAAGGGTCGAGTCCATCCCTCGGGAGAGATATGCGCCGATTCATCGTAATTTCGTCGCTCGCCGTCGCGATCATCGTGGCGGCGCAGCTTCCCGTTCCCGCATCAGCTGGTGCGTCACGCGTCTTCGTCGTCCAAGGGCACGGTTGGGGGCATGGGCGCGGGATGGGTCAGTACGGCGCGCGCGCACTGGCGGCAGCGGGAACACCCTGGTACCGGATCCTTCCGAAGTACTACACGGGGATCCAATTCTCCAAGGCTGCGCGCGGTCAGCGCATCCGCGTCTTGCTGCGACACGCGAAGAGCGTCGTCGTGAAGGGCGACTCTCGCGCGGTCATCGTCACCGGCGGCAAGACCGTCGCGTGGACGAAACGCGGCGGCGTCTACTTCTTGATTGGACGGGCCGGTTCCGCGACCGTGATCATGGTCGCGTCGGCGCCTACGGGACCATGGCACACGGTGCGGGCCGCCGCGCCGCGTACGGTTCGTCTTTCGGGAGCGCACATGGCCGGCGTCGTCGGATCGACGACGATCCGTTGGTACAAGGGGGCGATCGATCTCGTCCCGTCCGGACGGGGAGTCGATGTGATCGATACCGTCGATCTCGAGCGCTACGTCGCCGAGGTCGTCCCGCGAGAGATGCCCGCCTGGTGGCCGATGAACGCGCTCAAGTCGCAAGCGGTCGCTGCGCGCACCTACGCGCTACGCGTCGCCGCCGTTGCGCGCGCGAACCATCGGAACCACGACATCTGCGCGAGCACCGCGTGTCAGGTCTTCGGTGGGTATGCCTGGACGAAGGACGGGACGTTCCAAGTCCTCGAGAGCCACTCTTCTAACGTCGCGGCGTGGTCGACCGCCGGCTACATCATGACCTACAGAGACAAACCGATCTTGGCCGAGTATTCGTCCTCGACCGGTGGGTATACGACGTCGGGCGGCGTGCCGTACCTCGCGCCGCGGCCGGATCCCTGGGACGCAGGAGCTCCACTGCACTCGTGGAGCCAAGCGATCTCGGGGTCTCAGATCCAGGCGCGGTGGCCGTCGGTCGGATCGTTTGTTGGCGTCGGTTCGGTAAAGCGGGACGGCCGAGGCGACTTCGGCGGCCGCGCGCTCTCGTTGGTGATCTACGGGACTCGCGGCGCGCTCCGCGTTTCTGCGACCTCGTTCCAGTACGCATTTGGCCTGCCGAGCGATTGGTTCCGATTGCTGGCGACCGGCGGGCGCTTCCTGTTCACGTTCGACATGGGCCCCGGCACGACCAACGCGGCCGTTCACTTCTTGCAGGAGCGTCTGCGCGCGGCCGGCTTTTTCCCGAAGACGGCTGCGATGTCGAACTACTTCGGCCCCATCACGCGGGACTCGCTGGAGCGCTACCAGCGCGCGCACCACATCTCGGCCACCGGCTTCCTCGGTCCGGTGACGCGCGCGCGCCTGAACGCTACGTCGTAGCGATTGGCGCGGGCCGCCCGGCCGGCGTTTGAATGGAGCCTCCAGCCCAAAGAGGAGGACTCCCATGCCCGACGCAGTCATCGTCTCGGCGGTACGCACACCGATCGGTCGCGCAACGAAGGGCTCGTTCATCGATGTGCGCCCGGACGATCTCGGTGCATTCGCCATCCAGAAGGCGCTCGAAAAGGTCCCCGAGCTGAGCGGCGCAGAGATCGAAGACGTATACATCGGATGCGGATTCCCCGAGGAGGAGCAGGGGATGAACGTGGGGCGCCGCGTTGCGCTGCTCGCCGGGCTGCCGGACACCGTTCCCGGCGCGACCGTCAATCGCTTCTGCGCCAGCAGTCTTCAAACCCAGCGCATGGCTTTCCACGCCATCAAGGCCGGCGAAGGTGACGCGTTCATCGCGGGCGGCTTGGAGTCCATCACGCGCGTGCCGCAGCTCCCGCGCGACATGGCCGCCTTTCACCCCGGGCAAGGCGGCACGACGTTCACCCAGGTCTACATGCCGATGGGCATGACGGCCGAGAACGTGGCCGAGCGGTTCAACGTGTCCCGCGAGGAGATGGACAAGTTCGCCAAGCGCTCGCAGGACCGCGCCGTCGCTGCCCAGGAGCGCGGTTTCTTCGACAACGAGATCTCGCCCTACACGAAGGCCGACGGAACGGTCGTTTCCAAAGACGACGGGCCGCGCGCGGGAACGACGCTGGAGAAGCTGGCCGAGCTCAAGCCCGCGTTCAAGCCCGACGGCAAGGTCACAGCAGGCAACGCGTGCCCGTTGAACGACGGCGCGGCGGCCGTCGTGATCATGAGCGACGAGCGCGCGCGCCAGTTGGGGATCTCGCCGATCGCACGCATCATCGCAACGGCGGTTTCCGGCATCGACCCCGAGATCATGGGCGTCGGGCCGATCGAGGCCGTGAAGACGGTCCTGAAACGCGCAGGGATGTCGATCGGCGACATCGAGCAGTTCGAGCTCAACGAGGCGTTCGCCGCCCAGGTCATCCCCGTCTGCCGCGAGGTCGGTATCGATCCGTTCGATGAGCGGGTCAACCCGAACGGCGGAGCGATCGCCCTCGGTCACCCGTACGGCATGACCGGCGCGCGCATCATGTGCACCCTCCTGAACGGCCTCCGCGAGAACAACAAAACCGTCGGTCTCGAGACGATGTGCGTCGGCGGCGGCCAGGGCATGGCGATGATCATCGAGCGGCTTTCCTGAGAACGATCTGAACCGTCCGAACGGCCGTGGCGGACGCTCGGTCGCCGGGGTACCCTGACTGAACCCGGCGGGAGAGCACGATCGTGGCCCAGCGTAAGACAGGTTCGAACGGCGATTTCCCCGCGGTCTTCAACCGGATCGCCGAGAACATCGAGCGCGTCATCCAGGGGAAAGGCCCGCAGATCCGCTTGGCACTGACGTGCTTGCTCGCCGAAGGGCACCTCCTGATCGAAGACGTTCCGGGCGTCGGGAAGACACTGCTCGCCAAAACCATCGCGCGCTCGATCGGGAGCGACTGGCGCCGCATCCAGTTCACGCCGGACCTCTTGCCGACCGACGTGACCGGCGCGACGATCTTCAACCAGGAGACGCGCGAGTTCGAGTTCCGTCCCGGCGCCGTCTTCGCGAATATCGTGCTCGGGGACGAGATCAACCGCGCTTCGCCGAAGACGCAGTCGGCGCTGCTGGAGGCCATGGAAG
>VAWS01000190.1 GCA_005884515.1 Actinomycetota bacterium
GTCAGCTTCTGTCCTTCGTGCGAGCAGCCGCTGCCGTGGGCTTCCGTCGAAGAGCGGCGTGCGTGGGAGCTGGCGCAGTGGCAGAAGAAGCGGACGACCGCCCGCAAGCCGGCACCGAGGCGCGCGGCGGAACCCGTTGAGCGGGCGAAGAAGCTCGAGCACGCGACGCCGGCGCGACCCGCGCCCGAGCCCATCCGCCGAGTCGTCATGCCGAAGACTCTCCAGCCGGCCGCTGTGGCGGCGCGCGTCCGCCTCGAAGCTCCCGCCTCGGCGCCCGAGATCAAGCCCATCTCGGCAGCGAGCAAGCTTGTCCCCGCCTCGACCAAGACAGCCGAGATCAAGCCTGCGCCGGTGAAACGAGCCGTTGCGGCTAAGAAAGCCAAAACCATGGCCGCGACCGAAGTCGTCGAGGCGAAGAAACCGGCGCCTGCCCCCCGGAAGACGACGCCTCCCATCAAGAAGGCGAGGGGTGAGGCTGCTCCAACGAGAGAGCCGAAGACCACTCGAACGGTGGCCTCGAAACCATCTCCCAAGGTGGCGCCGAAGCCGGGTCGGAAGGCGCCCAAGATGGCACCGATGACGGTGCCGGCTCCGTCGCCGGATAAAACTCATGCAAACGGCAACGGGAGCGTGAACGGTGCCTCGCACGACACGACCGGCGAGCAGACCGAGATCCTCCGCGAGCTTCTCCGTCGAGTTATCGCGATCGAGGAGAAGATGGCGAACGGGGCGCCGAAGTTGCGACGCCTGCGGTTGCTGAAGCGCTGACCTAATTGTGGTGCACGACGCCGTGCAGCACGAGCTGCCCGGTTCGCGCGACCACCCTGATCTCATCCACGCTCTTCATCTCGGTCGACGTCGTCCCGCCCCAGTCGCCGCGGCCGTGCGCGATCCGGATCGCGCCGAGGCGAACCGCGGTGCCGTGCACGGTGCCCACGATGTCGTAGACGCCGTCGCCCACCGGCGCCGTCACCACGACGAAGAGCCACGACGGCCTGCCCTGGTACGTGAAGGCCTCGCCGCCGGCGAGGTGGTCGGTCGTTTCGAGCTGCGCCGCCGCCAGCTCGGTGCCGTGCTGGATGGCGAGGATGCGTTGGTAGTACGAGCCGAACCTTCGGTCCTGCGACGTCCCGACCCACACCGCACCGCCGGCGACGATCGCGATCAGCGCCGCCGCAGCCGCGAACGTCATGAGCCGGCGCGCGCGATGCTTTGGCCGCTCGCGCCGCAACCGCGCGAGCACGCGGTCCTCGAACCCGGCCGGCGGCTCGTCCTGCGGTGCCAAGATGAGCAGCCCATCGGCCGCGCGCGACAGTGCGGCGAGCTCGCTCGAGCAATCGGCGCAGCGCGTCAGGTGGTCGAACGCGCGCGCCCGCTCCTCACCGCCGAGGATGCCGAGGGCAAGCTCGGGAAGCAGCTCCCTCGTTTCCTTACAACTCTCGTTCATCGTCCTCCATCTGTAACGAACCTCGAAGCTTGATCATCGCGGCGCGGATCCTCGTCTTCGCGGTGCCGAGCGGGATGTTCTCGCTCTCGCCGATCTCACGCGCCGTCTGGCCGTAGAACGCCGCGAGCACGAGCGCGCGCCGCTGATCCTCCGGCAGCGCTCGCAGCGCCTCGTGAAGCCGGTGCGCGTCGTCCCCGACGACCGCGCGCTCCTCGGGCCCAGCCTCCGCCGATATCCGTTGCAGCGACGCCAGCGCCGTCGGGTCGACCGGATCCGCGCGCCGGAGCCGCAGCGCGTCGATCGCGAGGTTGCGCGCGATCGTGAGCAGCCACGTCGCGACCGGCCCGCGTCGCGGGTCGTACGCGCCTGCGTGCCGCCATGCGCGCGCGAGCGTCTCTTGCGCGACGTCCTCGGCGGCGGCGGAGTCGTTCAAGATCGTCATCGCCAACCCGTAGACGCGCCGTTGGAACCGGCGGATGAACGCGACGGCCGCGTCCGATTCGCCGGACGCCAATCCGGCCAGCAGCGCTTCGTCCGAAACTGACCACATGGTGGATACGTGTCCGCGGGCGTTGGGGATTGCCCGCCCGCTCTCGACGCATCGTACCGCCGGGGGTCGCGATCCCCTGTGCCCGTATCGGGCCGGACAAATAGGATGGTGAAGGGCCGCAATCTTTCGTGTGAGGCTGCTCGTACACCTGGTAACAAGACATCGAGGAGAGAACAGATGACGGGATCTCGACGGACGATCACCGCCCTCGCTTCCATCGTGGGCTTGGCGCTTGTGCTTGCCGCGTGCGCGAGCAAGACGGCGGGCAGCACCGGGCCGACCGGGTCAGCGAGCTCGACGGGTTCGGCCGGCGTCACCGTGAAGGCGATGACCGTCGGTCTCTTGGGAACCGGCCTGGTGAACAGCGATGGACGCACGCTTTACGTGCTGTCCGCTGATCAGGGCGGCAAGGTCACCTGCGCCGCCTCCCCCTGCACGGGGTTCTGGCCACCGCTGCTCGTTCCGGCCGGATCAAAACCCGTCGCCGGCAGCGGTGTTACCGCGTCCAAGCTGAGCACAGTCAAGACGCCGAGCGGCGCAACGCAGGTGATGTACAACAACTGGCCGCTCTACATGTACAGCGGCGACTCCGGCTCGGGTCAGACGAACGGCCAAGGCATCAAAAGCTTCGGCGGCGTGTGGCATCCCATCGCGCCGAGCGGCGCCCCGATCGTCGGCGGATCGAGCACGGCGCCGAGCTCGAGCCAGTCGGGGACCGGGTACTAGGCGCGCGAAGTAAATAGAAGGTTCGCTGTGTGCGCGCTTAGTTTCGCGCAATCCGACGCCGCCACTCCCCCGTAGTACCCGAAGAGTTCACGTTCGTACGGAAACCTCAGGGGGAGGGAGATCCCGCATGGGCCGACGTCTTGTTTACGCGTGCGCACTGATCGCGATCCTCGGCTTGGTTGCAACGGCATGCTCGTCGTCCAAGAAGACGCCAACGGCGACGTCGAGCAGCCCGACCGCCTCGGCGACCGCGGCTGCGGTCCCCACTGCCACCACGATCACGCTACCCGTCACGTACGGTTACTACGACGGCCACGTTGACACGATGCTCAGCACCGATGTGTCGAACAAGGCGCAAGCG
>VAWS01000050.1 GCA_005884515.1 Actinomycetota bacterium
CTGACGTCGATCTCGCCCGAACCCACGTCGTTCGGGTTCGTCGACGCGACGTTGTGGGCCGTCGACGTGAAGGCGAACTTCACGCGGTCGGGACTCCACGTCGGACGCGACTGCAGCAGCAGGGCCGCCGCACCGGACACGACGCCCGCGGCCTGCGAGGTGCCGCTGCCCTTGTGGTAGTAGGCGTCCATGTGCGGGAAGTTCTGGTCGATCGTGCTTCCGGGCGACCGGAGAGAGACGATGTGCGTACCGGGGGCAACGACGTCCGGCTTGGTGATGCCGTCCGAAGCCGTCGGTCCGCGGGCGGAGAAGTCGGGGATGAAATCGTCGCCGAGACCCGGCGTGCCGCTGTCGTCGACGGCGCCGACCGTGATGACGAAGGGGTCGTCGGCGGGCTTCGAGATCGTTCCCGGGTTTGGGCCGGCGTTGCCGGCAGACACGATGACGGTGATGCCGGCCTGCCAGGCCTGCTCAACTGCGTAGTCGAACGGATCGGTGCGGTAGGTCTGAACTCCGTTCGTTCCCAGAGAAAGGTTGAGGACCTTGATGTTGTAGCGGTTCTTGAACGAAACGACCCACTGCAACGCAGCGAGCACGTTGCTGACGTCCGTCGTGCCGTTCGCGCCCGCGATCTTGATCGAGATGAGGTTGACGGCGGGCGCCATCCCTGCGTACTGGCCGCCGGAGGAGGCTCCGCTGCCCGCGATGATGCCGGCGATGAACGTGCCGTGACCGTAAGAGTCGTTGCAGTTCGACTCGCCGGAGAAGTTCGCGCACGGTGCGTTCGTCAAGCCGAGCGGATCAGTCGTGACGGGTACCACGCGGCCCGCGAGGTCGGGAACGTTGGCGATGCCCGTGTCGATCAACGCGACGGTGACGCCGCTGCCGCTGTACCCGCTGTTCCACATCTTGTCGGCGTTGACCGCCTTGGGGTACACGGACCGCACCTTCGAGGAGTCCGGCGCGCCGAGCATGTGAACCTTGGCGTCCAGAGAGATCGTGCTTACGGGCGGTATCTTCGCGAGGGAGTGGATCGCGCTCGACGGAATCGTGGCGGCGATCGCGTGAGCGATCGGAAGCAGACGAGTCACCCGTCCGCCGATCTTCCCAACGGCGGACTTGACGATGTGCACGTCCGTCGTCTGGATGATCACACGGACGTTGCCCTTCACTCCTTGAAGCGCCGGATCGATGTGCGTGCGGCCCGCGGTCGGCAACGACGCCCGGGGAGCGACCGGCGCGGTAAGGGATGCAGGGATGACGCGCTCGTGGATGGCGGTGCGCGCAGCGCCTAACGGAACGAAAACCGCTGCGGCGGCGACGATCGATGCGAGAAGTGTTGCCGTCCGGCGATGCAGTGTCGCTGCGAACGTCATAGGGTGGGCCCTTCCCTTCGACTGCGGCGCTCTTTCGCCGTTACACGATTGTTCGGCCGCACGCCGTGAAGGAACATAGACAGGCAGCGCTAAATGATCGGGTGATCTTCACCCGCACACATGGTCATTTCGGGTTGCCCTGAGACCGAAAAAATCAGCCTTTGCCGGGTGAGAACGGGGCGTATCGATCGCGAACCGATAGGCTCGGAGACCTAGCGGCTATGGGCAGCGATGGGTTCGGTGGCCTACACCAACTCATCTGCAAGCCGGAAATACTCTCCCGATTGCGACTGTCGTATCCAATCCTGGCCGAAAACGCTCGTCATCCCCTCGATCTGCGAATCGTGCGCCATCACCGCTTGCACCTTCAGCTCGAGCAGATCCGGCGGGATGTCGATGCGGATCGCGAGCTCGTCGTCGGGAGTGATCGGCGGCGTGCCGGGTGCGAAGACGTTGAACCGGTTGAGGTAATCGACCCAGCGATCTGCGAACGCTTTCGTCTGCGTCGCGTAGTACAGCGTCGACCCCTTCGGGGATGCTCGACGGAATGCTTCGGTCGTCCACGCGCTCACTGCTTTGTGATCGTCGTGTCCCGTCATGCCTTCGGGTCCGAACGTGATGACCGTCGTCGGCTGCACGTCTTCGATGAACGGCCGAACCATCGCGACGCCGTCCTCGAGGGCAACCTTGTCCGCCGTTCCGTCGTAGATGCCGAGCCACGAGTGCTCGTTCACGCCGAGGATCTCCAGGCAGCGCATGAGCTCGGCTTCGCGGATCTCGCCCATCCTCGGCGTCGGCCACCGTTCCTCGTCCCACGTTCCGGCTTCGCCCTTCGTCGCCGTCACGACGACGACGCGCTGGCCGTTGCGCCGGGCCCACGCCATCAGCGCGGCGGAGAGGTAGGCCTCATCGTCCGGATGCGCCCACACACCGAGGATCGTGCCGAGCTCGCGTACGTCTTTCGTCATCGAAGTCCCCCGGGTCTCATCGTCGAATCGAAGCGCGCGCCGATCTCGGCTGCGACGTCGAGCAGCATGTCGATCTCTTCCGCTTCGGTGCGGAAGTTCACGATGCACGCGCGCAGCACGAACCGGCCGTTCAACACCGCGTTCGAGCAGAACGCGCGCCCGTCGAGCTGCAGCTCGGTCATGAGGCGCTCGTTCAGCTCGTCGAGGTATTCGTCCCGTCCGGGGCCGGGTCGCCGGCAGGCCCGGCGGCACGTAACGGAAGCAGCAGATCGACAGCACCGTCGGCGCCATCACCTCGAACTCGGGCCGTTCGGCCGCGCGCGCATCGAGGTACCGTGCGAGCGCCGCGTCGTGGCTGATGCGCTGCGCGTAGGCTGCTCGCCCGTGCGCCAGCAGCGAGACCCACACCTTCAGCGCTTGGAAGCCGCGCGAGAACTGCGGGCCCATCTGTGCGAAATCGGTCCCGCGGCCCGTCGCGTCGAGGTCTTGGTAGATGTAGCTCGGATGCACACCGAAGGACTCGCCGAGCACCGTGAAGTCTCGCACGACGACACATCCGCCCGAGTGCGGCGTGTACAGCCACTTGTGGGGGTCGAACGCGATCGAGTCGGCGCGCTCGATGCCGGCGTAGAGCGGGCGAAGGTCGTCGGCCAAGACGCCGGGCCCCCCGTAAGCGCCGTCGACGTGCAGCCAGAGGCCGTACTCGTCGGCGAGGTCGGCGAGCTCGTTCAGCGGATCGATCGAGCCGGTTGCAACACTGCCGGCGCTCGCGACGATGGCGATCGGCCGCGACCGATCGGTGAGGTCCATCTCTATCGACCGGCGGACCTCGTCCGGTCGCATGCGGAACCGGTCGTCGATCGCGATGTGACGGCAGGCCTGCGTGCCGAGGCCGAGCATGTCCGCCGCCCGGTCGACAACCGAGTGGACCTCTTCCGATGCGTACAGCGTCATCCGCGGCTCGCCCTGCACGCCGCGCGCGCGCACCTCTTTCCCGCCCTTGGCATCGCGCGCGGCCTTGAGCCCGATGAAGTTCGCCATCGCGCCCCCGGAGGTGAGCAGGCCGCCGGACCCTTCCGGCAAGCCGAACTGGGCGGCCAGCCACTTCGTCAGATTCAACTCGATCTCGCTGGCCGCCGGCGAGAGGCGCCAGCCCCCGACGTTCTGGTTGACGGCTGCGGCGATCAGGTCGCCGGCGACCCCCGGGACGGTGCCGGCCCCCGACACGTACGCCATAAAGCCGGGATGCCCGGGGTACATGGAGTGCTCGAGGACGACCGATCGCAGATGCGCCATGAGATCGTCGAGCGGCATCGGCTCGTCGGGGACGTCGAGCGACACGGCTGCTCGAACCTCTTCCGCGCGCTCCCGGCGGCCGATCGAAAGGTCGGGAAGCTTCTCGAGCAGCTCGACCCAGAGATCCAGCGCGCGCTCGCCGAGCTCGCGCGCGCGCTTCGGATCCCAGTCGAGGTCGCGGAACGGTTCTGGCCTGTCCATGTGACGTCGAAGGTTAACCCCGGCCGACGAAAACTAGCGCCCAGACGACGACGCCGACTATGACGATCGTCACAAGCCACTTGGCCTCGGGCGGGAATTCTTCGTGCCGCCAGAACAGAACAAGGCCGGCCGGCGGGAACACGCACATGATCACGAAGATGAACCAGAGGCGTTCGCGAAGAGGAACGGGAACGTCTTCTTCGACCGGCGTCTGACCGTTGTTCGAGATGGCGTCCTCCCTTCGGGGACGATAGCGCAGGGTGCCTGATAGCAGGTGGATATTGCCCTTTCGCCCGGCTCGACACACCGTTTAGACTGAGCCCCCCAACCGGGTCCCCCCGGCACGAGGAGGTCTGCGTGGCCGAAACGACCGATCGCTTCACGGATGCCATCGGCGAGCTCGATGCCGTCGCCGACGAGGTGACCCCGGACCACGCCGCGCGAACGTTCGCGCGGGCTGATGGCGAGCCTCGGCGAGATCATGACCAAGGACGTCTACACGACGACCGGTGAAACGCCGGTGCTGGCCGCCGCGCAAGCGATGGTCAAAGGCCGCTTCGGCTCGGCGGTGATCGTTGAAGCCGGCTGGCTCGTCGGGATCTTCACCGAGCGGGACGTGTTGCGCGCGGCGGCGTCCGGCAAAGACCTCTCGGCGACACCGGTCTCTGAGTGGATGACGAAAGACCCGCAGACCGTGACCGCGGAGATGGAGTCGGAAGAGGCCGCGCAGATCATGGCCGCGAACGGCTTCCGGCACCTTCCGGTGATGGACGGGAAAAACGTGCTCGGCGTGGTCAGCCTGCGCGACGTGATGGGCGCGCGCATCGGGCGCGCGGTGCGTTAAGCCTTTTCTCCGTTCGAGCCGCCCTGCGCTTCGCTCATCGGCAGGATCACTTGCGTGGCGGTTGCCTTGCACGCGACCTTGTCCCGATCGTCGACGAACGTCGCCTCGACGTGCGCCTGCCGACGGCCCCTGTTGAGTACTTCCGCGACGATGTGGAGATCGGTCGTGACCGGACGGAAGTAGGCGACGCGGAGATCAGACGTCGTGAAGAACTCTTCGTCGGTCAGCACGGATGACATCGCGAGACCGGTGAAGCTGTCGGCGAGCGCGGCGAGGTAACCCCCGAAGACGGATCCGCCGGCGTGGAACATGTCCTTATCGAGCTCCCAGTCGCCCCAGACGCGGCCGGGCTCCCAGCCGGCGATGCGCGGAAGCTTGAGCGCGAGAACCATTGGCGGCGGCGTGCCGACACCGGCGACGACATTGTCGAGGAACTCGGTCCAGAAACTCATGAGGGCAAGAGTACCGGTAGCTGCGAGCTACGAGTTACTTGGTCCGGAATGACCCTCACATACGAGGGTAGATCCGGACCAAGACGTCGCTAGGCGGCGAAGCGTTCGGCGTCCGCGCGCTTCAGCTCTATGCCGAGGCCCGGTCTCGAGAGATCCGGACGCAGGTACCCATGATCAGGGACCAGAGCGCCGTCGAACAGCATCCGCTCGATACGCGCGTGATCCAGGAAATACTCGACGTGGCGGGCGCGCGGGACCGCGCACGCCACGTGGGCGTGCAGCGTGGGCGCGGTGTGCGGCGACAGCGGCACACCGCGCGCATCGCACATCGCACCGACGGCGAGCAGCCCGCTCACGCCACCGCATCTCGTTCCGTCCGGCTGGACCACGTCGACACTCTCGAACATCGGCGAGAAGTACGCGGGCTCGTACCCATACTCCCCCGCGGTGATCTCCATCTGCGCCGGCGAGCGGTCTCGTAGCAGCCGCAAGCCCTCGAGATCGTCCGACGACACCGGCTCCTCGAACCACGTCACGCCGAAGTCGGCGAACTCGAACGCCTTGTCGAGCGCCTCCTTCCGCACGTACGCGCCGTTCGCGTCGACGAACAGCAACGGCACGTCCCCGATCGCGTGACGCGCGGCGTGCACGCGGTCCACATCTTCCGGCGGGCGCCGGCCGACCTTCATCTTCACGGCGCCCATCCCGTCCTCGACCCAGTGCTGCAGCTGCGCCTCGAGCTGATCCTGCGTGTACGACGTGAACCCGCCGCTGCCGTAGCACTGGATCTCGTCCCGTACCTTGCCCAACAAGGTCGCGAGAGGCTGCTCGAGCACGCGAGCTTTGCAATCCCACAGCGCGATATCGAGCGCGGACACGGCCATCATCCCGACGCCCGGCCGGCCGATGTTACGCAGCGCGCGTCGCATGTCCTCGTGCACGCCGGCGATGTCCATCGCGTTCCGGCCGCGAACGACGTCCGCCAGCACGGTGTCGGCGATCACAGCCGATGCGGCGTGGCCGTACGTGTAGCCGAAACCACGAACGCCACCGGCTTGTACCTCAACAACGACGATCGTCGTCGATTCCCACGCGAGCGTCCCGTCGGACTCCGGCGTCTCGGTCGGGATCGTGAATGTCGAGACGTCGACGCCGCTGATCGGTGTGTCGGTCATGGTGCGCGCCTACCCCGCCGGCGCGGAAGGCAAACGGTTCTCTGAAAGCGCAACGGCAGCCGCGATGTGCGAGAGATGCGTCAGACCTTGCGGGAAGTTGCCACGCAGCTCACCCGCGTCGACGTCGAACTGCTCAGAGAAAAGGCCGAGGTCGTTCGCCGTCGCGACCGTATTGTCGAACCACACGCGCGCCCGCTCCTTGCGCCCCTGACGCGCGTAGACTTCCGCCAGCCAGAACGAGCACGGAAGGAACGCACCCTTCTCCTCGACGCCGTCGTCGTCGGCGTACCGTCGCAGCAATCCCCCGACACCGAGCTCCTCGGCGATCGCGTCCGCCGTTCGCATCATCCGGTCGTCGTCGTACGCGCAGAAGTCGACAAAGGGAATCAGCAGCAACGAGGCGTCGAGCGCGCGCGACCCGAACTCGCGCACGAACACGCCGCGCTTGTCGTCGAAGCCGTCGCCCTCGACCGCTTCGCGGATCTCCTTACGCATCCGTTCCCAGCGATCCGTCGGCGCGCGGCGCGCGGACGCCTCGGCAAGCTTGAGCGCGCGATCGACGGCCGCCCAGCACATCACTTTCGAGTGCACGAAGTGTCTCGGTTCGCCGCGGACCTCCCAGATCCCCCGATCGGGCTCGGTCCAGCGCTCGCACGCGGTGTCGACCATCTCGACGATGAACTCCCAATAGTCGTCGTCGGGCGAACGGCCGCGCTCGTACCAGCGCCATGCGAGGTCCATGGCTTCCCCGTACACGTCGAGCTGCTCCTGCCGCCACGCGTCGTTGCCGATCCGAACCGGCGCACAGCCGCGGTAGCCCTCCAGGTCCTCGAGCTCGATCTCGGTCAGGCGACGCTCGCCGCCGATCCCGTACACAACCTGGATGTCCGTACCGGTGCCGGCCGCGCTTCGTTCGACGAACCGCCGGAAACCTTCGGGCTCCTTCTCGTACCCGAGCTCGAAGAGCGCGCGCACCGTGAAGGTCGAGTCGCGGACCCAGCTATAGCGGTAGTCCCAGTTCGCATCGCCGGGGATGAGCGCCGGAAGCGACGTGGTCGGCGCCGCTGCGATCGCACCGGTCGGCGCGAACGTCAGCGCTTTCAGCACCGCCGCCGACCGGATCGTGCCGGCCACGTACGGCCCGTCGAACTGCGCCTCGCGCGCCCACTGCTCCCACCACGTGAGCGTCTCGTCCAGCCGGCTGTCGAGCTCGTGCTGTTCCGGCGCCACCGCAGCCTGGTCGTCCAAGAGCTCCGGTTCGACGTAACGGATCGACAGGCGCACACGCTCGCCGGCGCGCACGACGATCCGCGCGGCAAGGTTGTGCCGGTCCACGCGCTCCATCGGGAAATCGCTCGCGAAGAGCAGCCCTTGCGCGCCGCCGATCGCGCTGTAGAGCTGCGCGCCCTCTCGCCGGAACCACGGGTTCACTTCGCCGTAGTCGAAACGAGGGGACGCGTGCAGATCGAGCTCGACGCGGCCGCGCACGCCTTCGACGATCCGGATCAGCTGTCGGTACGGGCGGTCGCGCCCACCCCGGCGCATCGCGAAGAAGTCGTAAAGGCGCGCTTCGCCGCCGCCCGCGCGGAACGTCGTCTCGAGCACGAGCGAGTCGTTCACATACCGGCGCGACGTCTCGGCCCCGTCGGCCCCGATCGAACAGAACCCGCCGCGTTCGCGGTCGAGCAGGCGTCCGAAGACGCTCGGCGAGTCCAGACGTGGCGTGCAGCACCAGTCGATGGACCCGTCGCGCGAGACCAGCGCCGACGAGTGGCAGTCGCCGATCAGCGCGTAGTCGCCGATCGGTGGGTAGCTCATCGCGCCGCGCGCCGTCGCAATGCCAGCCCGACGGCCGCGCCCAGCGCGGTCACGCCGAAGAGGCGCTTCTTCGTGCTCAAGACGACCTCGGGACTGTGCGCGTGCGCGCGCGCATCGAAGTCGCCGTGCGCGCCGTGGTCGCCGGGAACAGGGCTGAACAGGTTGTTGGGTCGCGTCGGGTCCTCCGGTTCGTTGGTCTGTTGCGCCTTCACGCCGGTCAACGCCAGATACCGGTCGAGCAGCCCCGGAGCGACGTCGTTCGCCAGGATCGTCGCCGCAGTCGTCGCGCCGACCCAGCTCTCATGACGATGCGGATGGTCGGCGGCCCATGCGATCGCGCGCGCGGCGACCTCGGGCTGGTAGATCGGCGGCACCGGTTGCGCGCGGCGCGGCAGCCGCGACTTCACAACGGCGAACTGCGGCGTGTTCAGGGCCGGCAGCTGAACCATCGTGATATGCACGCCGCTCTGCTCGTGCAACAGCTCGCAGCGGACGGACTCGGTGAAGCCCTGGATCGCGTGCTTCGCGCCGCAGTACGCGGACTGAAGCGGGATCCCGCGGTACGCGAGCGCCGAGCCGACCTGCACGATCGCGCCGCGGTTGCGCGGCATCATGCGCGCCAGTGCGACCCGCGTCCCGTTCACGACGCCGTGATACGTCACATCGGTGACGCGCTCGTACTCCTCCGGCGTGATCTGCCAGAAGGGCGCGAACACGCTCGTCATCGCGTTGTTGATCCACACGTCCATCCCGCCGAGCTCCGCCTCGATCTGCGCCCCGGCTCGCTCGACCTGTTCCACGTCGGCAACGTCGGTCGGGATCGCAAGCGCGCGCCCACCGAGCTCCTCGACCTCTGCCGCCGTCGCTTTCAGGCCGTCTTCGCCCCGCGCCAGGACGCCGATGCGCCAGCCGCGCTCGGCGAAGACGCGCGCGGTCGCGCGCCCGACGCCCGACGTCGCCCCGGTGATGACGACAACTTTCTGCGCTCTCACGATGCCTCCCAGCGGCGGTTTCGCGACTGAAGTCACGGGCATGCTTTTACGGATGGAACATTCCCGTCACGAACCGCGCCCAACCAACCCCGACAAGCGCGGGCCGAGCGAGGATCCCGGCCACCCACAGCCGGAAGCGGCTGAGGTGGAGAGCGCACGGCTGCTCGCGAACGATGCAAAGGAAGCGCTGAAGCGCAAGGGGCTGAGCGAGCGCGAGATACGCCGCCTTGCCGACGAGTACATCGCGCTGGACAAAGGCGAAGGCGTTCCCGAGTTCATCGCGTGGGCGCACCGGCACGCGCGCGCCTAGCGCGACGCGCGTTTCTTCCGAGCAGCCCTGCCCGCCACCACCGCTGCGCCGGCCAGCGCTGCGCCGATCGCGATGCGCGCGCGGCTTCGGTCACGCGTCCCGCCGTCTCGTTGCACATCGCTCTCCGGCGGCACCCGTGCAGGACCGCGGCCAGCCGCCATCGTGAGCACCTGCGCGAGGTGCAGTCCGCGCCGGTGGGTCAGCTGTTCGATCTGCGTCTGACAGCTGAACCCGTCGGCCACCACGATCGTGTCGAGGCCCGCTTCTCGCACCGTGGGCAAGATGCCGTGCTCGCCTTCGCCGGCCTTGACCGACACCTCGTACCGCTCGCCGGCCTCGAAGCCGAACGACCCGGCGAGGCCGCAGCACGTCGCCTGGACCTCCTGGACGTCGACCCCCATCTTCTTCAGCAGACCCGTGTCGGGATGCGTGCCCATCACCGAGCGGTGGTGGCAGTGACCGAAGTACAGGGCGGTGCGCTTCAGCCGCGGCGGTGAGAAGGTGCGGTCGCTCAGGAACTCCGCGAGCGTGAACACCTGCTTGCTGAGCCGCTTCGCATCTTCGTCCAGCGGCAGTAGGTTCGGCAGCTCGTCGCGGAACACGGCGATGCAGCTCGGCTCCATGCCGACGATCGGCGTGCCGGCCGCGATCTCGTCCCGCAGCGCGCGCACGGTCTGGCGCAGCAGCCGCTTCGCAAGATCGAGCATGCCGTAGTCGTAGAGCGGACGGCCGCAGCAGAGGATCTTCGGCGGCAGCTCCACCCGGCAGCCGGCAGCTTCCAGCACCTCGACCGTGGCTCGCGCGACGTCGGTGTGGAAGAAGTTGTTGAACGTATCCGGCCACAGGATCACGCGGTCGCCGCCGGGGTTGCGCGCTTGATGCGTCTTGAACCACGCGCGGAAGGGCTGCTCGGCGAAGACGGGGGCATCGCGCTGCGGCGCGATACCGCCTGCTTTCTTCACCAGCGCGCTCACTCCGCGCGCGTGCGTGGCGAAGTTCGCGAGCCGTGGCGCGCGCGACGCGAGCCGAGACCACCAGTAGATCAGCCCGAGCGCGTACGCCTGCCGCGGCCTCATCCGGCCTTTGTAGTAGTGCGAGTAGAACTCTGCTTTGTACGTGGCCATGTCGACGTTGACCGGGCAGTCGCTCTTGCAGCCCTTGCACGCGAGACAGAGGTCGAGCGCCTCGTGCACCTCCTCCGAGCGCCAGCCGTCGGTGATGGTCTCGCCGCGCATCATCTCGAAGAGCAAGCGCGCGCGCCCACGCGTCGAGTGGATCTCTTCGCGCGTCGCCATGTAGCTCGGGCACATCGTCCCGCCCTCGTGACGCCTGCACTTGCCTACGCCGACGCACCGCAGCGACGCGTGCGCGAAGTCCCCCTTGTCCTCCGGGTACGCGAAGTGTGTCTTCACTTCGAGCGGCCGCCACTCAGGGCCCAGCCGAAGGTTCGACGTGATCGGGTACGGGTCGACGACCTTGCCCGGGTTCATCTTCCCGTCCGGATCCCAGATCGACTTGAACTCGCGGAACGCTTCGATCAGTTGCGGTCCGTACATCTTCGGCAGCAGCTCCGCGCGCTGCTGCCCATCGCCGTGCTCGCCGGAGAGGGAACCGCCGTACCCGATGACCAGATCGGCCGCGTCGTCGAGGAACGAGCGCCACTTCTCGACGCCGGGCGCCGTGTAGAGGTCGAACGTGATGCGGCAGTGCAGGCACCCCTGACCGAAGTGGCCGTACAGCGCGCACTGGTAGCCGTACTCGTCCGTGAGCTTCCGGAAGTCGCGGAGGTAGTCGGCGAACTTGTCCGGCGGCACCGCCGAATCCTCCCAGCCCTCCCACGCGTCGGGTTTGTTCGGGATGAACGCCGTCGCGCCCAGGCCGCTCTCGCGCACCTTCCAGATGTGGGCCTCGTCCTTCGGATCGTTGAGCAGCCTGATGTCGGTCAGCGCCGTGTTCTTGCGCAGGTCACGCATCACCTCGCGCGCGCGCGCGTCGGCTTCCTCTTTCGTCGCGCCGCCGAGCTCGATCATCAGCCAGCCGCGCCCGTCGGGCAGGTACGCAATGTCCTCGACGTTCATGCCTTTGGCGCGCGCGTCGTTGATCAGCTCTTCGTCCAGGCCTTCCAACGCAAGCGGTCCGTGCTGGACGATCGCCGGAACGTCGTCGGCCGCGGCGAAGATATCCTCGAACCCGGCCACCAGCAGCGATCGATGAGCGGGCCAGTCGACGAGCCGCATCGTCGCGCCGAGCACCGTAACGAGAGTGCTCTCGCTGCCGACCAGCGCGCGCGCGACGTTGAACCCGTTCTCCGGCAGCAGCTGGTCGAGGTTATAGCCGGAAACTCGCCGTGGGATCTGCGGGTAGCGCGCGCGGATCTCGTCTGCATACCTGTCGCGCAAGTCTCGGAGACGTCGATAGATCTCGCCGGCGCGGCCGCCTCTCTCGATGTGGTCAGATACGTCTTGGTCGGACGTCGGTCCCACGCGCATCCTGGTTCCGTCATAAAGCAAGGCGTCGAGCTCTTCGGTGTTTTCCGCGGTCTTGCCGCTCATCAGCGAGTGCGCGCTCGACGCGCGCGCGCTTGTCGTTCGGGAACAGCTCGAAGTGCTGCAGGTACTTCGAGCAGTCCATCACGACGGCGACGTTGCAGCTCTGGCCGGCGAGGCTGGTGCCGCCGCCGCGGCTCAGCACCGGGTAGCCGTGCGCGCGGCACGCCGCCACCGTCGCGACGACGTCGTCGACCGAACGCGGGACGACGACGCAGATCGGCACCTGCCGGTAGTTGGAGGCGTCCGTTGAGTAGGCGGCCCGGGAGCCGAGGTCGAACCGCACCTCGCCCGACACGGCCGCGCGCAGCGCGGCCTCGAGCGATGCCGCGTCGACCTCTCGCCCGCGCGCGACCGAGCGCGGCGCTCGTGTCATCGGTCTCGCGTCATCGGTGCAGGAACTCCTCGATCTTGCCTTTGAACCCCTGCCTTATCACCTCGCGGGCATCGGGATCCCCGGCCATGATCGACTTCATCAGCTTCTTCGCCTGGTTCCATTCGATGTGCGGCGGCAGCGGTGGAACGTTGGGGTCGACGACGGCTTCGAGCAACACCGGCCGGTCCGACGCGAACGCGTCGTCCCAGGCCGGCCCGACGGCATCGGGCGAGTCGACGCGGATCCCCTTGAATCCCAGCATGCGCGCGTAGCCCGCGTAGTCGAAGTCAGGAATCGTCTGCGACGCTTCGAACTTCGGGTCGCCTTCCATCGCCCGCTGCTCCCACGTCACCTGGTTCAGATCGCGGTTGTTGAGCACCAGGAAGATCAGGCGCGGGTCGCGCCACTCCTTCCAATAGCGGGCAACCGTCAGCATCTCGTTCATCCCGTTCATCTGGAACGCACCGTCGCCGACGAGCGCGATCGGCACGCGCTCCGGGTACGCGAACTTTGCCGCGATGACGTACGGCACGCCGGGACCCATCGTCGCGAGCGTCCCGGACAGCGAGCACATCATCCCGCGGCGGATCTTGATGTCGCGCGCGAACCAATTGGCCGCCGAGCCCGAGTCCGCCGCGAGTATCGCGTTGTCGGGCAGGCGCTTCGACAGTTCCCAGAACACGCGCTGCGGGTTTACCGGGTCGGCATCGTTCATCGCGCGAGCGTGGACGATCTCCCACCACCGCGTCACCTCTTCGGTGATCTTCTGCTGCCAGCTGCGGTCTTCCTTCCGCCTCAGCATCGGGAGGAGCGCGCGCAACGTCTCCGCGCTGTCACCCACAAGCATGCAGTCCATCGGGTACCGGATGCCGATCATCGTCCCGTCGAGGTCGACCTGCACCGCGCGGGCCTGGCCCCACTCCGGCATGAACTGGCTGTACGGGAAGCTGGACCCCACCATGAGCAGCGTGTCGCAGTCCATCATCATGTCGTAGCTGGGTTTCGTTCCGAGCAGCCCGATCGAACCCGTGACGAACGGCACGTCGTCGGGTACCGCATCTTTCCCGAGCAGCGCCTTGGCGATGCCGGCGCCGAGCACATCGGCGACCTCCAGCACCTCGTCGGTGGCGTGCTTGGCGCCTTGCCCGACGAGCATCGCGACTTTCTTCCCTTCGTTCAGGATGTCCGCCGCCGCAAGCAGGTCGTGCTCGGTCGGAAGCACGCGCGGCTCGTTGTACCCCACGGTTCCCGGAACCATCTTGAACTTGTGCGGCGGCTCCTCTTCCGCCGGCATCTCCTGAATGTCGGTCGGGATGATCACGCACGTGACGGTTCGCATCGCGCGCGCGATGCGCATCGCGCGATCGATGAGATTCGGGAACTGCTGCGGCGAGGCGGCCATCTGCACGTACTCGTGCGCGACGTCTTTGAACAAGCTGACGAGGTCGACCTCTTGTTGGTAGTTCCCGCCGAGGGCGCTCGTCGGCTGCTGGCCCACGATCGCGACCACAGGCTGATGGTCGAGCTTCGCATCGTAGAGACCGTTCAGAAGGTGAATCGCGCCGGGCCCCGACGTCGCCAGGCACACGCCCACCTCGCCGGTCCACTTCGCGTGACCGGTCGCCATGAACGCCGCCATCTCTTCGTGGCGGACCTGGATGAACCGCGGATCGTTGTTCGCGCGCTCGAGCGCGCCGAGGATGCCGTTGATGCCGTCGCCCGGGTAACCGAAGATCCGGCGAACCCCCCACTCCCGGAGGCGGTCGACGATCAGATCGCTGACGGACATGCCCATGGGAAGCCTCCTCCTTGGGCGCATGGATGCTTTCAATCCGTCAATGCCCACGGCTAGAAAGCGCGAAACGATTCGAGGTTATGCGTGGGTCACGCGTGGAAGAGCTTGCCGGAGAGCTTCTTCACCACAAAGAGCTCGAGCCCGGACGGGAACGCCACGCCGACGTCCACGAACGTCGCGCGCACCTGCGCGCGGCCCCGCGCCAAGATTACGATGTCCTCCTGCACGGTGATCGCGGCGCCGGCAGCCGTCAGGTTGGCAACGACGCGGAACGCGGTCACGACGCCCTTCACCGCGACGACTCGCCTCGTGACGGCGACCGACCGGATCGTCGCCGAGAGCCCTCGGAGCTTGAGCTGCTCGGCGATGACCGGCCGCACGGCGGCCGTTGCGCACGGGATGACGCGCCGCCCTTTCAGCGCGGCGACCGCCTTGGTCGCAAGCGCCGTCGTGCGCGAGAACACGACCTCGCTGGCGATCGTCTGCGCACCTTGGCCGAACACGTCGCCGAACACGTCTGCCGAGACCGATCTCGCCGGGTCGGGAGCGCCGATGCAGGCTGCAAGTTTCTTGTCCTCGCGGTCGGAAACGGGATCCGAGCGATGCCGCGACGCCCGCCACCCCGGCGGCATGTCGACCTGCGTTAGAAGGAGCAGGCGCGCGCGGCCGGCGTCGTTCGTCGGCGTCGGAGGTACGGACGCCTTCGGCGTGCCGCCGCTGCACGCGACGAGGATCGCTGCGAGCGCGAGCGCCGGGAGCCGCACGAAAAGCTTCATCGCCGGGTCAGTCTAGAGGGCAGCACCCCTATACTTCGCGCCCATGACGACGGTGCACGCCGCGTTCGGCATCGTTTCGGCCGCCGCCGTCGCGTGGTCGTCTTGTGGGCGATCGCCGCCAGGCTCCGGCACCGCGCGCCCGGCGTGTGGTTCGAGCGGGCCACGCTCAGCGCCGCCGCGCTGCTCGGGCTGCAGGTTCTCTTCGGCCTCATCCTCCTGGCCGCGAGTCACCGTCGCAGCGCCCTGCACTATGTGTACGGGATCGCAGCGCTCATCGTCATCGTCGCGGGGTCGGCGCTCGCGCGCGCGCTCGAGCGCGACCGCTGGGTCGTCCTCGCCTGGGCGGCGTTCATCGCAGGGCTGCTCGTCCTACGCGCGCTGATGACCGGCTATCAGAAAGCCTGACCATGGCGCGCGAGTTCTACGAAGACGTCTCCGACGCACTGGCGAGCTTCCTTCCGCCCGGCCTGCGCGGGTACGGCTCCACGATCTCCGGGCGCAACCTCAAAGTCTGGTTCGGCGACGACCCGCACGAGCACTACGAGGTGCAGGCGCTCGGCCGAAGCAAGCTCGAGATCGGTTTCCACGCCGAGTACTCGGCCGAAGCGCGGAACGAAGCGGTCATCGACGTGTTGCGCGCGCGGCAGAAGACGTGGCGGCGCGCGCTCGGCGCAGACGCGGAGACCGGACGGTTCCTCGGCCGCAAGGACTGGCGACGCCTGTCGGAGGTCTGGGAGGGTCCCGGGCTCGACACCGGCGAGGCCGCAGTCGAGGCGGCGGAGCGTCTGGCCCGCTACATCACGACGCTCGAGAAGATCCGCGGTGCGACGTAAGGGTCAGACCGTCTCTGCGTGCACCGCGTCGGCCGGGACCTCGTCGCGCTTCTGGAACGGCAGCATCGCCTCCGCGTTCAGCGCCGCGATCCCGAGCGCAGCGATGTCGATCGCCGACCGGTAGATCGCGTAGCGCGGAACCCAGCGGGGTCGGAACTTCTTATTGAACTTCCGCAGCGTGTCGATCTGGATGTACGAGGGCAGCTTCTTGATGATCCACGCCGCCAACGCTTCGACCTTCCCGATCTCAGCGTCCTTCTCGAGCATGTTCCGGAACGCCGCGAAGTTCAGAGAGACTTCGCCGACGCCGTGCGCGCGCCCCCACTCCACGATGTCGACGATCATGCGCTCGTTGACGCCGCCGGGCACCCCCGTGTCGCGCCGCATCGCGTCGAGGGACAAGCCGCCGCCGGCTTTGCACGGTACGTACCGCTGGAACGCGATCGGCGCGCCTTCGCCGTCGCGGCACACGATCAAGACGGTGTCGGGATCGCGTCCGGTGAGCAAGCCGTCGAGCGCCATCGAGAAGCCGCGCTCGGGCGCACCGGCTTTGTGGCGGTCGGAGATCCCAATCAGCGCACGCCGGAGCGTCGGATCGAGCTGCCCTTCCCGGTGGACCTCCGTCGCGACCCCTGCGCGCGCGCTGTGCGCAACGGACTGGCGCACGTTGCGCATCTTCCGGCCCTCGAGGCTGAACGAGGGAACGTCGATGATGGCTTCGTCGCCGATGTAGATGCTCTTCAACCCGGCACGCTCGTACAAGGGAAGACGATCGACGCGCGCCCCGTACACGGCGGGCCGCCAGCCCGATCGCTCGCAGAGCTGAACGAAGGCGTCGATCGCGCCCTGGAAGGCCGCCGGGTCGCCGACCGGATCACCGGACGCGAGGCCGACGCCGTTCAGGTAGCGGTAGGCGACGACGGCGCGGCCGTCGGGCGAGAACACGTACCGCTTATCCCGTCGCAACGCGAACGGATCCAGTGTGTCGCCGTCCTTGCGATCGACCATCGCGCGCACATTGTTCCGCTCGTCGCGGCGCCCTCCGGCGCGCTCGGCCACCGGCGCGAGAACGAGCGACACGATGTACGCGATGCTGAACGCGCCCAGCGCGGTGATCGAGAGCGGGAACCACTTGCCGAAGAAGCGGCCGTCTATCGAGAGCGGGCCCGTCATCCCGATGAGGCGAGATCCGGTCTCAACGATCGCGCGCGTGAACGTGAGGTGGGGGTGCAGAAGGCCGCGCCGGAGGAACAGCCCGCCCATCCCGTACGCGAAGTCGATCCCGACGACGACCGGCACGACCCTCGCGAGCGTGTGCCAGCGCAGCGGATTCGGTCCGGCGATGAAGATCCGCCGGTTCCAGAAGAGCGTGATGGCAAGGATCGCGGTCAGTCCCGCCTCTTCGACGTCCAGGCCCTTCACCAGGTGGGTGCCGGTCGACAGCACCAGCGTCGCCAGCGCGACCTGATACGCGATCTGCTTTCGCTGGGAGACGGCCCGGCCGACGAGCAGCAGCGCGACACCGAGGACCGCGGTGGCGCCGGCCGCGATCTCAGACGACAGCGGCGTGACGAGCTCGCGAAGCGTTGCGAAGCGGTCGCTGAGCGACGGGGTTATCGCGGAGACGATGTTGATGATCCCGACCAGCGAGACGGCCAGCCCGAGCAGCCGTGCCTTGGATCTGCTTTTCACGCCCAGAGGCTATCGAGAAAACAGGGCGAAGGGGAGGGCTCAGGAGAGGGGCAACGTAGGCTGTTCGCGCCCTCCCGGATAGACAACTGCGGCTCCCTCGACGACGGCTCCCTTCGTCAGCTCGTGGGGCCTCCGGGTCCGTGCATCCATGATGTGCTCGACGCGTACCCCCCGAGCCGTGAGCGCGTCGGCGAGCAGCGACCGATGGCACCGCCACGGGACCGCTTCGGCGCACATGACGGCGACCACCGCTCGCTCGCCTTGTTCGAGCAGCCGGTCGAGCGCCCGCACGAAGCCCGGCGTCGACATGTGGTCGGCGTACCCGCGGAACTGCGCGTTGCGAAGCCCCTCGTTGCGCGCGTCGCCGTAGGGTCGGCGGCGGCCGCCGAGATCGACGGTGTGCTCGTAGGTGATGCCTTCCTCCGTCAAGGCACCGGCGAGGGTCTCCTTGTTGAACTGCGGCTGCCGGCGTGAGCCGGGGAAGCGGCGGATGTCGACCAGCAGCGTGACGCCGTGCGCGCGCAGCATGTCGATGAAGTCGTCGAGCGTGCGTGTGGAGTGCCCAATCGTGAGGATCACGTCCTCCTGCTTACCCGCCTCGCGCGCGCGGCGCCAAAGCAAGGAGTCCGGCGCGGTGCGCCGGACTCCTTTGGATCTTGTTCGGTCTTACTGTTCGATCTTGAACTTCCGCTTACGGAGCACCGTGCCACCGCCGAGCGCCGCGAGCAGCATCAGGATGCCTGCCCAGGTGTACGCGCTGTCCGCAACGCCGGTCTTCGGCAGGATGGCCTTGACGAACGTCTCGGGCTCGGTGAGGGTGCCGGTGCCGGTGACGGGGACCTTGGCGTTGGTGATGCCCGTCACGGTCGTCTCGCCGCTGCCCGGAGCCGGCTTGCAGTTGGACACTGCACCTGCCGCCGTCGCGATGTCCTTGATCTTGCCGCCACCGCCGCCGGTCTTCAGCGTGACCGTGAAGGTCGCGTGACCACCGGGCGGGATGGTCGGCAGGCCCTTGTCCCACACGACCTTCGCCGTCGTGAGTCCGTCTGCCGTCGGCAGGTTCGGGCTGCTCGGGTCCGGCGTGGCCGAGGTGACCTGGAAGGTCGCGGTGCCTTCGATCGTGTCGATCTGGTCCGTCACGTTGCTCAGAACCAGCGGGCACGACCAGGGGTTGTCGACCTGGATCGTCGTGGTGAACGACTTGCCGCTCTCAACCGTCGTCACGTCCGGCGTCTTCGTGACCGGGATCGGGCAGTTGATGCCGCCGGCCGGAACTGCCGCAGCCGCTTCGAGGTGACCGACGCTGAGGTCGAGGACGTGCCCCGGGATCTCAGGGATGTTCAGGAGCTTGAGCTCCACCACGTTGACCGATCCGGACGCTGCCGTTCCGGCCGCGTTCACGTTGCCCTTGATGTTCGGGCCCGTCGAGGACATCAGTTGCTCGAGAGTCGCGATCTTCAGCTGCAGGAGCAGATCCGTGCCGGCGTCGCCGGCCCCCGGCGGGATCTGGATGTCGATCCCGTTCGGGCCGGTTACCTGGTCGGGAAGGATGTGGATCGGAGCCTGCCCGGGAGGCGTGATCGTGACCAACGGCGCGATGTAGTCGATGTTGTCCTTCTTGTTCGCGTGATGGGTCCCGTCAACCTTGACCACCAGGAGTGCGGGTGCGACGTCAACTTGGATGTCGTTTCCGGTGCCCTTCAACAGCACGAGGTGCACGGCGTGCGTCATCGCAACGCTCGCAAGACCGAGGCCTGGACCGGCGCCCGGGTACAGCTGCGTAAACGACGCCGACTCGACGACACCCGCGTGCACGAGTGCTTGCTTGAACGAGTCGTCAGCGTTCGTTCCCATCCCCGAGTCGATGTTGATCGCATCGGCTGCAGCGAGGCGAGAGAAGCCCGACGAGATCGGCTCGCCAATCACGCAGGTGTTGGTGTTCCAGTTCGCAGCCGCGGTCGTGTGGAATCCGTCTACCCACAAGAGCGGGCTGCCCGGGACGTGCAGCGGGTCTTTGTCGTCAACCTTGGGACCGTTGGCGGTCGCGGCCTGCGACACCAGCGGTGCGATCTGGTTCGGATCGTCCTTGGTGACACCGAGACCAACCTCGGCGACAGATCCCTGACCGTACGACTTGTCCGCCGTGAATCCCTTGGGGAGGATCGGACGGTTGAACTCGTTGTACAGCGCTGTGGGAAGTCCTTCCGACGAAACGACTGCGTTCGACTGGCCGACTTCCACATTCGCCACCTTGGTGCCCATCAGTTCGAGGGCATCAACATGCGCGACTTCACCACTCGCGAAACCGCCGTATGGGCCGCCCGTTGCGGCCGCGCTGACCGGAACCGCGAACGCGGTTACGACCACGCCGGTCATGAGTGCGATCAGAGACGCAGAGAACTTCCGTGCGGCGCGTCCCCCGCTAACTTTCAACATGAGCAACCCCCTAGGTTGTCCAGCGTTACATCACTAGTCTTTCGCCACGGAGAGAGCAAAGCCCTGTCTCAGGTACCCGTTCCTTCGGTGACAAACCGGCAAGGTGGTCGTACCTGTCTCTCCGCCTACCTCAACGACTCCCGAACTCCGAAAGTCACGTGACAATGGCACGTTTGGGCTAGTCATTTCAACCCCTACCTTCCATGACCTAGGAAATCGGAAATGGACTCGCTCGTTCCAAAAAGCTCATTTCTCCTGGTGAGAGGCCGTCCGGCGCACACTTTGGAAAATTGGACAAAAAGGGCGCATTTGACCACGGAGCGTGATAATCCAGTGGTCCGGTAATCTGTAACAGTTCGCTCGCCAGCAACAACGGGAACAACTGTGGCATGGGTCGGATCACGCGGAGTGCCAGGCGAGGGGCATTTGCGATTCTTTTGTCGCTGGCGTCGGCGTGTTCCCTGACGCGCTTCGCGCCGCCGACGGCGACCCCCCTTCAGCTCCGCTCGACGATCGTTGCGGCCGACGGGACGCCGCTCGCAACCCTGTTCGCTCAGAACCGCACGGCCGTTCCGGCGCACGCGATCCCGAGCGTGGTCAAGGCCGCGACGATCGCTGCGGAAGACGCGCGCTTCCTCAGCCACGCCGGCATCGACTTGAAGGGCATCGCGCGCGCATTCGTCGCGAATCTCGCAGCCGGTCGCGTCGTGCAAGGAGGGAGCACGATCACCGAACAGCTTGCGAAGCTGATGTACGGACCGAACGCACCGCGGACGCTCGGCGAGAAACTTCGCGAAGCACGTCTGGCCGCGTGGCTCGAGAACCGCTACTCGAAGGACGAGATCCTGTCGATGTACTTGAACCGCGCGTACTTCGGTCACGGTGCCTACGGGATCCAAGCGGCGGTCGAGACGTACTTCGACGTTCCGCTGCGCGCGATAGATTCGTCACGCGCAGCACTTCTGGCCGGACTTCTGCGCGCCCCGGCGGCGCTCGATCCTTTCCGAGACCCATCGGGCGCACTCGCGCGACGCAACGAGGTCCTCGCGCGTATGCGCGATGCCGGAACGATCAGCGCCGCGGAGGCCGCGCGCGCTTCATCAGCGCCGCTTTCGTTGCGCACGCGCCCGTTGCCGACGAACGCGCACGCTCCCTACTTCGTCGAGTACGTCGAAGACCAAGTGCTGTCCGATCCCGCTTTCGGCGCGACCGAGCAAGAACGACAGGATGCGCTGTACCGAGGCGGGCTCACCATCCGAACGACACTCGATCCCCGTCTGCAGAACGCAGCCGATCAAGCCGTTTCCGGCGTGCTCGGACGCGTCGGCGATCCGGATGTCGCGTTGATCGCGATCGATCCGCACACGGGTGCCGTGCGGGCGATGATCGGCGGAAAGGACTTCGCGCGCGCGCCGTTCAACCTCGCGGTGCAGGCGAGGCGCCAACCGGGGAGCGCCTTCAAGCCGTTCGCGCTTGCGGCGGCGATCGAAGACGGCATCTCGCCCGACAAGACGTACCAGTCGTCGGAAACGACCTTGCATTTCGATGCGTACTCGAGCTGGCGCGTTCGCAACTACGACGGCGCCAGCGGGGGCATGATGTCTCTTCGCACCGCGACGGAACGCTCGGTCAATGCCGTGTACGCGCGCTTGGTCATGGACATCGGCCCGGGCGCAGTCGCCGGTATGGCGCAGCGCGCCGGCATCACGTCACCGCTCGAGACGTTCCCATCGATCGCGCTCGGCGCGCTCCGGACGGGTGTATCGCCGCTCGAGATGGCCTCGGCATACGGGACGTTCGCGAACGACGGCGTGCACATGCCGCCGCACGGGATCGCGCTCGCGAAGGACGCGTCGGGCAACGTCTTGTCCGACGAGGGCGCGCTGCGCGGGACGCCGGCGATGGATGCGGGCATCGCCTACGAGGTCACGAGCGTCCTCCAGGACGTGGCGAGGTACGGAACCGGCGCCAACGCCCGGATCGGACGGCCGATGGCCGACAAGACGGGAACGACCGACCGACACCGCGACGCATGGCTCGTCGGATACACGCCCGACCTCGTGACGGCGGTGTGGGTCGGCTACCGCATCCCGCGGCCGATGACGAACGTCTACGGGATCAGCGTCGTCGGCGCGTCGTTCCCGTCGACGATCTGGCGACGCTTCATGTCGCGCGCGGAGGCGGGCAAGAAGGTGCGCGACTTCGACGTTCCGGCCGCGCTCATGCACGTGCGCGTCGCGGGTAACGGAACGTGCATCGCCGCGCCCGATCAGCCCGGAATGGACGAATCGCTCCCTGTGTCCCTTGTTCCATCGTCGCCGTGCCCGCGCCCGACTCCGCCGGCTCCGTCGCCGTCGCCGAGCCCCGCCGTCCCTTCTCCCTCGCCGTCAGCAACTGCGTCTGCGTCGCCGAAGCCCTCTCCGTCTCCAAAGCCTTCGGTTTCTCCGCGCTGACACAAGGGAACAAACAGATCACGGAAGGAGGGTGTTGAACATGGCTCTCGAACACGAGCACATCCACGAGGTGCACGAGTCCGTCGTTTCTGAAGAGCCGGCCGCAGTGCGCGAGCCGTTCGGCATCGCACAGTTCTTCTCGCTGGCGATCGGCATCTTCCTGATCGTCATCGGCGCGATCGGACTGGCACGCGCAGGACTCCACCACATCGATTCTCCGACCGTGTCGGTCGGTCCCTTCACGATGACGCCGTTGCTCGCGGCCGTGAAGCTGTTCCTCGGTCTGGTCGGCTTGATCGGCGCTGCCGGTCGAGCAGCCGCGCGCGGCGTGTGCATGTTCATCGGGCCGGCGCTGCTTGCCGGCGGGATCGTTGCGCTGATCCAGAGCGTCAGGGTCCTCGGCTGGAACCGAGCGGACGCTGTTATCTACATCATCTTGGGCAGCGCGTCGATACTCGCCGCGCTGGTGACGCCGATGTTGACGTCGTACTCGGAACGCCGCGTTACCGCGGTGTAAGGGACTACGCGTCGGGGACCGGCTCGGGGTTCTCTTCCTCGAGGGCGCGCGCCCGGCTCTTCACCCGTTCGTCGTCGGGCTCTTCGCCGTCGGGGACGCGTTCATCGATCATCTCGTCGCCCATATCGGGCTCCTTTCGACCGCTCGGGAACTACCCACGTCTGCGGCCGGGCAAACGGACGTAAAAGCGCGCGCCCCACAGGGCGCGCGCTTCGATCGTCTCTCGTTGACGCTACCAGCGATACCACCGGCGCTCGGGTCCGTGCGCGACGAAACCGATGAACCAAAGGATGAGCGCAGCGATCGCGACGTACCAAAGCACCTTCAAAGCAAAGCCGGCGCCGAACAAGATCACGACCAACAGCAAGATCAGAAGTGCCGCCATACCGCCCTCCCTTCATCGTCTGTTGGTGCTCAGTTGATTCTGGTGCTCAGGTAAATTCCCCCCCGCGAGCGCCGACAAACATGGGACGAAACGGCTGTCGACGTGAAAGGAACGAGCCGGCGCTCGGAAGCGCCGGCTCGGACGGGGTCCTGTTGCGTTAACCGCTACGCCCGCGTCTCCGATCGACCGCGGAAGCCAACTGGCGCTTGCTCATCTTCGAGCGGCCTTCGATCCCGAGCGCCTTCGCTTCGTCGTAGAGCTGATCGCGCGTACGCCCGCGCGGCCCGTGGTGCGAACGAAGCCCGCCACGACGCGAGGACGAGATGTCGGTACGCGAAAGACGGGAGCTCTCCTTCGCTTCGCCGGCGCGCGCGCGCTCTTTGTTCACGGTGCGCGCAGCGATCTCTTCTGCGGTGTCTTCGTCGCGACCGTGCTCGAGCAGCCCTCCTTTGATGTGCTCGTACTGACGCTCACGCTTCTCGCTCCAAGCCCGCTGCGGCATGTGACAACACCTCCACATATTTCGTGGTCTTTTCAATCATTCCCCGCCGCGTTTTCCGTAAACGGCTCGCGAAAACAGGCGTTTGGCACGCACAGGCAATGGGCATTAGCAGCGACAGGACGTGCACCACCGGTGCATCGCGAGAGACGATGAAGGAGGGTAGAGATGGCCGACCTACACCACCACCACGGCGATACAAGCAGCACTACCGTCGTGAGTGAGGGCTACGATCGAGAAGGCCCGGCCACAGCATTGATCGTTCTCCTGATCCTTGCATTCGTGGGATTCTTGATCTGGCTCTTTGCTTTCAGCGGGATCATGTTCGGACACAACGGCAGCTCAACGACCAACAACAACGTCAGGATCCAACAACCGGTTCAGCAGCCTGCCAACCCGGGGACGAACTCCGGCAATACTTCCGGCGGCGGCTCGCCGATGCCGACCTAACCCAAAGAAGAACGTGCGACGCGCGCCGGGAGACCGGCGCGCGTCGGCTTGTATGGCCCTGCTAGTCGAACGACGGCATCGCGTCGGTCCCGGCCGACATCTGTCCGGCCGGAACGACGAAACGCACCGTGGTGCCCCGTTCTTCGTTGCGCACGATCTCAGCGCCCGGGAACAGTGAGCTGATAAGCGTGAGCCCGAGCGATCCTTCGTACAACCCGGCCGCCGGCGTCACGGCGCCGTCCGAGACCGCCTTCTGCAGCTCGGTGTCGATCCCTCCGCCGGCGTCGACGACCTCGAACTGCAGATCGCCGTCCACGAGGCGCGCGAGCAGCTCGATCGGCTCCAACGTTTCCGTATCGCGATGCGCTTTGACGGAGTTCGTGCACGCTTCCGACACAGCGACCTTGACGTCCTCGACGACGTCCTCGTCACATCCGAAGTGGCGGGCGACCGAGCCGGCGAACATGCGCGCCATCGCGATGTAGTCCGCTTCCGGAGGGATGCTCAGGCGAAGCTGCTCGGTCGCTCTGTCTTGGTCAGTTCGCGTTGCCAATCGACGTCCTTCCCGCGGAGGGCCTCAGCCCGCCGCGACCGCCTGCTCGACCGATTCGTGGATCGGGAAGACGTTGTTCAGTCCCGTGATCGAAAGCACGCGCAGGACCGGCCTGCTCGAGCAGACCAACGACAGAACGCCCTCGTGCTCCTTGACCCGCTTGAGCCCGCCGACGAGCGTCCCCAAGCCGGTGCTGTCCATGAAGGACACGCCCTGCAGGTTCACGATGATCTTGTAGCGGCCTTGGTCCACGGTCTCCACAAGCCGCTCGCGCAACTTCGGAGCCGTGAACATGTCGACCTCTCCTTGGACGTCGACGACCGTCCACGGGCCTTCCTGACGCGACTCAACGACGAAGTCGATCGCCGCCACCCCCTCTGTAGAATCGGCCTGGCTAGATTACCCAGCGCATGTTCCCACCAAACCGTCATGCTACCCATGTCCAGCGGGTTTCCACTTCCAAGCCCTGGGGGTAAGACTCTTCCACCTGAGCCCAAGGAGCCCATGTGAGCGAGATACGCCTTTCCGTTCCGGCGCGCGCCGACTACGTCCACGTGCTCCGGTCGGTTATCGCCAGTGTGGCGGCCAAGCTCGACTTCTCCTACGACGACATCGAGGACCTGCGGCTGGCCGTCGATGAAGCGTGCGCCTACTTGTTGGGTCTGCGCGACGGTCCGACCTCGTTGACGCTGACTATCACGCCGAGCAGCAGTGCCGTCGATGTGCTCGCGTCGGTCGACGGCGCCGAGGCCACGGAGCGAGCCCAGGGCCTGCAAGCCAACATGGTGTGGCATCTGCTCGGCGCCCTGACCGACGAGGCGCGCTTCGACGAGTCGGCCGGGCATCCGGGGATCCGTTTCACGAAGCGCGCGCCCGCGGGCGCCGGGCGCTGACGGCCTTTCGCTATGGCGGAAACCGACAACGAGCTCCAAGAAGAGCGAGCAGCCGAGCTGTTCGCCGCGTTGCCGGACGACGCCGCGCGCGAAGAGCTCGTGCGGATGTTCTTCCCGCTCGTCGAGTACCTGTCGCGGCGCTTCCGGAGCCGCGGCGAGCCGCTCGACGACTTGGTTCAGGTCGCAAGCATCGGCTTGCTCAAGGCGATCGACCGGTTCGAGACAGACCGCGGCGTGAAATTCTCGACCTACGCCGTGCCGACGATCATCGGCGAGCTGAAACGCCACTTCCGCGATACCGGGTGGGCGATGCGCGTGCCACGTCGGTTGCAGGAGCGCGCGCTGCTGCTTCGGTCGGTGATCGCCGACTCCTACCAGGAGCTGGGCCGCTCCCCGACGGTCGCCGAGATCGGACAGCGCGCCGGTCTGTCCGAGGAAGAAGTCCTCGAGGCGATGGACACCATGCACGCGCACTCGGTCGAGTCCCTGGACGCGCCGATCGACGACGACGACAACAGCTCGATGACCACGCTGGGGACGGAGGATCAGCTGATCGAGCAGCTCGAGGGATGGGCCGACGTCGCGCCTCTGCTGCGCACGCTGCCGGAGCGGGAACGGCTTCTCCTTTATTACCGCTTTGTCGCCGGCATGCCCCAGAGCCAGATCGCCCAGAAGCTCGGGATCTCGCAGATGCACGTCTCCCGACTGCTCTCACGGACACTCCAGACGCTGCGGACCGCGGTCAGCGGCGTCGATGGGTGAATGTGCCGAGGGCAGGTTTCACCGGCGAACGGCTCGGGTACTTCTGGGGGAAGACATAGCAGGACAGGCCTCCCCGACCCGACGTAAGCGTCGTCGCGGCCGGGGTGAAGCCCCCAGGACCCTGCGGCTTCCCCAGGCCGCGGGGTCCGCCCGTTGAGGGACCTTTTTCTCCATCCTCCCGTCCGTGACCCAGGCTCCGCACCGCCGTAGCGTCGAGCCTGGACGCCACCGGCTCCTCCCCGTCGGACGCTCGAGGAGGAGAGATGAAGAAGCTCGTCACCACATTCGTCGCGTTGCTCGCCTTTCCGCTGACTCAGACGCCGGCACTCGCATCGGACCGCGCGACCGTCATCGTGCACCTGGCGCCGGGCGGGTCGGTGCGCGAGCTTCACGAGCGCGCCGGCGCGTTTCCCGTGCGCGCGCGCTGGCACGCCGTCGACGCGTTGGCCGCTTCCCTGACCCGCGTGCAACGCGCGCGCCTGGCGCGTGACCCGCTCGTCCGATCGATCGAGCCCGAGCGCACCTATCGGATAACGGCGAGCACCGCGCGAGCCTCGTACGGCGTGGCGAAAGCGGCCGCCGACTTCGGCATGACCGGCGACCGCGACGGCGCGCCGAAGACGTATACGCGCACAGACGTCGTCGCGTGCGTGATCGACACGGGGATCGACTCGTCGCATGTGGATCTCAACCAAGGGCAAGTGATCGGCTGGAAGGACTTCGTCAACGGACGGACGTCGCCGTACGACGACAACGGACACGGCACGCACGTGTCGGCGATCCTCGCCGGACAAGGCGACGGCAATGCCGCGTACCGTGGCGTGGCACCGGGCGCCGCCCTCGTCGGCGTGAAGGCGATGAATTCGTCCGGCGCCGGTTCGACGTCGACGATCATCTCCGCTGTGCAGTGGTGCATCGACAAGAAGGCCACCTACAACATCCGCATCATCAACATGAGCTTCGGCAGCAACGGGCCGTCGAGCGGAACCGACACCCTGTCTGCGATCGTGAACACCGCCGCCGACCGAGGGATCCTGCCGGTGGTCGCCGCCGGGAACGGCGGCCCCGCTGCGTCGACCGTCGGCTCTCCGGCTGCAGCGGCGAAGGCGCTGACCGTGTGCAGCATCTCCGACCCCGGCGTGAAAGGGTTCTCCGTGTCGCCGTGGTCGTCGCGCGGACCTACCGCGGACGGTCGCGCGAAGCCCGACGTGTGCGGCCCCGGGCAGACCATCACATCCGCGAAGGCGGGTTCGGGCAACGGATACGTCACGCACTCGGGGACGAGCATGGCGGCGCCGTTCGTCGCCGGCGTCGTGGCGCTGATGCTCGACGTGAACAACGCGCTGACCCCGGCGCAGCTGAAGTACCACATGATGGTCTCGGCGCAGGACTGGGTGGTGGCCGGCACGGACTCCGATACGGGCGCCGGCAGGTTGCAGGCGTATGAAGCGATCAAGCGGGTCGGTGGACTCTCGGGAACCGGACCGGCCGTGCCCAACCACTACATGACCGGCAGCTCGTTGCGCGCGAGCGGCAACGAAGATCAGTGGTCGATCCGGATCGCGAGCACCTCGTCACCGATCGCCGTCACGTTGATCATCCCCGGCGCGAGTGCGAGCAAGGACTTCGACATCCGCCTGCGCGCGCCGAATGGCACGGTGCTCGCAACGAGCAACGGAACGTCGCGGCAGGAAACGATCGGCATCACGCCGGGAGTGACGGGAACGTACGTGTTGCTTGTCGACTCCTACACGGGGATCGGCGGCTACGATCTCGATTTCTCTTATAACGGAAGCGCGCCGGTGTTGGTCAGCAACGGCTGATCCTTCGAAGCCCGCGTCACCTGCAACGGCACGGTCACCTGTGTGATCGCTGCGACGAGAATGTATGGCCACCACGCGCGGACGTGGCCGGTAGCCTCCTTGAAGATCAAGAAACCGAGCACGACGCCGAGCGCCATCTCGGAGACGACGAGGTTCAGCGTGTACGCACCCAAGAAGAATCCCGACGACGTTCCACGATCGAAGAGATAACCGCAGCCGGGGCATCGGTCGCGCATCTTGAAACACGACCGGAAGAGGTGACCAGTACCGCAGCGTGGGCACCTCTTGCGCACACCGCGCGCGAGCATGGTGGAGAGCCTCGGCTTCGCAGCGTCCATCTCTGTAGGGTATTCCCTTGCGAGCAGCCGGACACGCGCGCACCGGGAGGCGGCGATGAGCGAGCGAGCAGATGTGGTCGTCGTAGGCATGGGACCCGGCGGTGAGGACCTCGCAGGCAAGCTCGCGGAGAAGGGCCTCGACGTAATCGGTATCGATCACGGTTTGGTCGGCGGTGAGTGTCCGTACTGGGGCTGCATTCCCTCGAAGATGATGATCCGCGCGGCGAACTTGCTCGCGGAAGCGCGCCGGATCCCCGGCATAGCAGGGAATTCGAGCGTCACGCCCGATTGGAGCGTCGTGGCGCAGCGCATCCGCGAGGAAGCGACCGACGACTGGAACGATCAGGTCGCCGTCGACCGCTTCGTGAAGAAAGGCGGACGGTTCATCCGCGGGAGCGCGCGCTTCATCGCGCCAGGTCGATTGTCGGTGGATGGCACGACGGTTGAAGCGCCGAAGATCGCGATCAATGCGGGAACGGTGCCGGTTATCCCGCCGATACCCGGCCTGTCCGACGTGCACTACTGGACCAACCATCACGCGATCGAAACGAAGGACATCCCGGCGACGCTGACGATCCTCGGCGGGGGGCCGATCGGCCTGGAGCTCGGCCAGATGTTCGGACGTTTCGGCGTGAAGGTCACCGTCGTCGAAGCCGGCGAGCGGATCCTGGGGCCGGAAGAGCCGGAGTCGAGCGCGCTGCTGACCGAAGTGTTCGAGCGCGAAGGGATCGTCGTTCGAACGGGCGCAGCGGCCGAGAAGGTGTCGATGGACGGCGGTGATATCGCGCTGTCGCTGAGCGATGGCTCGACCGTTCGCGGTGAAAAGCTGCTCGTCGCCGTCGGACGGCGCGCGCCTCTGGCGGAGTTGAACGCGGCAGCGATCGGGGTCGCCGCCGACGCGAAGTCTTTATCGGTGGACGAGCACGGGCGCGTGACGGACGGGGTATGGGCGCTCGGCGACATCACCGGCAAGGGGAACTTCACGCACATGTCGATGTACGAGGCGAACGTTGTTCTGCACGACATCCTGGGCGATGCCGGCCCTGTGGCCGAGTACCACGCGGTGCCGCGGGTTACGTTCACCGACCCCGAGATCGGCTCGGTCGGCATGTCCGAGAAGAGCGCACGCGACGCCGGCATCGACGTGCGGATCGGAAACTATCCCGTCCCTCGATCCACGCGCGGATGGATCCATAAAGCAGGGAACGACGGATTCATCAAGCTGATCGAGGATCGCGTGCGCGGTGTGCTGGTCGGGGCAACGTCGGCGGGCCCGACCGGCGGCGAGGTGCTGTCGATGCTGACGCTCGCCGTGCACGAACGGACCACGGTCGAGCGGCTGCGCTCGATGATCTTCGCGTACCCGACGTTCCACCGGGCGGTCGAAGCTGCGCTCGACGACTTGCTGTCTCACTGAGTCTCAGTAGTACCTGGGCGGCTCGCCGTGCATAGCCGACTGCAGGTACGCGAGCATCCCGTCCACGCCCGCCCCGTGCAAGATCATCCCGCCGTCGATAACGATGTTCTGCCCGGTGACGAACCCGGCTAGGTCCGAGCACAGGAACACGACCACCTTCGCGATGTCCTCGGGCTCGCCGAGGCGCTTCATCGGTGTGCGCTCGACTGCACGCAGCTCCTCGCCGGGGATCTCTTTCCACGGCGCGGTCAGCCCGGTGAGGATCCAACCGGGCGAAACGGCATTGACGCGGATCGCCGGCGCGTACTCCAACGCCGCCGACTGCGTCAACGCGATCACACCGGCCTTCGCCGCGGCATACGGCGCTTCGCCTGCGGACGGCCGGACGCCGCTGATCGACGCGGTATTGACGATGCCGCCGCCACCACTCTCGAGGATGACAGGCACCGCAGCTTTCATCCCGTTGAAAACGCCGTTCAGGTTGAGCCGCACGACCTGATCCCACTGTTCGGCGCTGTACTCGTGCACGTTCGCGAGCAGCCCTGCTCCTGCGTTGTTGAAGGCGATCGTGAGCCCGCCGAAGGCATCGGCCGCATCTCGCACCGCCGCTTGAACCATCTCGAGGTCTGTGACGTCCACCTCGAAAGCGAGACCGCCGATCTCAGCGGCCACCTCTTTGGCGCCGTCGCCGTTGATGTCGGCGACCGCGACCCGCGCGCCTTCCGCAGCCATCATCCGCGCCGTCGCGCGCCCGATGCCCGACGCACCGCCGGTGATGAACGCGCGCTGCGCTTCGAGCAAACCCATAGGGACGGCACACTAGTACGTACGTTCGCGGCCAGAAACCCGACAGGGGTAGTGTCCGCCGATCGAGTGAGCCTTTGACGAGGACGCCGTCATGGATCACGTGGCGATCGACGGACTCAACATCGCGTATCGGACGGCCGGAGCGGGCCGGCCGCTCGTCCTGCTGCACGGAGGGATCAGCGACGGCCGAGAATGGCGCGCTCAGATCGAGGACCTATCGGACGAGCTCCTCGTCGTCGCGTGGGATGCCCCAGGGTGCGGCGGCTCGTCCGACCCACCGGCGACATTCGCGCTGACCGATTACGCCGATTTTCTCGCCGGCTTCATCGGGGCGCTCGGCCTTGACCGGCCGCATATCGCCGGTCTTTCGTTTGGGGGCGGGCTGGCTCTCGCGCTCTACGAGCGGTATCCCTCGTTGCCCGCTTCCGTTGTCCTCGCGTCCGCGTATGCGGGCTGGGCGGGCTCACTCCCGGCTGAGGAAGTGCAGCAACGGCTCAACGGTACGCTGCGAGACACGGAGAGACCGGCTTCGGAGCTCGTCGCGAAGTTCTTACCGACCCTCTTCGCCGGCGCGGTGGGCGACCGGACCATCGAGGAGATATCGACGATCATGTCCGAGTTCCATCCAGCGGGCGCGCGCGCGATGGTGCGCTCGTTCGCTGAAGCGGACCTCCGCCACGTTCTTCCGGACGTCGAGGTTCCGACGCTCCTCTCCTATACGGCGCGAGAGACGAACGTGCCCCAAGAGCAGTCGCCGACGCGCTCCACGCCGGCATCCGAGGGTCGCGACTCGTGTTCATCCCCGACGCCGGCCACCAGATCAACATGGAAGCGCCGGCGCGCTTCATTCGGCGACGACGTTCTTCTGCACCTCGTCGGTACCGCCCCCGATGTGGAACGCCGGCGCCTCGAGGAACGCGCGCGTCGGACTCCCGTCCTTCAGCAACAAGCCCTCGCCGCCGAGCAGCCGTACCCCCAGCGCCGCCGACGCCGATATAAGGTCGGCCAGTGCGATCTTCAAGATCGAGCCTTCCGCCGTCGGGATCTCGCCCTTGCGCAACTTCGACAGGACGCGCGCGTTCAGCAGGTCGAGGATCTTGTAGCGCGTGTACACCCCGGCAAGTGCTTGGCGGTCCAGCGCACCGGGACGGCCGTGCGCGCGCGCGAGGGCCACCAGCCGCTCGAACGGGAACGTATAGCCGCCGGTGGCTGAGCCGATCGACATCCGCTCGAACATCAGCGTCGTCATCGCGACTCGCCAGCCGTCGCCCGGCTCGCCGATGCGGTTCTCATCGGGGATGCGAACGTCGGTCATGAACACTTCGTTGAACTCGGACTCTCCCGAGATCTGGCGCAGCGGCCGGACCTCGATCCCCGGCGCGCGCATGTCGACGATGAAGTAGATGAGGCCTTCGTGCTTCGGCTTGTCGAAGTCGTAGCGCGCCAGCAGGATCCCGAAGTCTGCCTCGTGCGCGCTCGAGCTCCACACCTTCTGGCCGGTGACGATCCACGAGTCGCCGTCGCGTTGCGCGCGCGTCGTGACGTTGGCGAGGTCGCTTCCCGCACCGGGCTCGCTGAAGAGCTGGCACCAGATCTCGTCGCCGCCAAGCAGCGGCGGTAGGTAGCGCTTCTTCTGCAGTTCGGTCGCGTGCGCGATGATCGTCGGTCCGGCCATGCCGAATCCGGTCACGTTGAAGGGGATATTCGCGCCGATGCGCGCCTTCTCCTCGGCCCAGACCGCGTATTCGACGGGTCCGAATCCCTTGCCGCCGTACTCAACCGGCCAGCTCGGCGCGCCCCACCCGCCCTGGGCCTGAACCCGGTGCCACGCGCGCCGTTGCTCGCTGTTGTAGCGCGCGGGATTGCCGACGCTCTCGCGCCACGCCGGGAACGTCGCTTCCAGCCACGCGCGCGCTTCCGCGCGCAACGCTTCCTCTTGCGCTTCGCTCATCGGTCTACGCCCACCAACACGGCGCTCGTCGGCACGCCGGTGCCGCCGGTCGCGATCGCGTGCTCGAGGCCGTCGATCTGGTTCACCGCCGTGCCGCGCACCTGGCGCACCGCTTCCGCTATCCCGTTCATCCCGTGGATGTACGCCTCGCCCAGCTGCCCGCCGTTCGTGTTCACGGCGAGGTTGCCACCGATCTCGATGCCGCCGTCGGCCACGTAGTCCTTCGCTTCGCCGCGGCCACAGAAGCCGAACTCTTCCAATTGCACGAGCACCATCGGCGTGAACGCGTCGTAGAGCATCGCGGCCTTCACATCGGAAGGTCCGACGCCGGACTGCTCCCATAGCTGGCGCGCGACCAAGCCCATCTCGGGCAGGTCGCTGATGATCTCGCGGTAGTAGCTGTTCATCGACCACTGCTCGTAGCTCACGCCTTGCGACACGCCTTCGATCAGGGCCGGAGGCTGCGGTAGGTCGCGCGCGCGCTCGGTGCTGGTGACGACGATCGCGACGGCGCCGTCCGATTCCTGACAGCAGTCGAGCAGCCTGAGCGGCTCGACGATCCATCGCGAAGCCTGATGATCTTCGAGCGTGATCGGCCGCTGGTAGAAGAACGCGTCGGGGTTCGTCGCGGCGTGCTTGCGGTCGGCGACCGTGACGCGGCCGAGGTCTTCGGACGTCGCGCCGAACTCATGCATGTAGCGGCGCGCGAACATCGCAACCCACGACGCGGGTGTCGAGAGGCCGAACGGCGTGATCCACGAGTAGTGCACCATGTCGGCGGTCGGCGCCGGCTGACGGTCGCGTGGGATGCCGTAGCGGTACCACGACCGCTCGTTGAACGCGCGGTACGCGACGACGACGTCGGCCATGCCCGTTGCGACAGCCATCGCGGCTTGATGGATCGTGCCGCCGGCTGCTCCCCCGCCGTGCGGAACGCGGCTGTAGAAGGTGAGCTCGGGGATGCCCATGTTGCGCGCGATGTCGATCTCATCGTTGCGGTCGAGCGTGAACGTCACCATGCCGTCGACGTCCTTCGGCTCCAGGCCGGCGTCTTTCAAAGCAGCCTGGATCGCTTCGATCGCGAGCCGCAGCTCGGTCCGGCCGGAGTCCTTCGAGAACTCGGTCTGGCCGATGCCGGCGATCGCCGTTGTGCGCGAGATGCTCACGGCAGCTGGACCTTCACCGTGCCGGTGACGTGGTCGCCGAGGGAGTTCGCGCCGCGCACGTCGACCTCGACCTCGTTGCCGTCGACTTTCTTAATCGCGCCGGTCAGCTTCATCGTGTCGCCCGGATAGTTCGGGACACCCAGGCGGATCGACACCTTCTTGATGATCGCGTCGGGTCCGGACCAGTCGGTAACGAAGCGCCCGACGAACCCGTTCGTCGTCAGGATGTTCATGAAGACGTCCTTCGCCCCGCTCGCGCGCGCAAGCTCCGCGTCGTGGTGCACGTCCTGGAAGTCGCGCGACGCAAGTGCCGCGACGACGACCAGCGTTGTCGTGATAGGCACGTCGAGCGAGGGCAGCTCGTCCCCGGCGTGCACGTCGCGCGCGCGCAGCGTTTCCATCACGTGGCCATCCGATCGCCGAGCTTGGCGAGCTGCTCGGTCGCGCCGCCGAGGGTAAGCTCCGCCTGCTTGGCTAAGAACGTGTACCGGTGCAGCGGGTACGTCATGTCGACACCGATGCCGCCGTGCAGGTGCTGCGCGGCCGCCAGCACGCGGTGCCCGCCCTCCGACGCGAAGTATTTCGCTTCGAGCACCTCGTCGGTGGCCGGCAGCCCTTCGGAGAGCAGCCACGCCGCGCGCCACATCGTCCAGCGCATCGCTTCGACGTCGACGTACGCGTCGGCCGCGCGCTGCTGCACCGCCTGGAACGACCCGAGCGGCCGCCCGAACTGCTCGCGGCCGGACGAGTACTCGGCCGTCAGGCGCAAGGCGTGCTCGGCGATCCCGAGCTGCAGCGCGCACAGCCCGACCTGCGCGTGATCGAGCATGATCCCGAGCGCTGCGCGGCCGTCCGGCGGCAAGAGCACGTCGGCGTCGCCGATGCGCACGCCGAGGAGCTGCATCTGCGACAGCGGCTCGGCCGCCGTGTTCGCTTGCATCGCGAGGGTCACACCGGGGGCTTGCGGGTCGACCAGGAACAACCCGACGCCGTCGGCGGCCAGCGCCGGCACGATCACGCGCGACGCCAGCGAGACTGCCGGTACCTCCGTCTTTGTCCCGTCGATGCGCCACTCGTCACCCTCGACGCGCGCGACAGACGCCGGCGCCGATGGATCGCGCGACTCCGGCTCGTCGAACGCGGCTGTGACGATCGCGCGACCCTCGATCACCTCCGGCAACAAGCGGCTCTTCTGCTCTTCCGTTCCGAACATCGCGACCGGGAGCACACCGCAGACGAGCGCAGCCCACAATGGGACGGGGGCTGCGGCGCGGCCGGCCTGCTCGAGCAACAAGCACAGCTCGATGATCCCGCCGCCGTTGCCGCCCATCTCTTCCGAGACGCCGAACCCAAGAAGGTGCGCGCGCGCAAGCTCCGCCCACAGATCCGGGTCGAACGCCGCGCCCGTCTTCTCGAGCTCGACCGCAACGAAAGTGACTTCGACCGGCATGCCGATCGTGATCTCGTCGAGCGGCATCTCGACGATGTTGGACAGCATCCGGACGCCTTCTTCCAGCTCGATCAAGCCCACGGCGAAAGGCGTCTCGAACCCGGGGAGCGGCGGGTGGTGGTAGATCACGTAGCTGTAGACCTCGCCGAGGCCGCTCGATCGGATCGTGTCCCAGTCGAGCGATCCGCAGCTCGCACATCCTGGCCGCGGCGGGTGGCGGAGCACGCCACACGCCGTACACCGCTGGATCAGAAGCTCTCCACAGCTCGCGCCGTCCCAGAAGAACTCCGTGTCCTTGCTGATCGACGGACGGGGACGAAGCGCTTTCGGTTCACCGGCCGCCGGCTTCGGTGCGAACTTCAGCATACGGAAGCGCTCGATGCCGACGACCTCGCCGTTCTCGTCCTTGTAGATCGCTTTCGTCGTGAAGAAGTGCCCGGGGCCCAGGGCCGTGTTCTTCTCCTCCGACACGTCCTCGACCGACATGTACGCCGTGAGGTGGTCGCCCGGCCGCACGTACCGCAGGTACTCCTGCTCGCAGTTCGTCGCGATCACGCCGGTGAACCCGGCTTCGTCGAGCATGTCGATGATCGCGGTGCGCGGGTCCTCGGGGTTGCGCGGCGGCATCTCCAGCGGGCGCATCGTCCACGCGCCGAGCATCGTCGGCGGCGCGACGATCCCGCCGTGCACGCTGCGCGCGGCCTGCTCGGCATCGGTGTAGACCGGGTTGCGGTCGCCGACGGCTTCGCACCAATGACGGATCATCGCTTCGTTGACGGGGTCGAGCCCGCGGCGGATCTGCGGGGAGTCGATGCCGGTCCACGCGCGCAGCCGCTCGAGGAACGCGGCCTTCTCGTCGGTCACCATGGTCATCGCGCGCCCCTCGGCATGCCGAGCCCGGCCACCGCAATGATCTCGCGCTGGATCTCGTTGACGCCGCCGCCGAACGTCAGGACCAGCGCGGATCGCAGCGCTTCGTCGATGTCGCCGCGCAGGGCCGCGCCCGGCGAGCCGAGCGACAGCGTTCCCGCGCGTCCGATCACTTCGAGCAAGCTCCGGTACCCATCGACGAACAGCTCCGTTCCGAACACCTTCACGACCGACGCTTCGGCGGGGTTCAACCGACCGACCGTCATCGCCCACGCCATCCGCAGGTTCATCGCGCGCAACGCGTCGGTGCGCGCGCGCACCCGAGCCAGCACCAGGCGCACCCAGGGCTCGTCGATGACGCGCGCCTCGCCGTTGCGCGCTTCCTTCGCCCAGGCGACCGTTTCTTCAAGAAGCCCTTCCAGCCTGCCGGACGCTGCAAGCGCGACGCGCTCGTGGTTCAGCTGCGTTGTGATGAGGCGCCAGCCGTCGTTCTCACCGCCGACGATCGCCGACGCCGGCACGCGGACGTCCTCGAAGTACGTGGCGTTCGTCGTCCCGCCGTCGATGAGGTCGATCGGTGTGACGCTGAATCCGGGAAGCGTGGTCGGCACGATGAAGATCGTGATGCCTTTGTGCTTCGGCGCGTCGGGGTCGGTGCGCCCTGCGAGCCAGATGTAGTCGGCGTCGTGCGCGCCGGTGGTGAAGATCTTCTGCCCGTTGATCACGAATGAGTCGCCGTCCCGGATCGCGCGCGTGCGCAGCGAGGCGAGGTCCGTCCCCGAGCCGGGCTCCGTGTACCCGATCGCGAAGTGAACTTCGCCGCGGAGGATCGCCGGGAGAAAGCGGCTCTTCTGCTCGTCCGAGCCGAACTGCATAAGCGTCGGGCCGACGGTGTTGATCGTCACGAGCGGGATCGGCGCCTGCGCGCGCCGGCACTCGTCCATGTAGATCAGCTCTTCGACGTACCCGCGTCCCTGGCCGCCGTACTCGACCGGCCACCCCACGCCGAGCCAGCCGTCGTGGCCCATCGTCTTCACGAAGTCTCGAAATGCGGGGCCCATGTGCTCGCCGGCGCGCGGACCGAGGGCTGCTCGAACTTCCGGGGTCAGCTTTTCCGCGAAGTAGGCGCGCAAGCTGTCGCGGAAGGCGCGCTGCTCGTCGTTGAGATCGAAGTACATCCGCGCCTCTAGTCCGGGCGCGGTACGGGCCCGCCCCAGCCGACGAATGAGGTTGCGCCGCCGTCGACGACGAACTCGGCGCCGCTGCAGTAGCTGCTTTCGTCCGACGCCAGGAACAGCGCGAGGTTCGCGACGTCCTGGGGCGTGCCGGCTCGACGCAGCGGGACGCCCCTCTTGAAGATCGCGTTCAGGTCGATGTCGCCGGTCTGCGCGCGCAGCATAGCCGTGTCGATCACGCCGGGATGGATCGAGTTCACGCGGATCGCGTACTTGCCGAACTCCCCCGCCGCGACCTTCGTCATTCCGCGCACGGCGAACTTCGAAGCCGTGTACGCGGCCAGGCCGACGCTGCCGCGCAGGCCCTCCACCGACGAGATGTTGATGATCGAGCCGCCGCCCGCGCGCTTCATGCCTTCGAACACCGCGCGCATCCCGAGGAACACACCGACCTGATTAACGTTGATCACACTCATGTACTCGGCGAGGGGCTGCTCGGCGATCGTCCCGAACTTGAGGATCCCCGCGCTGTTCAGCAACACGGTCACGTCGCCGAAGCGCTGCTCGGCTTCGCTTATCGCGGTGCGCCAGTCCTCTTCGTTGGTCACGTCGAGGTGGACGAAATGCGCCTCGTCGCCGATCGCGTTCGCCGCTTCCTTGCCTTCGGCGTCGAGCAGGTCGCCAAGGACGACGCGCGCGCCTTCGCGCGCGAATAGCTTCGCGGCTTCGAGGCCCTGCCCGCGCGCGCCGCCGGTGACAAAGGCCACCTTACCGTCGAGGCGGCCCACGCTCAGATGCCCAGCCTTTGCGCCAGCAGCTCGCGATGGTACGGAGCGTCGCCGAACATCAGCTCGTCCGATTTTGCGCGCCGGTAGTAGAGGTGCGCGTCGTGCTCCCAGGTGAAGCCGATGCCGCCGTGCACCTGGATGTTGTCGCGCGCAGCCTTGAAGAACGCGTCGGCCGCGTAGGCCTTCGCCATCGGTGCCACGATCGGCAGCTCGGGATCGTCGGCGGCGGCGACCCAGAGCGCGTAATACATCGCGGTCTTCGCGGATTCCACTTCGAGCAGCATGTCGGCGCACTTGTGCTTGATCGCTTGGAACGAGCCGATCGGCCGGCCAAACTGCACCCGGTCCTTGGCGTATTGCACGGCCATGTCCAGCGCGCGTTGCGCGCCGCCGCACATCTCGGCGGCCAGCGCGACGGCGGCGTGGTCGAGCGTCCGCTGCAGGGCCGGCCACGCCGTGCCTTTCTCGTCGAGCAGATCACCCTTCACGCCGGAGAAGTCGAGCTGCGCGAGCTTCCGGGTGAGGTCGATCGCCTCGAGCGACTTCCTATTTAGCCCTTCCGCGTCGCCCCTCACTGTGTAGAGCGAGATCCCGTCGGTTCCGGTCGTTCCGGCTTCGCGCGCGGCCACCACGATGAGGTTCGCTGTGGTCCCGTCGATCACGTACGTCTTCGTGCCGTTCAGCACGCCGTCCTTCGATTCGAGCGTCATGTCGTCGGCCGTCCAGCCTTTGCCCGGCTCGCCCAGCGCCAGCGTTGCGATCGTCTCGCCGCTCGCGATCCCCGGCAGCAGGGCCTTCTTCTGCTCTTCCGTACCCGCGTTCAGGATCGCGTTCGCCGCGACGCCGACCGTCGAGAGGAACGGCGCGCACAGCAGCACGCGGCCCATCTCCTCCAGCACGATGCCGAGCTCGACGAAGCTGAACCCCTGGCCGCCGTAATCCTCGGGGATGTGCAGCGCCTGCAGGCCCAGCTCTTGTGCCATCTGCTTCCACACGGCTTCGTCGTAGCCGTCGGGCGTCTCCATCAGGCGACGCACCTCCGTCGACGGCGACTTGTCGTCGAGGAAGCGGCGGATCGTCCGCCGCAGCTCGTCCTGTTCCTCGCTGAAGGTGAAGTTCAACGTGCCTCCCTACGGCGCTTCGCTCGAGACGACCCACATCGCGAAGAACTGCGAGCCGCCGCCGTACGCGTGTCCGAGCGCGGTGCGCGCGCCGTCGATCTGATGCTCCCCAGCCGTCCCGCGCACCTGCATCGCAGCCTCCGCGAACCGAAGCATCCCCGATGCGCCGATCGGATTCGACGAGAGTACCCCGCCCGACGGGTTGACCGGAAGGGACCCGCCGAGGGCCGTCGAGTCGTCGTCGGTCATCTTCCAGCCGGTGCCCTCATCCGTGAAGAAGAGATTCTCGAGCCACATCGGCTCATACCAACTGAAAGGCACATACATCTCCACGACGTCGATGTCTTTCCGCGGGTCGGTGATGCCGGCCTGCTCGTAGACGTCCTTCGCGCAATCGCGGCCCGCGCGCGGATTGACCTCATCGCGCCCCGCCAAGCCGAGCGGTTCGCTGCGGATCGCGGTGCCCTTGATCCACGCCGGAGACTTCGACGCCGACTTCGCGACGCGCTCCGACGTCAGCACCATCGCGCACGCGCCGTCGGACGAGGGGCAACACTCCAAGAACCGGATCGGGTCCCACAGGATCGGCGACTGCTCGACCGTTTCCATGCTGATGTCCGGCATGTGTAAGTGGGCATACGGGTTCTTGAGCGCGCTGATGCGGTCCTTTACCGCGACCTTGCGACCGATGTGGTCGGGCGCGTGCGCGCGCCTGATGTACTCGCGGATGTGCGGCGCGAAGTATCCGCCGGCGCCGGCGACCAGCGTCGGCTGGAACGGGATCTTCGGCGCCAGCGCCCACATCGCGTTCGACTCGGACTGCTTCTCGAACGCGACCGTGAGCACTCGCTCGTGGATGCCGGCTTGCACGAGGTGCGCGGCAACGACCGCGGTGGAGCCGCCGACGCTTCCGGCGGTGTGCACGCGGAGCATCGGCTTGCCGACGGCACCGAGCGCCTCCGCAAGGTACAGCTCGGGCATCATCACGCCTTCGAACATGTCCGGCGCCTTGCCGAGCACGACCGCGTCGATATCGGACCACGTCATCTGTGCGTCTTCGAGCGCGCGCACCGCGGCCTCGCGCACGAGGCCCGCGATCGACACGTCGTCGCGCTTCGTGTCGTGCTTCGTCTGGCCGATGCCGACGACCGCTGCCGGTAGCTTCGCCATGTCTTACTCGCCCTCCAGCACGCACACGAGGTTCTGCTGCAGGCACGGGCCGCTGGTCGCGTGCGCCAGCGCGCGGTCGGCCGAGCCGTCCGTGATGCGCGCGGCCGCTTCGCCGATGCGGATCAAGCCGGCGGCCATGACGGGATTGGCCGCGAGCGCGCCGCCGGACGGGTTGATCGCGCTACCGTTCTTGAGGTTCAACGCGTCGCGCAGGATCAGCTCCTGGTGCGTAAAGGGTGCAAGCAGCTCGACCACGTCCAGCTTGTCGTCGAGCGCCCCTGCCCGCTCGGCCGCGACGGCGGTCGACTCCGAGGTCGTGAGATCGCGCGCGCCGAGCGAGTGCGGCTCGATGCGGTGGTCGATGCCGCGGATCCACGCCGGACGCGACGACACCGAACGCGCGAGATCGTCGGCGGCCAGCACAACTACGGCGGCGCCGTCGCTGATCGGCGCGCAGTCGGACTTGCGGAGCGGCGAGACGAGGTAGTCCTCGGCCAAGATCATGTCGACGTCGAAATCTCCCGTGACCTGCGCGTGCGGATTCGCTTTCGCGTCCCGGCGGCTCCGTGCCGCAACCTCGGCCATCTCGCGCTCGGTGTGATCGGTACCGTCCAGCATCGCGCGCGCCTGCAGAGCGGCCAGGGACACCGCGTCCGGCCACATCGGTGCGTAGTAGTACGGGTCGAGCTGCATCGCCATGACGTCGCGGATCGAACCCGGCGAGGATTTCCCGAACCCATACACAAGGGCGGCGTCGATCTCGCCTTCCTGCAGCAGGACCCACGCCTCGTACAACGCCCACGCGCCGTCCATCTCGACGTGCGACTCGCGGATCGGCGGCCAGGCTGCGATCGCTTCCAAGCCCCACACGAATGCGAATGGCTGCCCGGCGAGGTAGTCGCACGAGCCCGAGCACGTGAAGCCGATCTTCTCGCGCGGGACGCCGGACTTCTCGACCGCTTCCGCGACGACCGGCATCAGGATCTCGACCTCGTTTGCCTCCGGCACGCGGCGCCGCGAGGGCGCTTGCGCGAAGGAGACGACCGCAACGTCACGCATCGGCGCGCATCCTCTTCAGCACGTCGTCGATCGCTGCGTCGGGCTCGCCGGCCGGCTTGAAATACTTGATCGTGTCCATGCTCGGGATGCGCTCGCCTTCCGGCAGCCACTCCGCGCGCACGCGCATCCCCATGCGAACCTCTTCCGCCGGGATCTCCTGGATGAGGTGCATCAGCGGGATGTCGGCGCCGTCGAGAAGGATCGAGGCCGACACGTACGGGATCTGAACAGTCGCGCCGG
>VAWS01000191.1 GCA_005884515.1 Actinomycetota bacterium
AGAGTCAACCGGAACGATCGGCTGCCTCCTGGTCCGGGATTTGGCGCCTCCATCTCACCGGGGAACGATACGACACCGGCTCAGGAGAACCTCTCGAACGATAGGTCGTCGGGCCATGCGAACGTTCGTCAATGACACACGAGTCCTCATGACGAAATCAGGGGGATTCCCCCCTAGGGAGCCGCCGAGTGAGCCGTCGCCTGTCAAGCCAGCCCAGTGAACCGGAAAACGATCGCAGAAAGGATCAGGGCCAGCCCTGCCACCCACGCGGCCCCGCGCCCTGAAGAAATGGCAATCAAAACGACTCCCGCGATCAGCAAGGCGAAGTACGGCAGGAAGAATCTCCAGACAAGACGACGAGGGGTTCGGTAAGAGCCCGTCCCATCGTCGTGGCGAGAAAATGCGGTCCGACGGCTCAATCGCCGTGCCATTAGCAAGACCCAGGCATAGACGCCGAGGAAGATGCCGAAGGCGAGAAACGCGGTTTTCATGCGAAGAGCATAAGCGTGAGTTCTCTGCGGCCCGGCCGAACGTCCTGCCACTCGAGGTCGGCGGGAGGCGGCGAATCGAGGCTAGCCCTTCGTCTTCAGGATCGCCTGCGTCACGATCATCACGGCGACCAATGTGCGCTCGTCGTCGTCGGTCGTGATGTGAACTTCGATCACCATCGTCCGGCCGCCTTTGTGGATCTGCTTCGCTTCCGCGCGCAGCCGCCCTTCGGTGACCGCCGTGATGAAGTTCGTCTTGAATTCGATGGTGGTGAAGATCTCGCCGTCGCCGAGCGCCGGGAATGTCGCCCACGCAGCGACGGTGTCGCCGAAGCCGGCGATCGCTCCACCGTGCGCGAACCCGCCTGGATGGCGAACCTTCGGCCCGACGTCGAGCAGCCCGACCGCACGCCCGGCCTCGGCTTCGATCACGCGCACGCCGAGGTTCCCAGGGAAGCTGTCTTTGAAGATCGTGTCTTGGTGCTCGAGCGCTTCGTCGACGCGCGACGCGAGCGGCCCTTCGACACCACCGAAGTCTTCGCGCGTCACGCTCAGCCCATCGGCTTGACGGTGCCGTCGATCGGCACTTCCAGAAGGAACGGCCCGCCGGAACCCATCGCCTTGCGCACGGCCGACGTGATCTCGCTCCCCTTCTCCACGCGTTCCGACGGAACGCCGAACGCGCTCGCGAGCGACATGAAGTCGACGGACGGATCGGCGATGTCCATGCCCGGCCACTTGTCGAACTTGACGGCCTTCTGGTTCATCCCGAGCAACTGGGACTTCAGGATGTAGTAGCCGCCGTTGTTGAGCACCACGACGGTAACCGGCAAGTCGTGGTGCGCGAGCGTCCACAGCGACTGCGGGACGTAGCAGGTCGCGCCGTCGCCGACGATCGCGACGACCTTGCGATCGGGCTGGGCAAGCTGAACGCCGGCCGACGCAGGGATTCCCCACCCGAGACCGCCGCCCTTGAAGAAGAAGTACGAGTCCGGTTCGCGCTGACGCAGCGCGGCGCGCACGGCGGCCGTCGCGGTCACCGACTCGTCGACGACGCTGGTCGGTGTGTCGAAGGCGTCGGCGATCGCCGCGCACGCGGCGAACGACGAGACCGGGTCCTTCTGCATCTGCGCCTCGACCGCAGCCTTCATTCCGGCCACCGCGCCGGCGCGTGCCTCGCCGTAGGACTTCACGCGCGCGGCGATCTCGTCTGCCTTATCCGAGATCTCACGCACTTTCGAGAGCAGCGCGCGCATGGTCGCCCCAGCATCCCCCCGCATGCCGAGCGCGACCGGATACGTCTTCGCGATCTGATACGGGTCGGGATCGATCTGGATGATCTCGACGTTCGGCGGAACCGCGCCAACCGGATTGTAGAAGAACGGCGGGAACATCACCGCGCCGACAACCAAGGCAACGTCGGCTTGCTCCAAGACGCTGCGGATCCCGGCGTTCACCGGCGGCAGCATGCCGCTCCACAGCGGGTGATCCATCGGGAACACCATCCTGCTGTGCAGCACCTCGCCGACGACGCGCGCGCCCACCGCTTCGGCAAGCGCGACCAGCTCGTTCACCGCGCCCGCGCGCGCAACCTCATCGCCGGCGACGATCAACGGCTGCTTCTCGTCGAGCAGCCTGCGCGCGGCCTGCTCGATCCCATCGACGGCGACCGTTCCGTGGTCGATGGGCGACGGCGGTGGAACGTCGGTGTCGGTCTGCTGATCGAGATAGTTCCAGGGGATCGACAAGAACACCGGGCCGTGCGGCGGCGACGCGGCAACCTTGAACGCGCGCCGCATCGCGATGCCGATGTCTTCGGGCCGCTCGACTTCGTACGACCACTTACAGAACCCGAGCCCGTTCGCAACGCCCGGAGCGATGTGGAGGTTGACGAGCGCGGGCCGGCGCGTCGCTTGCGCATAGCCGTCGGCCGCGGCGACCGCCGTCGCTTCTTGGAGCGCGAGGATCAGCTCGATGCCGGTCTCGTCGGCCAGCTCGTCGAAAATGGGGAGCTCGGTGGTCCCCGGGTTCGCGAACAGGTAGCGCGCGCCTTCAGAACGCGCGACTTCGAAGAACTGATCGCGACCCGAGAGGTGCGCCATGGTGGCGCAAGGCTAGGTCCCGTGTCAGAGGAGCGTCAAAACTGGCCTTCGACCTCGGCCGGACTCGGCACCACATCCAAGAAGATGAAGCGATCGTCGCCCGCGTCCACCAAGTCTGCGATCGCGAGCGCCAGCGTCTCCGCATCTTCTTCGCTGCCCATCACGATGCCACGATGACCGAGGACGGCCGCAAATGTGTAAAGGATGCTCGGCCCGTTACCCACCAGTGCCGAGACGCTTTCGCCGAGCGCCGTCGAGAGCTTCCGCAGCGTTGTTACCGAGGGGAGGATGTGGTCGTTCTCATAGCGCGACAACATCGTCTTCGGGATCCCGCTCGAGCGGCTGAGATCCGACTGGCTCAATTGAGCTTTGTCGCGCGCATCTCGTAACCGGCTGCCGAATGTCTTGGCCGCCGGTTTGGCGGCTTCGGGCGCGCCCACGGCTGGTGTTCTCTGGCTCATGATGTGTCCTTGCCCTGAATCATCACCGGTTTCCTCCTCCTCAACACCTATTCCGAGGTCTTTATCTCCGATATCGCCATCTACAGGCGGAAATGCCCGCTCACTTCGCGTCCCGGTTCTTCGCTCTCGAGGCGTCCCTTCGGCTTTTCACCAGTTGTAGATGTCGAAGCACCTTCACTTCTTCGCTGTCGGGAGACGATCGGATCCGTTCGTTTTGCTCGTCGTAACTCTCGTCGTCTCCCGCCTCCCATTCGCGCAGGATGCGAGCGCCTTCTCCCATCACGAGGATCTCGGCGTTGGAAAGGATGAGCGCGCGCTCCCCGGCGATCTGCCCGGCGATGCCGGTCCCGCGGTCGTCACTCGACTCGTCTATCTCATGAACGACTTCAGCGACGATGAACATCTTGACCTTGGGGTCCTGACTCGTTTCGAGTACGTAGTACCGCACGCCTTCCTCCCCGCCGACCGCGCGCGGCCGGCGACCCCTCCCCTAGGATACATCGCAGTCAAGCCCCGCCTTCGTCCGGTATGCAGGTTGTTGATCATTCCGTCAACGCGACTCCGCCTCGTGGTGAGCATCGTCCTCTTCGTGGTCGCGCTCGCCTCGCCCGCGCTCGCGTACGTTCCGGAGAAGACGCCCCACCGTAACGCGGAAGCCGCCGCGCGCACCGCGATCGGACAGCGCGGCGCCCTGGGTACGACCGCCGGCGTCGTCCTCATGCGCGGAGGACGCGAGTTCTTCTCGATCAACGGTGGCCGTTCGATGGCACCGGCGTCCGTGTTGAAGCTGGCAACGACGACGACGGCGATCGTGAAGTTCGGGCCCGACCATCGGTTCGCAACGCGCGCGCTCGTTTCGAACCGTGGCGCCGGCATCTCGACGCTGTCGCTCGTCGGCGGCGGCGATCCGACGCTCGCGACAGAGGTCTACCGTCAGCACCGTTACCTGCCCGCTCCCACCGACGTCATCAAGCGCCCGGCGTTCCCAGACGGGTCGGCCACCGTCGACCAGCTCGCCGCGCGTATCAAGGCGGCCGGGGTGCGCAGCATCGGCACGCTCGTCGCCGACGACACCGTCTTCGACTCGGTCAAGACGCAGGAGGGGTGGCTCCCCCGCTACCTCGTGAACGACCCCGACGTCGGCTACATCGACGGCCTCACGATCAACGAGGGCTACGGCGACATCGACCAGAAGACGCTCGTGCCCAACCCGGCGCTCACCGCCGGCAAGGCGCTCGCAAGCGCGCTCAACGTCCTGGGCATCTCGGTGCGCCGGGTCACCACCGGGCGTGCGCCCCGCGGCGCGGCGGAGATCGCGCGCGTCGAGTCCCCCACCGTCGGCGAGATCGTCGACTTCACCAACCGGTACAGCATCAACTACAACGCCGAGATGCTGCTGAAGGACATCGGTGCGTCGTTCGGGGGACGCGGCTCGACGGCCGCCGGCATCGCGGTCGTGAAGAGCACGTTGCGCGCGCTCGGCGTTTCGACCCGCGGCCTCGTGATGACGGACGGCTCCGGCTTGTCGGTGCTGGACCGGGTAACGCCCCGGACGGTTGCGGGGCTGCTCGAACGGATCCTGACGAAGCAAGGGCCCGGCTGGGATGCGTTGCGCGGATCGATCCCGGTGTCGGGAGAGCCGGGCACGTTGCTGAAGCGGATGACCGGCCCGCTGACGAAGGACAGGGTCCACGGCAAGACGGGCCAGATCGAGCACGTGCGCGCGATGTCCGGATGGGTGGTGCCGCTCGACGGTGTGCCGATCGTGTACGTCGCGATCTTCAACAACGCGCGCAGCCCGTCCGCGCTGACGAAGCCGCTCGACGTCTTAGGGGTCCTGCTCGCGCTGTTCCCCGGGACCTAGTCCCGCCGCCGTCGTAGACTGCGCCGGGGATACATGCCGATGATCTTCTCGATGAAGGCGAGGAAGCGCTAGATGTTCGTCGGCATCGACGTATCGGCGACGCGCGGCTTCGACGTCTGCGTCCTCGACGAGAACCGCACCGTGACTCTCCTGCTCAAGGCGCGCGACCTTGAGACGCTCGAGCCGATCCTTCGCCAGTTCCCGAAGACGACGACGTTCGCCGTCGACGCACCCTCGGCCGTCTCGAAGGGCTTGGTGACCGGGAAAGAGCATCGCGTCGCCGAGCACGAGCTTCGCAAGCTCAGCATCACGCTGTACTTCACACCGCGCAGCGAGGACGTCGCGCCGTCGTGGATGCGCGCCGGTTTCGATCTGTATCACCTCCTCGATTTGATGGGATTCCCGGTCTTCGGCGGCGGTGAAGCCGGGAGCGGCCTGACGATCGAGGTGTATCCGCACCTGTCGTACGTTTCGCTGACGGGAACGCGCCGCGGCTCGACGTCGAAGATCGAATGGTCTCGAGCGGCCCTCCGCAGCCGCGTGCACGGGCTTCCCCCGGCGGCCGACCAGGACGCGCTCGACG
>VAWS01000051.1 GCA_005884515.1 Actinomycetota bacterium
AGCAGCTCTTCCGGTACCGGCTGCACGTGCTGGATGCGCTCGACGCGGTCGAAGAACGGCTTCATCGATTCCGGGTCGACACCCGGGAGGCCGAAGTCCTTCTCCCAGCGCTGCAGCACGCGGTCGGGCGTGCGGAAGCACGAGCCGGAGTTGATCAGCGTCGTACCACCGAGGCCCAACCCGAGCGGCACGGGGATCGTCGGTGTCCCCAGTGCGGCCGTCATCCCTTGCCGCCGGTAGAAGCGCTGGAACCGCTCGAACGGCGGGCCGGCCATGTCCTGTCGCGTGTAGTAGGGCCCTTCCTCGAGCACGACGACGGTATGGCCGAGCTCCGCGAGCTCTTTCGCGATCACCGCGCCGCCGGCACCGGACCCGACAACGACGACGTCGGCCTCTTCGGTGTGGTCGCGGCTCACTTGGGGATAGCTCAGCACCTCTATGCGGTCGCCCGTCCGCGGCGGATCCGAGCTGACGCACGAGTACGTGAACCCGATCGCCTCTTCGATGCGCGGCGTCGATGCCCACTGGTTCAGCACGTAGAACTTCAGCAGGTCGATCGCTCCCCGCCGGACGAGCAGCTTGCTCCGCTGCGCGCGATCGAGGTACGTCGTCGCCGCTTGCGGCTTCAGCTTGGAGAACCCTCGCAGGTGCCGGGAGAAGATGCTCGACCATTCGAGCAGCCCGAGGAACCGCAGGAACATCTTGCGCGCGTCGCGATCCCACGCGACCATCGCTGCGTCCAGGCGTTCGGCCACGCCGATCTCCGTCGCGGAGTAGCTGATCGGGCCCCCGTGGGGCAGCAGCGTTTCCGCGAACGCCTGCAGGGTCGCGAAGCGCTTCTTGGACAGCACCTTCGTCCCGCCGACCGGGAACGGCCGCGGCGCCGGGATCCGCACGGCCCGATGGTCGTCGGGCGGCGGCGCAGCTTCCGGTGGCGCCGGCGCGGGCCCCGACCCGCCGACCGCGGGGCTCTGGAACGTCAGCTCCTCGATCGACGGAAGAGGCTCGCGCTCGGCGACCGGAAGCGGCTCGCGCTCGGCGACCGGCATTGCCTCGGTCGGCTCCAAGAACTCGTCGGGGAACGCCTCGATCTCCGGCGCCGGGGGCGGACGGTTCGGCGCCTCGCGCGGGATGCGCTCGGTCGGTCGCTGCGACGGCGGCACGTCTTCGTCGTCCGGCACTACAGCTCCTCTTCCACCGACGCCGACACGAGCCGCTCGATCGCTTCGCGCGGCGACAAACCGTAGTGGATGACCTTCGCGATCACGTCGACCACGGGCAGCTCGAGATCGTACTTGTCGGCCAATGCGGCCGCGGCGCGCGCGTTCGCGTATCCCTCGACGGTGGTCTGCATCTTGTCCAGGGCTTGCGCCGGCGTCAGCCCTTCGCCGAGCAGCCTGCCGAACTTGCCGTTGCGCCCGGCGAGCGCAGTCACGAACAGGTCGCCGGCCCCGGCCAAGCCGAGGATCGTTTCGGCCTTCCCGCCAAGCGCGCGCGCCATCCTGGCCATCTCGACGAGGCCGCGCGAGAAGACGAAAGCCTTCGCGTTGGTCATCGCCTCGACGCCGAACTCGTCGGCCAGCCCGTCGCACATCCCGACGCCGATCGCGACCACGTTCTTCATGATCGCGCCGACCTCAACCCCGACGACGTCGCTCGATGTATACGTGCGGAAGTGCGGGGAGTCGAACAACTCGGCCACCGTTGCCGCGGACTGCGGGCTCGAGGACGCGCATACGACGGCCGTCGGAACGCCGGTCGCGATCTCTTTCGCGATCGAGGGACCGACGATCGCCACGACCCGCTTCGAATCCCCCAGCTCGTTCGCGACGACGCCGGTGGCGGGCATAAGGGACTCTTCATCCCATCCTTTGGTCGCGACCGCCCAGATGCAGTCGCCGGGCGTCTGCTTCGCGATGGCGCGCACCGTTGGGACGAGCCCGGCGGTCGCCACTGCGAGCACCAGGACCTCGGCCTTGGGCAGCACCTCGTCCCATCCGTCCTGCTCGACCATCGTCAGCCCGTCGGGGAACGCGACGCCGAGGCTGGGGTGGTTCTCTCCGGCGCGGTACGCGTCCACGAAGGCACCGTCGAACTCGGTCGCGAGGAGGTGGACGCTGTGGCCTGCGCGCGCAAGCTGAACGGTCATGGCGGCGCCCATCGCGCCCGCCCCGATAACGCCGATCACGGGTCGGTAGTCTAGTCGGCTCGGGCGCTCGCTAGCGGAGCGCGCACTTCAGCCAGTGGCCGAGGTGTGAGGCGCGCGCAACACGCTGCGCGGCGACGAAGTCCTCGACGTGAGCAACATCGGGCGGAACGGTTTCGACCACGGCGTACCCGTGTTGCACCAGATCGAGGTTGAAGAACGTCTTGCCGACGAAGACGTACGCGAGCGTCCGGCCGTACCGGTCGTAGCGATCGACGTCGTAGACAAGCCGGACCTGCCTCCCGGCGAGGACGCGCTTGGCGTACGCGGACGCCTCCGGGCCGAAGCAACCGATCGGTGCGCCGGGCTTCACCGTTTCGGGGGTGTCGACGCCGATCAAGCGGACGCGGAAGCGGCGAGTCCCCTCCAGGGCGATGAAGGTGTCGCCGTCGACGACTCGCTGGACCGTTGCGAGCTCCCCTCTCCCGATGCTGCTCGTCGTCTGTTGCGTGCTTAGGCTCGAAGAGGCCCGGTTCGGCGCAGGAAGCGAGGAGCAGGCGGATGCGCAGAGCAACACGGCCAAGGCCAGGGATCGTTTCAGCATGGCTCGATCGTACGGGCCCGGCGTGACACCGCTCGGACGTGTCATCCTGTACGCCGATGGCCCTTGAGATCGATCAACTAGCCGAAGCTCTCGCGGCTTCGCATGCCGCGATCGCGTTCACCGGCGCCGGCATCTCCACCGAGTCCGGCATCCCGGACTTCCGGGGCCCGAACGGCGTCTGGAAGAAGGTCGACCCGGCCGAGTTCACGATCGACAACTACATCAATAACGCCGACCATCGCGCGCGCGTCTGGAGCCAGCGCGCGGCCTCGCACGAAGCCTCGCACGAGCCGAACGACGGGCACCACGCGATCGTCGAGCTCGAGCACCTCGGCATCATCTCGAGCGTCGTCACGCAGAACATCGACGGCCTGCATGCGGCGGCCGGCTCTTCGATCGTTCTGGAGCTGCACGGGACGATGCGCGAGGTCGCGTGCCTGTCGTGCGGCGACCGGTTGCCGATGGGTGACGTGGTCGCGCGCGTCCGGGCCGGGGACACCGATCCGCACTGCGCGCGCTGCGGAGGGCTGCTCAAGAGTGCCACGGTTTCGTTCGGCCAAGCGCTGCCGGCCGACGTGATCGAAGACGCGTTCAGGCGCGCGCGCGAGTGCGATCTCTGTTTGGTCGTCGGTTCGAGCTTGGTCGTCTACCCCGCCGCCGGCGTCCCGATCGAAGCCAAGCGAGCGGGGGCGACCGTCGCGATCGTGAATGCCGAAGAGACCGATCTGGACGACCTGGCCGACGTGGTCGTCCGGGGACAGGCCGGTGAGGTGTTGCGCGAGGCCGTACAGAAGGTGCGCGCGATCCAGGCCGTCTAGCTGGTCCGCTTCGCCGCCAGGTCGCTCAAGGAGCCCAGCCCCATCGCGCTCAGCACGCGCTCGATGCGGCCGCTCATGCTGAACGTCGGCTCGACGCCCATCTCTGCGCAGCGTTGCACGAGATGCAGAAGCGCTTTCACGCCGATCGAGTCGATGAAGGTGACGCCCCGGCAGTCGAAGCTGACGGCCGCGTAGTCCTTCGCCAGCGTGGTGTCGATGAAGCGCCTGACTTCTTCGGCCCCTGCCATGTCGAGCTCGCCGCTGAGCCGGACCATCAGGCGGCCGCGGTTTTCGAGGTGTGCGATCCAGAAGCTCTTCGGTGTCATGCCGGCGATTTACCCGCACGGCGAGCTCCAGAAACTGGCCTGCGAAGCCCCAGGTCACCGCGTGGAAGGTTCGAGCGATTACTCGTAGAGTAAGGAGTCGTGGGATATCGGGTCGAGCAGCTTGCCGCAGCGTGCGACGTCTCCGTCGACACGATCCGCTACTACCAGTCGAAGGGCCTTCTCGCCCCGCCGAAGCGAGAGGGCCGGGTCGCGATCTACGACCGTGAGCACCTGCTGCGGGTCCGGCGCATCCGCGCGCTCCAGCAGAAGGGCCTCACGCTCGCCGTGATCAAGCGCGTCGTCGAGGGGAAGCTCAAGCGCGCCGACGCCGACCTGGCGACGGCTGTGGCCGAGGCTCAGATCGAAAGCGACGAAGACGAGTTCCTGACTTTGGATGAGGTCGCCGCGCGCAGCGGAGTCCCGTCGGCATTGCTCCGGGCGATCGAGCGCGCCGGGCTCGCGCTCGGCCGCAAGATCGACGGCGAAGAGCGCTTCACCTCCGCCGACGTGAGCCTAGTCCGGCAGGGCTTGCGCTTGCTAGATGCGGGCCTGCCGATCAACGATCTGCTCGCGCTCGCCGCCGAGTACAACGTGGCGGCGCGGGCGGTGGCCGAGCGTGCGGTCGAGATGTTCGACCGCCACATCCGTGATCCGATCCGCGAGCACGCGACCGACGAGGCCGAGGCCGCGGACAAGCTCGTCGCCGCGTTCCGCGAGCTGCTGCCCGCCGTCACGGCGCTCGTGTCGCACCACTTCCGCCGCGTGCTGCTCGCCGTCGCCGAAGAGCACATCGAGCGCGTCGGCGGCGAAGCCGAGATCGCAGCCACGCGCGCGGAGTCCCGGCGCCTCCGGGAAGCATGATGCGCGCGCCGCTCCCCCAGGGCGAGCAGAAGGCGCGCGCCGTCCGGACGATGTTCGATGGGATCGCGCGCCGGTACGACCTCGTCAATCGCATCATGACGTTCGGGCTGGACGTGCGGTGGCGCAAGCGCGCGACGCGTGCACTCGGTCTGCCCGCCGGTTCGGTGGTGCTCGACCTCGCGTGCGGGACGGGCGATTTCTGCCGCGAGCTTGCGCGCGGCGGGATGCGCGCGATCGGCTTCGACTTCAGCTTCGGCATGCTGGCGGCTGCGCGCACCAACGCACCGCTCGTGCAAGCGGACATCCTCTCGTTGCCCGTACGCGACGCGCGCGCCGACGGGATCACATGCGGCTTCGCTTTGCGGAACGTCGTCGACCTGAAGGCGCTGTTCGCGGAGCTGGCGCGCACGCTGCGCTCGGGCGGCCGGATCGCCTTGCTGGAGGTGTCGGAACCCCGGAGCCGCTTCCTGCGTTGGGGACACGGGATCTACTTCAACAGGATCGTGCCGTTCATCGGCGGCCTCCTGTCGGATCGCGCCGCGTATTCGTATCTGCCGGCGTCGGTCGCCTACCTCCCGCCGCGCGACGAGCTGCTCGACATGCTGCACGCGGCGGGCTTCCCCGACGTGCGCCGGGTCTCGCTCTCCGGTGGCGTCGCGCAGTTGCTCGTGGGGACGCGCCAATGAGCTCCGTTGCAGCGGCCGGTCTCGTTGCGCGCGCGACGCGTGTGGATGGCAACCCCGACCTGCTCGGATACTTCACGCCCGACGACGGTGTCTTCTTCGAGCATCCCTCGCGCGCGCTCGTGACGGCCGGCGCGGCGCATGCGATCAGCGTGCCGGCGGGACCGGACCTGGTTGCGCGCGCGGCGCGCGCAGCCCGCGACGCCCTTGCACAGGTCCGCAGCGAGGACGGTCCGGCGCCCATCGTCGTCGGCGCGCTCCCGTTCGACGAGGAGACGCCGGCAACGCTCGTCGTCCCCCGTGTCGCGTTCGTACGTCATCAGGGGGATACGTGGAAAGTCGTGGTCGGGGACGATCGCGAGGTCGAGACTGCGGCGGTTCCCACGCTGCCACGTGGGTCTTTGCGCGTCACGTCGGTGCCGGATCCCAACGCGTACGTCGCCGCCGTTGCCGAAGCGCGACGCAGGATCCGCGCCGGCGTGCTCGAGAAGGTCGTCCTCGCGCGGATGCTGATCGCGCAGTCGGACCACGAGTTCGACCGGCGCGCGCTGCTCGCACGCTTGCGAGCAGCCGAGCCCAACGCCTTCACGTTCGCGGCCGGTGGATTCATCGGCGCGTCGCCGGAGCTGCTGGTCGCGCGCCAGGACACCACGGTGCACGCGCGACCGCTCGCGGGAACGATCGCACGGCGCAGCGACGAGGCGGAGGACGAGGAGGCTGCGAGACTTCTCCTCGCATCGACCAAGGACCGCGCCGAGCATGCTCTCGTCGTCGATGCCGTCCGAGGATCGCTCGCGCCCGTCTGTCGATCCCTCCAGAGCAGCGATACGCCGTACACGCTCTCGACCAGCAAGGTATGGCACCTTGCCACCGATATCGAAGGACGATTGCGAGATCCCCTCGACGCGCTCTCGCTCGCTGCGCTATTGCACCCCACGCCGGCGGTCTGCGGCACGCCGCGCGAGGCTGCTCGCGCTGCGATCAAGGAACTGGAGCAGATCGAGCGCGCGCTGTACGCGGGGATCGTCGGCTGGATGGACGCGCGCGGCGACGGCGAGTGGGCCGTGGTGCTGCGCTGCGCCGAGATGCAAGGCCGGATCGCGTTGCTGTTCGCCGGCGCGGGGATCGTCGCCGACTCCGACCCGGAAGCGGAGTTGGCCGAAACCGACGCGAAATTCCGGTCGATGCTGGAAGCACTGGGCTACGCGTGATCTCCGAACCGGACGATCGTGTGCCGGGGCGCACGCGCGCATACACCGCGGATCCGTTCGGAAATCGCATCGAGCTGATCGCCGACGGCGACGGGTTCAGCCGGCGGCGCTGAGCGCCGACGCGATCGCCTTCTTCAAGGCTTTGCGACGTTTCACGGCGCGCGCGCGATCGATCGGCACCTCGAAGAGCGTCGCCGTTGTCGGAGCTTCCTTCAGGAAAGCGGCAAGATCGGTTCCGGTCTCGTAGCCGATGCCCGCCGCTGCGGCGAGCGCGCGCAGGTCGATCTCGTGGGCGGTGGCGAACAGCGCATCGTTCTCGGGAAGAGCGGCGCTCGGCAGCAGATCGAAGATCCCACCGCCCTTGTTGTTGAGCACAACGAAGATCACCGGTTCTCCGCGGCGCGCGACCCACAACAGCCCGGCCGCGTCGTGCAGAACGGAGAGATCTCCTGCCAGCGCGACCGTCGGTGAGCCGGCGCTCGCGACACCGAGCACCGTGGAGACGAAGCCGTCGATCCCACTGGCGCCGCGGTTGGCGATCACGCGCAGGCCCTCCCGGGGGCCCATCGCGAAGTCGAGGTCGCGCACAGGGGTGCTCGACGCGACGACCAGCGTGGTGCCGTCGGGTACGGCTGCGGCAACGTCGCGCGCAACGCGGATCTCGAACGGCTGCTTCTCGCCGTCCAAGAACGTGTCGAGGGCGCCGCGTGCAACCGCATCGGCATCCCTCCACTCTTTCAGCCACGTCCCGTCGTTCTCGCTGACGAGCTTGATCAGTGCGCGCGCGGCGGCGCCTTCTGGGGCACTCAGCGTCTGTTTGGCAGCCTTCGCCGGATCGGCCGGGCGCTCGCCGATGACGCCGAGGCGGGCAGCTGCCGCGACGAAACGCTGGGTCGCGCGCGAAGTCGGGGTACGGCCGAACTGAAGGACGGCCTCGGGGGCGTGCTGCTCGGCGAAACGATCGTCGCCCAGCAACGCTTGACCGGCCGACAGGGCGTCGCCGGGCACGCGGAGGCCGGATAACGGCTCGGCGATCAGGGGCCAGCCGAGGTGCTCGGCGAGCGCGGCGACGGCCTGCGCGTCGTCGTCGATCTGGCCGGCGACGATGGCCCCGCGTTCTGAGAGCAACAGATCTCGGAAGGATTCGACGTTGATTGAGGGAGTTGTCAGATTTTGTGGCGGCTTCGGGTCGGTTGTTCCTAAGTCGACCTCGGCGCCGGTAGGAGTGAGCGGTTCCTCGAACGGCATGTTGATGTGGATCGGGCCCGTCTGCGCCGTTTCGACCGCGCGTCGCGCGAGCGTCCGCCACATCTTCGCCGCGTGCGCGTGAGCGCGCGGCACGCCGGTCTCCATGAACATGCGTACGTAGCCGCCGTAGAGCTGGTGCTGATCGATCGTCTGATTGGCGCCGGTCCCACGCAAGGAGGGCGTGCGGTCGGCGGTGAGCACGATCATCGGCACGTTCGACATCGATGCCTCGACGATCGCGGGAAGGTAGTTCGCGGTCGCGGTTCCCGACGTGCAGACGAGCGCCGCCGGCTTGCCCGTCGCGCGCGCGCGCCCGAGGGCGAAGAACGCAGCAGAGCGCTCGTCGAGGATCACCCGCACGTCAAACGCGCCGTGGCGCGCGAACGCCAACACGAGCGGCGTCGAACGGGACCCCGGTGAGATGCACACGGCGTCGACCCCACCCTGGTGAAGCTCGTCTACCAGCTCGCGCATGCACGCGAACGCGATGTCCCCCGCCGTCGGCTCAGCCATCGCTCACCAGATCCGGAACCACTCGCCGGGGCTCGAGCACACCGTGCTCGGGAACCAGCGGTCGCGACGTGACGTCTCGTTCGAGCAGCCCTGCCGTCCCGACACCGTGCGCGAACGGTGCATCGGGGAGCGCGGCCGCGACGGCGACGACCATCGCCAAGCCCACCGACGTCTCGAGCGCGCTCGAGGCGATCGCGGGGATGCCGGCCTCTTCGGCCGCGTCCAGTGCAGCGCGCGCGCCTCCGATCCGCTGCGGCTTGATCACGATCACGTCTGCAGCCTCCAGCTTCCGAAGCATCTTCGCGTCCTCGACCGTGCGCACGCAGGACTCGGCCGCGATCAGGACGGCGCTCCCCCGCCTGAATCTGGCCATCTCTTCCATGGTCGAAACCGGATCCTCGATCAGCTCGATGTCCAAGCCGCGCACCTGCGCAAGGAAGATACCTGCCGTATCGGGATCCCACGAACCGTTCGCGTCGAGACGGATCTTCGCCTTGGGCAACGCATCGCGCACCGCGTGCACGCGCTCGACGCTCGCAGCATCGCCGACCTTGATCTTGATCGTGTCGCACCCGGACTCGACGGCCATGCGCGCGGCCTGCTCGGGCGAAACACGCGGGACCATCGTGTTCACCTCGACGCGCGCGCGCACACCTTCGGGGAACGGTTCGGTCGCCGCTTCGATCGCCGCGCGCTTCGCGGCTGCGCGCTCCTCCTCGGACCAGCTTGGAAGCGGCGAGCATTCGCCCCACCCGGCCGGACCTTCGATCAGGATGCCTTCGCGTTGGATGACGTCGCCGACCGACACGCGCAAGCGCGTCTTGAACGGAACGACTCTCAGCTCAGCCATAGTCCGATCGCCAGGAACACTCCGAACTGCACCAGCATCAAGACGGTCCCGAGCAAGACGCGAACGAGCTCGGGCCCGCGCGCGTACCCGACCGTCTTCATCGGCCCGGCGGCGAGCGGGATCGCAGCAAGAGCTAAAAGCGCGCCGGCCGGCATCTGCCCCACCAACCAGCCCAATAGGGGCAAGATCAACGCGGCCGCGATCACCGCCCGGTACAGCGCGCGCGTCGCTTGATCGCCGATCCGAACGGCGAGCGTGCGCTTCCCCACCGCCGTATCGGTGGGTATATCTCGGAGGTTGTTCGCCACCAGCACCGCAACCGCGAGCAATCCCATCGACACCGCCGACCACCACGCCCGCGGCCCGATGTGGCCGGCTTGCGCGTACGTCGTCCCGGCCGTCGCGAGCAAGCCGAAGAACAGGAACACGCTGAGCTCGCCGAGACCGGCCGACGCGTACGGCTTCGGTCCCCCCGAGTAGAGAACGGCCGCGAGGATCGCAACGGCGCCGAACACAAGCAGCCACCAGCTGCTCGCGCGCGCGAGGAGCAGCCCTGCAACGCCGGCGACTGCGAACGACATCAAAGCAGCCGTAGCGACCGCGCGCGGAGACTTCAAACCGGTGGCCGTCAGCCGGACGGGGCCGACGCGCGCCGCGGTATCGACTCCGCGTTTCCCGTCGGAGTAGTCGTTCGCGTAGTTGACGCCGATCTGTAAGCCGAGCGCGACGAGCAAGCAGCCGATCGTGCGCAGCGCCGTTGCATGCTCCGCCGCTGCGGTACCGACGATCACCGGTGTCACTCCGACGCCGAGCGTGCGCGGGCGCGCGCCCAACACCCACAGCTTCGCGCCCGAGGGAATCGCCGCTTCGCTCAAGGTCGGTGCGGGAACTTCGCGAAGTCGGGCTTGCGCTTCTCGAGGTACGCGTCGCGCCCCTCTTGCGCCTCCTCGCTCATGTAGAAGAGCAGCGTCGCGTCGCCGGCCAATTGCTGGATCCCGGCCAGCCCGTCGGTGTCGGCGTTGAACCCCGCCTTCAACAACCGCAGCGCGAGCGGCGACATCTCGAGCATCCGCCTGCACCACGCGACCGTCTCTTCTTCAAGCTGCTCGAGCGGAACGACCTTGTTCGCCAGGCCGATCTCGTACGCGCGCTGTGCGTCGTACTGCTCGCAGAGGAACCAGACCTCCTTCGCGCGCTTGAGGCCGATCGTGCGCGCAAGCAGGCCGGACCCGTAGCCCCCGTCGAACGAGCCGACCATGGGGCCGGTCTGGCCGAACCGCGCGTTCTCCGCGCAGATCGTTAGGTCGCAAACGAGGTGCAGGACGTGCCCGCCGCCGATGGCGTAGCCCGCCACCATCGCGACGACCGGCTTGGGCAGACGGCGGATCTGGACCTGGAGGTCCAAGACGTTCAGGCGGCCGATCCCCTTCTCGTCCTTGTAGCCGTCGTCGCCGCGCACGCGCTGGTCGCCGCCTGAACAGAACGCCTCCGGGCCCTCGCCGGTGAAGATGATGACCCCGATGGCCGGGTCGTCGCGCGCGACGTCGAAGGCACGCGACAGCTCGAACAGCGTCTTCGGCCGGAAGGCGTTGCGGACCTCAGGCCGGTTGATCGTGATTTTGGCGATGCCTTCGGCCGTCTCGTAGCGGATGTCTTCGTAGTCTCCGTCCGGCTTCCAATCCATGACCAACAACTCCTAGAGCAGTTACTCGAATCCTTGCGCTAGCCTACCCCGCGTGAGAAGCGCGCGGAAATCCGACCTTATCGCGGTCACGGCACCGCCTTCCGTGGCGTGGCTGACGTGGCTCCGCGAAGCGTGGGACGCAGGCGCGGCAGTGCTGCCTGTCGACCACCGGCTGACGCGGGACGAGCAGGATGCGCTGATCAAGCGCGCGCGCCCGACGGCCGTGTTCGACGGGGCGCAGCTCCTGCGTCTCGACGGTGCGCCGGTCGACGAGGCTGTCGCGGTGGTCGTTGCGACATCGGGGTCGGCGGGCGAACCCAAGACCGCCGAACTGACGCACGATGCGTTGCGCGCGTCGGTGCTTTCGTCGGCCGAGCGGCTGGGGGTCGGTGCCTCGGATTCGTGGCTGTGCTGCCTGCCGGTCGCGCATATGGGCGGGATGCTGGTGCTGCTTCGGCATCTGATCCTCGGGGGCGATGTTGAGGTTCAAGCGCATTTCGAACCGGTGGGGTTAGCGAGATCGGGTGCTAGCTGTACCTCTGTCGTGCCCACAATGGTGGCCCGGATCCACGCGGCAGGTGAGACGCTTAGTCGGTTCAACGTTGTGTTGGTCGGGGGGGCTGCATTGGATCCGGCTTTGCGCCAGCCGCCTCTCGTGCGCACCTACGGGATGACGGAGTCGTGTGGCGGCGTCGTGTACGACGGGCGCGCGCTGGACGAAGTCGGGGTTCGGATCGGCGACGACGATGAGATCCAACTATCGGGTCCCACGCTCATGCGCGGTTACCGGCTTTCATCGTCCCAACCGTTCACCGAGGACGGGTGGCTGCGGACGCGAGACGCCGGCTCGTTATCGGACGGCGTGGTGACGGTGTTCGGCCGGATCGATGACGTGATCATTACGGGCGGCGAGAAGGTGTGGCCGCAAGAAGTCGAAGAGGTGCTGCGCGCGCATCCTGCGATCGCCGATGTCGCGGTCGTCGGCCGGCCCGACCCAGAGTGGGGTTCAGCGGTGACGGCTCTCGTCGTTCCTTCCGATCCGGCCGAGCCCCCCTCACTGGACGCCGTGCGCGCCTTCGCCGCTGAACGCCTGGCCAAGTTCAAAGCGCCGCACGCGCTTCAAATCGTCGACGCGATCCCGCGAACTCCGTCAGGGAAGATCGCGCGGCGAGCGCTGTAAAGCCAGCTGGTACCGATCTGCTCCCGTATGTGGGACCTATTGGGTACCAGCCCGCTTCAGTCGCGATCCGGCTCGTAGATCCACCGGTATCCGACACCAGGTTCCGTCGCCACGTAGATCGGCGCCGCTGCGTCGTCGCCCAGCTTCCGGCGCAGCTGCCGCACGTAGATCCTCAAATAGTGGCTCTCTTCTCCGTAGCC
>VAWS01000183.1 GCA_005884515.1 Actinomycetota bacterium
AACCGCTACGGCACCGGCCAGTCGTCGCTCGACGGCATCACGCGCGCGACGAACATCTTATGGGCCGGTCAGACGGTCGTGGTCGGTGGCTACGGCTACGGCGGGCGCGGCCTCGCGATGCGCGCGCGCGGCATGGGCGCGCAGGTCGTCGTGACGGAAGTGGATGCGGTGAAGGCGCTCGAGGCGGCGATGGAGGGCTATTCGGTCATGCCGATGGTCGAGGCCGCACGGATCGGAGACGTGTTCATCACGGTGACCGGGGACAAGGACATCCTCCGTCGCGAGCACTTCGAGGTGATGAAGGACGGCGCGATTCTCGCGAACACCGGCCACTTCGACGTGGAGATCAATAAGGGCGACCTCAAGTCACTCACGCGCGAGACGCGCGAGATGCGCGAGCACGTCGTCGAGTACACGCTCGAGGACGGCCGCAAGGTGTACCTGCTCGCCGACGGCCGGCTCGTCAACCTCGCCGCCGCCGAAGGCCACCCCGCCGCGGTCATGGACATGTCCTTCGCCGATCAGGCGCTCACCACGGAGTGGCTCACGAAGCAAGACAACCTGCCGCCGAATGTCTACGACGTGCCGGACGAGATCGACCGCGAGGTCGCCAAGCTGAAGCTGTCGACGATGGGCATCCGCATCGACGAGCTGACGCCGACGCAGCAGGCCTATCTGAGCAGCTGGCAGGAAGGCACTTAACCGGTTGTGGCGGAGGACGAACCCCGTCTCGTTCCCTTCGAGCCGGAACCACAGCTTGCTCCGCACACGAACGGCTCGCGCCTCAAGCATCGACGGCGCGTGCTCGGCGGCATCACGTTCGGCTTCCTGCTCGGGTCGTTGCTCGCGACGAGCATCGTCCCGCGGCTGCAGTGGCTGAACCTTTCGACGATCGGTTGGTGGGGCCGCCCGGTCCTGGCGGCCTTCGGTGCCGGGATGATCATCGGCGTCTTCCGTCGTGACGATCTGCGCGCGGCAGTCACGGGAGGAGCGATCGGCGGGCTGCTCGCGCTGTGGGGGGTGTACGCGATCGTGCGCCTCAGCGTGCACGTGCTCTTCGTCGACCGGTCGGTCGCGCGCGTGATCACGGTGGATCTCCTCCGTCTCGCCGTGTACGGCGCCCCCGGTGGTGCGGCCGGCGCAGCAGCGGGGTGGGGCGCGCGCACGGTGACCGAGCGCGCCGCGGGCGGCCGCTAGACTCGACGCCTATGCGATCGATCGAATGGCGCGACGGCGACATCGTCGTCATCGACCAAACCGTGTTGCCGGGCCGGCTGGAATACCGGTCGCTCGTCAACACCGAAGCAGTCGCGGAAGCGATCCGCACGCTGCGCGTCCGAGGCGCGCCGGCGCTGGGGATCGCCGGCGCGATGGGCGTCGCGCAGGCGGCCGTGCACCCGCCGTCGTCCAATGCGAAGACGGTTCTTGAACGCGCCGAGCAGGCCGGCCGGCTGTTAGCCGCGGCGCGCCCAACGGCGGTGAACCTCGCGTGGGGGATCCGGCGCGTCCTCGCGAAGGGCCGCGCGATCCCGCTCACTGCGGGGGCGATCCGCATCGCACAAGGGATGGTCGACGAGGCGCTGGCCATCCAGGCGGAGGACGAAGAGGCGTGCAGCGCGATGGCGAAGCTCGCGCTCGAGTTCTTCGAGCCGAAAGCGGTCGTCCTGACCCACTGCAACACCGGCTTCCTGTGTACCGGCGGCATCGGGACGGCGCTCGGCGCGATCCGCCACGCACACGAGGCCGGTCTCGGCATCGTCGTGGTCGCGACGGAAACGCGTCCCTTGTTGCAGGGCGCGCGCCTTACGGCCTGGGAGCTCGCCCAGCTCGGGATCCCACACGCGCTGGTGGTCGACGGAGCGGCGCCGGGGCTGATCGCGCGCGGCGAGGTGTCGCTCGTCGTCGTCGGCGCCGACCGCATCGCGGCCAACGGGGACGTCGCGAACAAGGTGGGCACGTACTCGTTGGCGCTCGCCGCGTCCGCATCAGGCGTTCCGTTCGTCGTGGTGGCGCCGACGTCCACCGTCGATCCGGCGGTTGCGGACGGGGGGAAGATCCCCGTCGAGGAGCGCGCGGCGTCGGAGGTGACCTCGATCCTCGGGACCCACTCGATCGCGCCGGCCGGAACGCAGGCGATCAACCCCGCGTTCGACGTGACGCCCGCATCGTTGATCACCGCGATCGTCACCGAACGAGGCGTCGCGCGCGCACCCTTCGGCCCCGCGTTGCGCGCGATGCTCGGCGGTCCTGCCGTTCGAGCAGCCTCGCGCGGCGCGCGCGGGAAGCCGAAAGTGAAGCCGAGGGCGAAGGTTGCGGAGAAGAAGCCGGCGAGATCCGCGAAGGCGGCGCCGAAGAAGACGGCCGCCGCGAAACGGGCGAGGCCGAAGCGCGTGCAGCCGAAGCGCGTGCAGCCGAAGCGCGCGCACGGTGCGAAACGGACGGCCCGGCCGGCGCGGGGCGCGCGCCGAAGATGAGATAGCGCGCGAACGCGTCACCGGCGCGCGCCCCGTTCACCGCTCCGTCGTACCGTCGTCCGATGCGCGCGCTCGCAGACTTGATCTTCCCGCCCTCGTGCCTCTCGTGCCGTCGTCCCGGGGCGCGGTTCTTGTGCGTCGCGTGCGAGGCGGCCTTCCCCTGGATCGCCCAGATGTGCGCGCGCTGCGGGAGGCCGACCGCGCGCGCCGTCCTCGACTGCGCCGACTGCCGCGAACCGGCGCCCGCGTTCAGCATCGCCCGTGCTCCCGCGGCGTATCGGGGCGTCGCCAGGGACGTGCTGATGACGTTCAAGCTCGGAGGCGAGCGCCGGGCTGCTCGACGGATGGCCGCCCGCATGGCTGCGTGTGCGCAAAGGATGCTCGTCGACGTGATCACGTTCGTCCCGGCGTCTCGCACGTCGATGGCCGAGCGCGGCTTCAACACCGCCCAGGAGCTCGCTCACGGGGTGGCCCGACACCTGAGCCGCCCGTGCGTGCGCACGCTCCGGAAGGTCCGTGAGACGGCCGACCAAGCCTCGCTCGACCGAGCCGGGCGCCGGCGGAATCTCGACGGCGCCTTCGTGTCGCTTCGGGTGCCGGAGCGCGTGCTGCTGGTAGACGACGTCATGACGACCGGCGCGACTGCAGACGCGTGCGCGCGCGCCCTGCGAGCGGCCGGCGCATTCGAGGTCATGGTTGTGACGTTCGCCCGGGCAGGGGATTAGGGGCCTCGAACCCGGCCTAGATTTGGTGCGACGTCATCCATAGAATCAATCGTGTGAGGGCCCCACCCGGGTCTGGAGATGCGGATCTGTTCCACCGCGTCGCCCCGAGTGGGGTCCATCGCCGTTTCTGGGATGGACCAGGAGGCCGGGATGCAGGTGATCGTCAAGGGACGCAACACGCATGTCTCGCCACATCTGAAGCAGCTGGCGACCCACAAGCTGGAAAAGGTTGAACGCTTCCTCGACAAGATCCTGTCCCTCGAGATCGAGTTCTCCGAAGAGCACAATCCACGCATCGCGGATAAG
>VAWS01000184.1 GCA_005884515.1 Actinomycetota bacterium
AACCTGACCGATCAGGTGCGAGCGATCGCCGAGGTGTCGACTGCAGTGACCCAGGGTGACCTGACTCGGTCGATCGCCGTCGAGGCGCAGGGAGAAGTCGCCGAGCTCAAGGACAACATCAACCAGATGATCGCGAACCTCAAGGGAACGACCCAAAAGAATGCCGAGCAGGACTGGCTGAAGACGAACCTGGCGAAGATCTCGGGCATGTTGCAGGGGCAGCGCGACCTGCAGACGGTGTCACGGCTCATCATGTCCGAGCTGACCCCCGTCGTCTCTGCGCAGCACGGCGCATTCTTCCTCGCCCAAGCCTCCGACGACGCCAATCCCGAGCTGGCCCTGATCGCGAGCTACGGATACAAGAACCGCAAGACCGTCGCGAACCATTTCAAGTTGGGTGAAGGACTCGTCGGTCAGGCTGCGTTGGAGAAGAAGACGATCCTGATCACGCAGGCGCCGGACGACTACATCAAGATCACGAGCGGACTCGGCGAAGCGGCGCCGGTAAACATCATCGTCATCCCGGTGCTGTTCGAGGACCAAGTACTTGCCGTCATCGAGCTCGCGTCCTTGCGCCCATTCAGCGACGTCAACAGGACGTTCCTCGAGCAGCTGACCGAGACGATCGGCATCGTGCTCAACACGATCAACGCCACGATGCGGACCGAGGAGCTGCTGCTCCAGTCCCAGTCCCTCGCGACGGATCTGCAGAGCCAGTCCGAGGAACTGCAGACGCAACAAGAAGAGCTCCAGCAGCGGAACGAGGAGCTACAGGACAAGGCCGCTCAGCTCGGCGAGCAGAACCAAGCGATCGAGATGAAGAACAAGGAGATCGAGAACGCGAGGGCGGAGCTGGAGGAGAAGGCCGAACAGCTGTCGCTGAGCTCGAAGTACAAGTCGGAGTTCCTTGCAAACATGTCTCACGAGCTCCGCACTCCGTTGAACAGCCTCCTGATCCTGGCGAAGCTCCTTGCTGAGAATCCGGGCAACAACCTCAACGACAAACAGATCGAGTTTGCGAAGACGATCTACAGTTCGGGCAGCGACCTGCTCGCGCTCATCAACGACATCCTCGATCTGTCGAAGATCGAAGCCGGGAAGATGGACATCAATCCGGCAGAGATCGAGTTGAAGAGCATCCGCGACTACGTCGACTTGGCGTTCCGGCCACTCGCGGAGCAGAAGGAACTGACGCTCAACGTTGAGTTGGGCGATGGGGTATCTCCAACGATCACGACCGATGAGCAACGCCTGCAGCAGATCCTGAACAACCTGCTATCGAACGCCTTCAAGTTCACGCCCGCAGGAAGCGTCACCATGCGCATCGCGACCGCCCCTGCCGATTCTCGGCTTGCCAACGACAGATTGAAGCGAGCGTCTCAGGTGATCGCGTTCTCCGTCACTGACACTGGGATCGGGATCGAGGCGGACAAGCTGCGACTGATCTTCGAGGCGTTCCAGCAAGCGGACGGGACGACGAACCGGAGGTACGGAGGAACCGGTCTGGGGCTCTCGATCAGCCGAGAGATAGCCGGGCTGCTCGGCGGCGAGATCCATGTGGAAAGCACGGTGGAAGCCGGAAGCACGTTCACGCTCTATCTTCCCGCCCAGTTCGATTCGTCGAGCTCTCCACGTCGCTTTCAAACCTGGACCGTGCCGGCCGGCGATCCTTTGATGGCCCACGAAGACCGGCCGCTGTTCCCGCCGTCCCCCGTGGGGACGTCGGAGAGTGAGCTCCTCGACGTTTCGGCGACCGATGATCGGCGTTGGACTGCCGATCTGTCAGACGGCGGGACGGCTGTTCTCGAGGGGAAGAAGATCCTGATCGTGGACGACGATGTTCGGAACGTATTCGCTCTCGCGAGCGCACTCGAGCTTCACGGTGTTGAGGTCTTGTACGCCGAGAACGGGGAAGAAGGGCTCGAGATCCTGAGGCAGAACACCGACGTGGATCTCACGTTCATGGACATCATGATGCCCGAGATCGACGGCTACGAGACGATCAAGATGGTGCGAGCGATACCCGATTTCGAGCACCTTCCGATCATCGCCCTAACCGCAAAAGCGATGAAGGGTGACCGAGAGAAGACCATAAGCGCGGGCGCCTCCGACTACATCGCGAAACCCGTCGACTTCGATCGCCTCTTCTCTCTATTGAGCAGATGGCTGCACAAGGAGCCGGACCCAGCGGTTTCGGGAGAGGGATGACCCGACACCTCGCGTTGACAAAGGCGGCGCATAACTCCGACCCGCGCACCACCCATCCGGGCCGGACAGAAGGGGAATCCAAGCACCGTCACAACATCCTTCTGGTCGACGACCGCCCAGAGAACCTCACTGCACTCGAAGCGGTCCTCGAATCCCCCGACCGCAACCTGGTTCGGGCGACGACGGGCGAGCAGGCTCTGAAGCATCTCCTCAAGGCAGACTTCGCGCTGATCCTGCTGGATGTTCAGATGCCGGGCCTCGATGGCTTCGAAACGGCGCGAGTCATCAAGCAGCTCGAGAAAACGCGCCACGTCCCGATCATCTTTCTGACGGGTGTCAGCACCGAGAAGCGTCACATGTTCCAGGGCTACTCGGCCGGAGCCGTCGACTATGTCGTCAAACCGTTCGATCCCGCGGTCCTGCGGTCGAAGGTCGATGTGTTCATCGATCTGGAACGGAAGTCGAGCGCCCTCAAGGAAAGTGAGGAGCGATTTAGAAGCGCGTTCGATCACGCGCCCATCGGCGTGGCGCTTGTGACGACCGAGGGCCGCTGGCTGAGCGTCAACCGATCGTTCTGTCAGATCACCGGCTACCGGGAAGACCGTCTTCTGTCCCGCGATGTTCGAGACATCGTTCATCCCGACGACGCGCAGCGAGATCGAGTCTTCTCGCAAAGGATGTTGGCGGGGGAGCTGCGCAGCTATCACCTGGAACGTCGCTATGTCCACGCCGACGGACACGAGGTGTTCGTCCTCGAGAGCGTCTCGCTGGTTCACGACGCCCACGGCCAGCCACTGCACTCGATCCTCCAGATCGCCGACATCAGCGAGCAGAAACGGCTTGAGGGTTTCAAGACACAGTTCATCGACAACGCCGCGCATGAGCTGCGATCACCGCTCACGACGATCGCAGGGGTTGCCGCCATGCTGACGAATGAAAACCTGGGGAGGAAAGAGTTCGAGCAGCTGCTCGAAGCGCTCGAGAGGCAGTCGGTACGAGCCCGGGACCTGATCAACAACCTGCTTGATTTCGCCAGCCTTGAACGCGGACCGACGATATCGCTTCAGCCACTCGGCCTTTCCTCGGCCGCCGAGGCGGCAATTCGACTCGAGCCACCGCCGGCAGGCGCAACGGTTACGACCCTGGTCCCGGATCATCTATACGGGTTGGCCGACCCGCTTCGCCTTCAGCAGATCCTGGTGAACTTGCTTGCGAACGCGTACCGCTATGGGGGCGGTTCGATCACCCTGGGCGCGACCGATGAACCGGACCGGGTCGTTCTG
>VAWS01000206.1 GCA_005884515.1 Actinomycetota bacterium
GGCCCTCGCAGCAATGGAAATCGACACGCCCACCCCCATTCAGGCAGCATCCATCCCACCACTCCTCGAAGGCCGCGACGTCATCGGCCAGGCGTTCACCGGCTCCGGCAAGACCCTCGCCTTCGGCCTGCCGCTCATCGAGCGCATTGACGTGCGCACGAAGTGGCTCCAGGCGATCGTCCTCGTGCCGACGCGCGAGCTCGCGCTGCAGGTCACGCGCGAGGTCGAGGCCATCGGCAAGGTCCGAGGGACGCGCTTCGCGTGCATCTACGGCGGCGCCTCGATGCAAAAGCAAATCGACGCGCTCTCCGCGGGCGCGCAGATCGTCGTCGGCACGCCGGGCCGCGTGCTCGACCACCTCAACCGCGGCTCCATGCGTCTCGACGGCATCACCTACTTCGTGCTCGACGAAGCGGATGAGATGCTCGACCGCGGCTTCGCACCGGACGTCGAGCGCATCCTCTCGATGACCGCCTCAGAGCGCCAGACGGCGCTCTTCTCCGCCACGACGCCCAGTTGGGTGCACAAGGTCTCGACGAAGTACCTGAAGGACCCCGTCGTCATCGAGACAGAAGTTGGTGCAGAGGAAGCTCCGGACATCGACCACTACGTCTACGAGATCCGGCGCGAAGACAAGTTCGACGTGCTGAAGCGCCTGCTTGACGAGCCGACCGAAGGCACGACGCTCGTCTTCGGCCGAACGAAGCATGGTGTGCGCAATCTCGGACTCAAGCTCGAGCGCATGGGCTACAACGTTGACGTCTTGCAGGGAAACCTCAGCCAGATCCAGCGCGACCGCGTGATCTCGAAGTTCCGCGCTGGCAAGACACCGGTATTGCTCGCCACCAACGTCGCCGCGCGTGGACTCGACGTCCTGCACATCAGCCGCGTCATCAACTTCGAGCTGCCGGAGACCCACGAGTTGTTCACCCACCGTGTCGGTCGCACCGGCCGCATGGGTCGGTCCGGCCGCGCGATCACGCTTGTGGGGCCTGCAGACCTGCCGAAGTGGCACGAGATCGAGCGCGGCCTGGGACGCAGGTTGCCGCGTATCTCGCCGGACGGCACCGAGATCGTCGCGTCACCAGCAGCGGCTTCGATGTCTCGGCCATCGGCCGGCACGTCGTTCGGCCGCCGCCGTCGGACGCGAGCGGCTGCCTGGCGCTAGCCTGACTTCTCTGGGCGCCCGAACGTGCGATACGGCGCGACCGTCCGGAAGCCCATCCGCTCGTACACCGGCTGCCCGAGCTCCGATGCCTGCAGGCTCGCCATGAGGCAGCCCGCCTCCATCCCGTCACCGATCGCACGCCACGTCATCGCCTCGCCGATGCCACGCTTGCGATACTCGCGCCGGGTCGCGACGTTGTAGACCCCGGCAACTCGATGCGTCATGAACAGCGCCGACGTCGCCACAGCCTTACCATCCACGTATCCGACGTACCCCACGACGTCCGGCGTTCCGAACAGCTGCATCGTGAGAAAGTACTGCGCCAGGTCGGCAGGCATGTCGAACGCGTCGGCCACGACGCTTCGGTGATCCTCGAGCGATGCGTCGTCATGGATCGTTTGGATCGTGAGATCCGGCCTTGTCTCCGTCGTTCGCTTCGGGTCCCGCATGACCATGCCGGGGACGGTGTCGGTGTAACGCAGCCCGCACTCGCGCGCTGCGCGCTCCGACTCCGGGTCGACGCCTTCCCGGACGCGCAGGATGAACGGTCCGCCGTGCTCATCGAAGAATTCGATCGCCGCCGCGACGGTCCCTCCTGAATCCGACGGGGGTCGCGTGACGAACGCGACGTTGAAGGCAGCGACCTCAGTTCCCGAATGAGCCATCAGAACGCCGTCTTTCGACCGCACCTCACCACGTTCAGCTCCTCCGATGAACGTGGTCATCGCGCTGAAGTAATTTGCGTCGGCCCGGGCGAGCATCTCCTCGTCGGTCATGATCTGGTCCGTTCCTGCGAACTGAGGCAATCACGGTAGGACGGCCGCGGCGCCGGCACGTGAGCGCGAAAGAATAGGCAGTTTGTCTCGGCTGCTTCAAGCAGCCTCGCCTCCAAAGAGCAAGGAACGTAACCTGATCCCGCAAGGCGGAACTGTCACGAACTCCTCCGGAGCGCACGGAATGAAGGAATGACGACATGGCACACACGGGCATCAAGGTCTACGGCACGCTCTGGTGCAGCGACTGCAAGCGCACCAAGAAGTTCTTCGGCGAGCAGCGCGTGCACTACGACTTCGTCGACATCGATGGCGATCCCGCTGGTCTGGCCGTCGTCGAGGAAGCAAACAACGGCAAGCACATCATCCCTGTCCTCAAATTCGACGACGGCTCGACGCTGGTTGAGCCATCGAATGCCGACCTCGCCAAGAAGCTGGGCCTTCAGACAACGGCGAAGAACAAGTTCTACGACCTCATCGTCGTCGGCAGCGGCCCGGCCGGCCTCACCGCCGCTCTCTACGCAGCCCGCGAAGGCATCGAGACGCTCGTGATCGAGCGCGGCGGGGTCGGCGGCCAGGCCGGGGTGACCGAGCGGCTCGACAACTTCCCCGGCTTCCCGGAGGGGATCAGCGGCGCCGAGTTCGCCAGCCGGCTGCGCCAGCAGGCCGAGCGCTTCGGCGTCGAGATCCTCTCAGCGCAGGACGTCGAAGCCGTCGCGACCGACGGCGACTATCGTCTGATCCTTACCGCCGACGGCAACGAATACCGATCGTGGGCCGTGCTGCTGGCGCTCGGCTCCACGTACCGCCGCCTCGATGTCCCGGGCGAAGAAGACTTCATCGGCGCCGGCGTACACTTCTGCGCGACCTGCGACGGGGCGTTCTATCGAGACAAGGACGTCCTCGTCGTCGGAGGCGGCAACTCCGCCGGCGAGGAGAGCATCTTCCTCACAAAGTTCGCGAAGCGCGTCACGATCGCGACCCGCGACAAGCAGCTCTCCGCCAGCAAGGTCGTCGTCGAAAAAGTCAACGAGGATCCGAAGATCGACATCATCACCAGCGCCACCCCCGCTGAGTTTCGAGGAGACGGCAAA
>VAWS01000052.1 GCA_005884515.1 Actinomycetota bacterium
AGGCGCGCGCTGTTGTCGTCGCCGAGCCGTTCTTGCGTGCGGTAGACGGGTTGCGCGAGACCCTTCCGATGCTCGAGCACGTCGTGGTCGTCGGTGGTGGGTCGCCGATCGGCACGATGGGTTGGGATCAGATGATCGGCCGCGGTGAGGCGCCGCCGTCGGTAACGATCGGCGACGAGGACCTTGCGTGCCTTCCGTATACGAGCGGCACGACGGGCAAGCCGAAGGGCGCGATGCTGACGCACGGCAACCTGCTGGCCAACCTCGAGCAGATGCATCGCGTCCCGCTGCTGAGCGAAGCCGAAACCGACGTCGTTCTGCTGGTGCTACCGATGTTCCACATCTATGCGCTGAACGTGAGCCTCGGCCTGACCTTCCGAGTCGGAGCGACCGCTGTGCTGCAAGAGCGTTTCGACCCGGTCGCGTCGCTGGACGCGATCGAGCGTCACGGCATCACGGTGATCTTCGGCGCACCGCCTATGTTCGTCGCGTGGCTGTCGACGCCGAACGTGGAGAAGCGCGATCTCTCCAAAGTGCGTCTTGCCGTGTCCGGCGCCGCGCCGCTGCCGGGACCGGTGCTCGAGGATTTCGAGCGGCGACTCGGCATCACGATCTGGGAGGGGTACGGGCTGACCGAGACGTCGCCCGGCGTGACGTCGAACGCGATGGGCGCCGAGGCGAAGCCGGGCTCGATCGGCAAGCCGCTTCCCGATGTCGAGCTCCGGCTGCTCGACGAGCAAGGCGACGACGTGGAAGACGGCGACCCGGGCGAGATCGCCGTCCGTGGACCCAACGTCTTCCGAGGCTACTGGCACGACGACGCGGCGACGGCCGAAGCGGTGCGCGACGGGTGGTTCCGTACCGGGGACGTCGCGTACGAAGACGAGGACGGCTATCTGTTCCTCGTCGATCGAAAGAAGGATCTCATCATCGTGTCGGGTTTCAACGTGTATCCGCGCGAGGTGGAAGAGGCGTTGTACCGCCACCCGAAGGTCGCGGAGGCGGCGGTCGTTGGCGTGCCGCACCCCTACACCGGTGAAGCCGTGAAGGCGGTCGTCGTTCTCAAGCCCGGCACCTCCGCGACGGAGGAAGAGATCATCGAGTTCTGCAAGCGTTCGATCGCGCGCTTCAAGTGCCCGCAGGTCGTGGAGTTCGTGGATCAGCTCCCGCACACCGACACGGGGAAGATCTTGCGACGGCGGCTCCGTGAGGACGAGCAGCCTGCGGAGGAAACCGCGTGATCATCTTCCCGCTGATCGCGGCGGCGGTGAGCACCGTCTTCGCATTCCTGCTGCTGCGCCAGTACTCGAAGAAGCGAAAGGTTCAGCAGCTCGCGTGGGGCGTCTCGATGGCGATGTTCGCGCTGGCCTCGTTCGTCGTCATGTACGGCACGTCGCAAGGATGGGACCCCACGTCGTACAAGATCTTCTATCTGTTCGGCGCGATGCTGAACGTCCCGTGGCTCGCGCTGGGGAGCATCGCCCTGCTGAACAAGCGGGAGTTGACCCTCTCCGCGCTCGTCCTCATCGCCGTCCTCTCGATCTTCGGGTTCTTCAAGGTCGTCTCATCGCATCCGTGCGAAGCGATCGTCGGCCCGAGCGGTCATCAAACCTGCGTCGCGGCTGCGAGCACCGACCTCAGCAACCGCGTGTTCGGACGGAAGGACATCCCGAGCGGGTCCGACGTATGGCACAAGGACAGCTCCGTCCGCTCGCTCGCGATCTGGTACTCGACGGCTGCGTACGTCATCGTCGTCGGGATCGCCGCCCTTTCCTCCCGGCCGAGGAAAGGCGTCGCGCCGCCGAAGGAGCGCGTTCGCGCCAACGCATTGATCGCGATCGGCGTCACGATCGTGGCGATCGGCAGCACGGCACTGGTCCGGTACGGCCGGGGCGCCGCCTTCTCGGTCACGCTTGCGATCGGCGTGACGGTGATGTTCGTCGGCTTCCTGCTCGCCTCGCGCGCGCCTCGGCATCGGGTCGAGCAGCCGGGCGAGTCGCCCACCTGATGCCCTCGCGCGTCGTCTTTTACACGAAGCCGGGCTGCCATCTGTGCGACGACGCGCGAGGGCTGCTCGACGCGTGGGCGGTCTCCTACGAGATGGTCGAGTCCGACCCGCGGTACGAGCTTCGCGTCCCCGTCGTTGAGCTCGACGGGGCCGTGATCGCCGAAGCGCCTATCGATGAGCGAGCCCTGGCGCGCGCGCTCGGCGTGCGGCGGCGCAACCACGTCTAGCAGCGGTTTCGGCGGACCAGAGGCCGTTTGTGATTGCGCTCACAAGCGCCTAGAATCTTTGTGAAAGCCTCTGAAGCACCGTTGGGGAGAGTTCGTGAGAGAGCGCGCCATCCCAGAAGCGACCGTCGCCCGGCTCCCTCTATACCTTCGAAGCCTCGTCGATATGACCGAGCGCGGGATGCAGACGATCTCGAGCGAAGGCTTGGCGGAAGCGGCCGGCGTGAACTCGGCGAAGGTGCGGAAGGACCTCTCGTACCTCGGGTCCTACGGCACCCGTGGTGTCGGCTACGACGTCGAGTACCTCATCTACCAGATCAGCCGCGAACTGGGTCTGACGCAGGACTGGAACTGCGTCATCGTCGGCGTCGGGAACCTTGGGCGCGCGCTGGCCAACTACCGTGGCTTCGGGGAGCGCGGCTTCCGCGTGAGCGCGCTCGTCGACATCGACGAAACCAAGATCGGGAAGCCGGTGGACTCGATGGTCGTGGAGGACTTCGCCGACCTCGAGCGGATCGTGAAGGAGCGCGAGATCTCGATCGGCATCGTCGCAACGACGGCGGCCGCCGCCCAGGACGCCGCCGACCGGCTGGTTTCCGCCGGGGTCAAGAGCATCCTCAACTTCGCGCCGACGGTCCTACAGGTTCCCGACGACGTGTCTCTGCGGAAGGTCGACCTTTCCATCGAGCTTCAGATCCTGTCGTTCTACGAACAGCGGAAGAGCGCGCTGGAGACCGTGCGTCGCGGCAAGCGGCTCACGGCGAGCGCCTCCAAGAGCACGCGGCCTTAACCCGATGACGACCGGCTACCCGGCCATCCTCATGCTCGACGGGCGCCTCGGCGTCGTTATCGGAGGCGGCGCGGTCGGCGAACGCAAGGTGCGGACGCTGCTCGAAGCCGGCGCGCGCGTGAAGGTGATCACGCCGGAAGCGACGCCGCGCCTGCAGAAGCTGGCCGAACAGGATCGCATCGAGCTGCACGTCCGCTCGTACGAACGAGGCGACCTCAAAGGCGCGGCCGTCGTTATCGCGTCCACCGACGAGCGCGACGTGAACCAGGCCATCTACGAAGAGGCGCTGGATGAAGGTATCCCCGTCAACGTGGTGGACGACCCACCGCACTGCACCTTCATCGCGCCGTCGATCATCCGTCGCGGCGATCTGATGATCGCGATCTCGACGGGCGGCACGAACCCCGCGATGGCCGTTCGGATCCGAGAGCGTCTCGAGAAGGAGTTCGGTCCCGAGTACGAGGTGTACTTCGATCTGATCAAGCGCTTGAAAGCCGAGGTCGATCAGGCACCGACGCAGCAAGAGCGGGCGGACGCCTGGTACCGGGTCGCCGATTCGAACGTGCTCGACCTCGTGCGCGCCGGCAGGATCGACAAGGCCTTCGCGCGCGCCGTGGAGATGCTGGGAGCGCGCTAGTGTCGGTCCTCGTCGCCGGACTCAACTACAAGAGCACGCCGCTCGACCTGCTCGAGCAGTTCTCGTTCGATGCGACCGAGCTTGGGAAGGCGCTGCACGCAGCGCGCGCCTCCGAGCACGTCCGCGAAGCGGTCATCCTCTCGACCTGCAACCGCACCGAGGTCTACGCGGTCGTCGACGGCTTCCACTCCGGCGTCGGCGCTTTGCGCCAATTCCTGTCCGAGTTCCACCACGTCGCGCCGGAGGACTTCACCGACCGGCTCTACGGCCTGTACGAGGATGAAGCTGTGACCCACCTGTTCGCCGTCGCCTCCGGGATCGACTCGATGGTGGTGGGCGAGCCGCAGATCTTGTCCCAAGTCCGGCGCGCGTTCCGCACCGCAGATGAAGAGGGCGCGGTCGGCTCGACGTTGTCGGCGTTGTTCCGTCAGGCGATCCGCGTCGGGCGCCGCGCGCGCGCCGAGACGCAGATCGCGCGCAGCGCGTCGACCCTGGCGATGGCCGGTGCAACGCTCGCGCGCGCGGAGCTTGACTCGCTCGAAGGAAAGACGGTCCTCGTCGTCGGCGCGGGGAAGATGAGCGACCTCGCAGCGGTTGCGATCGCGCAGGAGGGGGCGCACGTGCTGGTCGCGAACCGCACCGCCTCTCGCGCGCACATCGTCGCCGAGCGCGCCGGCGGCACGGCGGTCGCGATGGCCGATCTGCAAACGGCGCTCGTGGACGCCGACCTCGTTCTCGCCTCGACCGGTGCGTCCCAGCCGCTGATCACGCGAGACATGGTGGCTGCTGCGATGGGAGGCCGGGTGAGGCCGCTCGTTATATTGGATCTGGCCGTGCCGCGCGACGTCGAGCCGGCCGCGGCAGAGGTCGATCGCGTGACATTGAAGGACATGGACGATCTGCGCGAAGCGGTGGCGCCGGACGGCGAGCAGCTCCGCGAGGTCGACCGGGTGCGAGACATCATCGGCGAAGAAGTGCCGAAGTTCCTCGCGTGGCAACGGACGCACGCGCTCGCGCCGCTGCTGCACGCGCTCCAAGCGCGCGCCGAGCACGTGCGCAGCGCGGAGCTCAAGCGCGCGGCGGGGTTGCTGGCGGACCTGGACGACCGTGAGCGCGAAGCCGTCGAGACGCTCACGAGGTCGATGATCGCGAAGCTGCTGCACGACCCGATGAAAGCCCTGAAGGAACAGGCCGGCACGGCCGGCGGTGAGGCCCTCGCCCGGGCGTTGCGTATGCTCTACGCGCTGCCGGACGACGAGGGGTAGGAGGGCCGATGCCGCGGAGCGTGCTGCGGGTGGGAACCCGGGGAAGCGCGCTGGCGTTGGCGCAAGCGGAGACGATCCGCAAGGCCGTCTCGAACGTCATCACGCACCGGAGCTTCGAGCTGGTGCCGGTCACGACGACCGGCGACACGATCGAAGGCGAGCTGCCGCCGCTCGGGGGCAAAGGCTTGTTCGTCAGCGACATCCAAGAGGCGCTCGCAAGCGGAAAGATCGACCTCGCTGTTCACAGCGCGAAAGACCTCCCCGCGAAGGGAACCGACGGCGTCGTGCTGGCCGCGATCCCGAAACGCGAAGACCCCCGGGACGCGCTGGTGACGCGAACCGGCGCGGGGCTGAATTCGTTGCAGCCGGGGACGACGGTCGGGACGTCCTCGATGCGGCGGCGCACGCAGCTGCTCGCGTTGCAGCGCGGGCTCGTGCCGACGCCGATCCGTGGCAACGTCGACACACGCCTGCGCAAGCTATCCGATGGTGAGGTCCAGGCACTCGTCGTCGCGCTGGCCGGCTTGAAGCGGCTGAACCGCGCCGACCGCGTGGCGGAGATCCTGCCGATCTCGATCATGCTGCCGGCGCCGGGCCAAGGAGCGCTCGCCGTCGAGTGTCGCGCCAACGACAAGATGATGCGCGGCGCGCTCGCGCAGCTCGACGATCCGATCGCGCGCGCGGCATTCGACGCCGAGCGCTCGTTCATGCTCTCGCTCGGCGGAGACTGCAACCTTCCGCTCGGCGCGCTGGCCGAAGCCGACGCGGAACGCGTTCGCATCCGCGGCCTCGTCGGAACGCTCGACGGCAAGCGCGTTGTGCAAGACCAGGTCGAAGGCGACGATCCGGAGAAGACCGGGCTCGAGCTGGCGGACCGGCTGCGCGCGATGGGTGCTGAAGAGATCATCGCGTCCGCGCGCGCATGACGAAAGCTCGTCCCCGGCGTACCTCTCCAGGATCGGTTGCTTTGGTCGGCGCCGGCCCCGGCGATCCCGGCCTGATCACCGTTCGTGGCCTCGCGCTCCTTCGCGGCGCTGACGTCGTCGTCTACGACCGGCTCGGGGCCGGCGCGCTGATGCGCTTCGTGCGGCCGGACGCGAAGCGGGTCTACGTCGGCAAGCAACCCAGGCAGCACACCAAGACGCAAGCGGAGATCACGCGCATCTTGATCCGCGAGGCGCGCGCCGGCCGCTCGGTCGTTCGGCTCAAAGGCGGCGACCCGTTCGTGTTCGGCCGAGGCGGGGAAGAGGCCGAGGCGCTTGCCGCGGCCGGCATCCCGTTCGAGGTCGTCCCGGGCATCACCTCGGCGATCGCCGGTCCCGCCGCCGCAGGCATCCCGGTCACGCACCGCGATGCGGCGGCGTCGGTGGCGATCGCGACCGCGCACGAAGCGCCGGGGAAGGCCGGCTCACGAATCAACTGGGGCGCATTGGCTTCAGCCGACACGGCGATCTTCTTGATGGGGGTCGAGCGGCTTGCAGGCGTCGCGCGCGCGCTGATCGACGCAGGCAAGCCGGCGTCCACGCCGACGGCCGTGATCCAAGATGCGACGCTGCCGACGATGCGGACGGTGACGGCGCCGCTGTCGCGGATCGCGTCGGCCGCGGCGCGCGCGAAGATCCGTCCACCGGCGATCACGGTGGTCGGTGAGGTCGTGTCGCTGCGCGACGTGCTCGGCGGCTGGGACACGCGGCCGCTGTCCGGGGTACGCGTCCTGGTTACGCGCACGCGCGAGCAAGCTTCGGAGCTGTCGGCGATCCTCTCGGAACTGGGGGCCGACGTGCTGGAGGCACCCGCGATCCGCATCGAGCAGCCCCGTTCGTTCGCGCCGCTTGACCGTGCGGTCTCGCGCCTTCGCGACGGCCGCTACGCATGGGTCGTCTTGACGAGCGCCAACGGCGTCCGCGCGTTCACCGCCCGTTTGCGCGCGGCCGGTCTCGACGCGCGCGCGTTCGCTGCGGCGAAGGTCGCCGCCGTTGGGCCGGGGACCGCCGATGCGCTCGCGTCGCTCGGCATCGTTCCCGACCTCGTCCCGCCGAGCTTCACGACCGACGCGATCGGGAAAGCGTTCCCGAAGGGGGCGGGACGCGTTCTTCTGGCGCGCGCGGACGTCGTCGAACCGGGCCTCGAAGAGGCGATCGCGCGCAAAGGGTGGGACGTCGAGCGCCTGGTCGCGTACCGCCTTCGCGGCCAGACCTCGATGGCGCCGGAGATCCGGCGTGCGGTTCTCGACGGTGAGGTCGACGTGCTCACGTTCGCGAGCGGGGGAACCGTGCGCGCGTTCATGAAGCTGCTCAAAGGGAAACCGCCGGCGCGGACGAAGGTCGCCTGCATCGGTCCCGTCACCGCGAACGCAGCGCGCGGGGCAGGCCTGCGGGTCGCGGCGGTCGCGCGCGTGCACACGATCCCCGGTCTCGTGGCCGCGGTCGTGCACGTCGCAGGAGCGAAAACAACCGGTTCGCCGCGTCGCGCGCGCGCGCGTTAGTCTTCAGTCATGCCTCGTTTCCCGTCCTCCCGCTTCCGGCGTCTCCGCCGGACGGAAGCGTTGCGCCGTCTGGTTGCGGAGACGACGCTGGGAACCGGCGATCTCGTCGCGCCGCTCTTCGTCAAGGAGGGAATCACCGATCCGCTTCCGATCCCCTCAATGCCAGGGCACGCGCAACACACGCTGGAGTCGCTCCGCAAAGAGGTCGTGGAGATCGCCGGTCTCGGCATCCCCGCCGTGATCCTCTTCGGGATCCCGATCGAGAAGGACGCCGTCGGAACGCAAGCGGACCGCGAGGACGGGATCGTGCAGCGCGCGTTGCGCGAGCTTCGCGCGGAAGTCGGCAGCGACCTGGTGCTGATCGCCGATCTCTGCTTGGACGAGTACACCGATCACGGTCACTGCGGGGTGCTCGCCGCGGACGGAAGCGTTGATAACGACGCCACGCTCGCTCGGTACCGCTCGATCGCGCGCGCGCAAGCGACCGCAGGCGCCGACGTTGTCGCGCCGAGCGGGATGATGGACGGTCAGGTCGCGGCCATCCGCGACGCGCTCGACGGGGACGGTTTCACCGACATCGCGATCTTGGCCTACGCGGCCAAGTTCGCGAGCGCCTTCTACGGGCCGTTCCGCGACGCGGCGGAGTGCGCGCCCCAGTTCGGCGACCGCAGCGCGTACCAGATGGACCCGCCGAACGTTGATGAAGCGGTGCGCGAAGCGCTGCTCGACGTCGAGGAGGGTGCCGACATCGTGATGGTCAAGCCGGCGCTGCCGTACCTCGACGTGGTGCGCGCGGTCGCCGATGCCACCGGCGCGCCGCTCGCCGCTTACAACGTCAGCGGGGAGTACTCGATGCTCAAGGCCGCCGCCGCGAACGGGTGGCTCGACGAGACGCGCGCGATGCTCGAGACGCTGATAGCCATCAAGCGCGCGGGAGCCGATTTCATCGTGACTTACTTCGCCAAAGACGCCGCGCGCACCCTGCAGGAGGGCTGATGCAGTACCGCAAGCTCGGGAACACCGACATCGAATGCTCCGTCGTCGGCTTCGGTGTGTGGACCGTGACGGCCGGGTGGTGGGGCAACTACACCGCTGAGGAAGCGATCCGTTTGATGCGGAAAGCGTACGAGCTCGGCGTCACCGTCTTCGATACGGCGCCGACGTACGGCCCCGTGGGGTACGCGGAGGAGATCGTTGCGCGCGCGCTCGCCGACGTCCGCGACCGCGTGGTGTATTCGACGAAGTTCGGCTACGACACCGAGATCGACTGGTCCTACGAAGGCCATAAGGAGCGGCCGCAGCGGACGGATCCCGCATTCACGCGGCGCGCGGTCGATACGTCGTTGACGCGCCTCGGGACCGACGTGATCGACATCCTCCAGCTGCACAACCCGAAGATGACGCACATCGAACAGGACGACCTTTGGGCGACGCTCGAAGACTTGAAGGCGAACGGCAAGGTGCGCGCGTACGGCATCTCGATCGGACCGAAGATCGGCTGGCGCGACGAAGGCCTCAAGGCGTTGCGCACGCGCCGGATGGACGCGTTCATGCTGATCCATAATCTGCTCGAGCAAGACCCCGGCCGCGACTTCATCGAAGCGGCTCGCCCGACCAACACCGGCCTGATGGTTCGCGTTCCGCATTCGAGCGGGCTGCTCGAAGGGACCTATACGAAAGACACGACCTTCGATGAGTCGGACCACCGCTCGTTCCGCACGCGCGACTGGCTGATGGAAGGTCTAGCGAAGCTCGAGAAGCTCGAGTTCTTGACCGACGGGATGGCGATCGGGCAAGCCGCGATCAAGTGGCTGCTCGCGGAGCCCCTCATCACGAGCGTGCTCCCGAACATCTACCGCGACGAGCAGCTCGAGGAGTTCGTCGCCGCGGCCGACAAGCCCGACCTGACCGACGAGCAGATGACGTTGGTCGCGGACCTGTACGACCGGAACTTCGACCTGGTTGCGAGCGGCAAGCGGCCGCCGCCGCGTTGACCGCCGTCGCGACGGTCGCGCACGATCTCGCGGATCAGGAACCACCAGGCGGTGAACACCGTCGCCAAAGCGGCGCGCTGGATGATCTCCGTGTGCGCGCCCGGCGCCAGCGCGGCCGCGCGCCCGAGCAGTAATCCGCTCAGGGCGCCGACGACCACGATGGTGATGAGCCAGTGCGGGCTCAAGCGCTTGCGCGCGCTGCGGTAGAGCAGCGTGCCGCCGAGCAACCCCAGGACCCCGATCGCACCGGTCTCCATACGGGCAGGATGCTCGCGCACGCCCGGCGCCGCCGGAAGGGGCGGTTTTGCTAACGCCGATGGTGCATCGGGCCCATATGCGCATCGCGCCGGAGCTGAGCGGCCGGTAGCCTTGAGCCCGTGAGCAGGTCCGACGATCTCTTCAAGCGCGCGCAGGAGGCGATCCCGGGAGGCGTCAACTCGCCGGTGCGCGCGTTCCTCGCCGTCGGCGGGACCCCCCGATTCATCGCATCCGCGCGCGGGTCGCACGTCACCGACGTCGATGGGCGAGAGCTCGTCGACTACGTGATGTCGTACGGAGCCATCCTGCTCGGTCACGCCGACCCTCGCGTCGTTGAGGCGGTTCAGCGTGCCGCCGAGCGAGGCTCCTCCTACGGCGCTCCCACGGAGGCGGAGATCCTGCTCGCCGAGCGCATCGAGGAAGCGATGCCTTCCATCGAGCGGCTGCGTCTGGTCTCCTCGGGCACGGAAGCCGCGATGAGCGCCGTCCGCCTCGCGCGCGGCGCGACCGGCCGGCCGAAGATCGTGAAGTTCGCGGGCTGCTACCACGGGCACAGCGACGGGCTGCTCGCGCGCGCAGGCTCAGGCGTTGCCACGCTCGGCCTTCCCGAATCGCCCGGCGTCACGGAAGCGGCGGCAGCCGATACCGTCGTGGCCCCCTACAACGACGTCGCGGCCATCTCGCAGGTCTTCGATGAGCTCGGAGACCAGATCGCCGGCCTCATCGTCGAGCCGGTCGCTGCGAACATGGGCGTTGTCCCGCCGGCCCCGGGGTTCCTTGAGGCATTGCGCGCGCTGTGCGACCACGCCGATTCGGTCCTGATCTTCGACGAAGTGATCACCGGGTTCCGTCTGGGGCTCGGCGGCGCGCAAGGTCGCACCGGCGTGCGCGCGGACCTCACGTGCTTGGGGAAGGTGATCGGCGGGGGCCTTCCCATCGGGGCGTTCGGCGCGGTGCTCGACGCGATCGAAGAAGAGCCGCCATACGAGCGGCTGGACGCCGTCGCGAGCACGCTCATCGAATCCCTGACGAACGCCGCGCGCGCAACCGGCGTACCGCTGACGATCAACCGCGAGAGCTCATTGTTCTCCGCGTTCTTCACGGAGCAGCCCGTCACCGACTACGAGAGCGCCCGCGCGCAGTCCGCGGGCGCGTACGCGCGCTTCTTCCACGGGATGCTCGCCCGAGGGATCGCTCTCGCGCCGGGCGCGTTCGAAGCCTGGTTCGTGTCGGCCGCGCACACCGATACCGACGTTCGGAAGACGGTCGACGCGATCAGTGACGCGATGAAGGAAGCGGCGGCGCTCGGCTAAGCCGGTTGCAACGCGGCTTCACGCGTCTTCTGCGCTCTCTCGTATCGAGCGAGGAACCACAGATGGACGGCGAAGCCCAAGATCCCCACTATCAAGAAGTACAGCGCGTACAGGTAGACCTTGCCCTTGTTGCGGTATGCGAACACGAGCACTTCGGGATGCTTCGACGACGCGGGGATGTCGACGCCGAAGAGCAACGGCGTCCCGGACTTCGAGTACGCGACCTTCGCTTGGGGGAACGCCTCCTCGTCGGGAGTCGCAGGAGGTACGCCGGCGGCACGGAAGTTCCAGTCGGTTGGGTCCGTTGCCGGAAGCTTCTTCTTCGCGTCGAGCGCGGCGAGCGCTTCCTGAACGACGGTTCGCACCGTTGCAAACTCACCCTTCGAGTCGACGTTGCCGGAGAACAGCGTTCCGATCGGCTTCCAGGTCGACCCGGTCGGGAACGCGTTCAACGTGTCGTTGAAGACCTTCCCTTGATCGCTCGTTTGGAGGAACGGGATCCATTGCGCCTCCGCGCCGCGCGGTCCGGTGCCGGGCGTCGTGCCGGGAAGCCCGAACACCCACATCGCCGACAGCAGGATGATCCACGCCATCAGCGACACCATGAGGACGAGGTAGCCGAGGCGCGCGCCGAAGTTCGATGCGAGCAGCATGTAGATGCTGCCGATCAGCACGGTGACGGCGATCACCAAACCAAGGACGGCTTGCCAGCCGGTCCAACAGCCGTCGCAGCCGAGCGGGATGAGGTGCAGGAAGCCCATCGTCATCTCACCTGGATGCTCTCGATGAACTGCACGAGCGCCTCGATCGCGGGATCGCCGAGGCCGGCCCACGCCGGCATCGAGGGACGGTTGATGTTGAGCCGCCCATCCATGATCGTCTTCGTCACTTCGTCGCGTGTGTTTCGCTGGAGCTCAACGGTGAGGTTCGGACCGACGCCCCCCTTGGCGTTCGTGCCGTGGCAGATCGCGCAGTTCGCTTCGAAGAGGGCTCCTCCGTCGATGGTCTGCGCCGCGGGGAACGGCTGCTGGATGCTCTGCAGGAACGCGACGATCGTATCGACCTGGCGGCTGTTCAGCGGACCGCCGAAGGGGAGTCCCCAGGTCGGCATCGGCGTTCCCGGACGCCCACGGTTGATCGCGTCGTAGATGATCTGCGTGATGTCGTCGGTGTTTCGGCCGCCCTTCGTGTACCGGTCGTAGATGAACTTCAACGGCGGCTCGGCGTACTTGCGTGAGATCCCGTCGATCACGTAGTCGCGAACGCCGCCGCTCGCGTCAAGCCCGTGGCACTGCGCGCACAGCGTTTGGAACTGCTGCTTCCCCTGATCGATCGTCTCGGCTGCGATGGACTTCTGCTTGCTTGCGAGACGCGCAGGCTCGTGCCACCAGTACGCCGGCAACCACAGCGCGATGATCAGAAGGGCGACACCGCCGAGCAGCATGTACCTGATGAGCACCTTGCTCTCGAGCTCTTCGTCGCTTGGGCCGGGACGGAACGCGGCGGGGATCCGGGCCTTGCGCCGCCCGCGAAGCTCTCCTGCCGCGGTGATGACGAGCAACAATCCGAAGACGGCCAGCCCGCCGATAACGGCGATCGCCGTCCCGACGCGCGAGTTGATCGCAAGGATGTTCGCCAGCACTAGTGGCCACCCACGGGTGCGACGCAGAACGGACCTTCGGGGTCTTGCCCGGTCGTGTTCGTCCCGCGCGGCGGCCCCGTCTGGATATTGCCGGTGTCGATCGTGAGCGTGCTGCCCGTCAGCGTCAGCGGCATGCGGTCGAGCCCGCGCGGTGCCGGGCCGAGCTTGTACTCACCGGCGCGGTTGTACTTCGAGCCGTGGCAGGGGCACTCGAACCACTGCGACGCTTGGCAGAACGGGACGCGGCAGCCGAGGTGGACGCATCGCTGGTACAGCGCCATCAGTCCGCCGGCGAGCAAGCCGGCGTTCTTGTA
>VAWS01000207.1 GCA_005884515.1 Actinomycetota bacterium
GAACTTCCTCCGGCCGACCTTCTGCGATCTTCTCGCCGAAGTCCAGCACGCTCACTCGCTCGCAGGTCCCCATCACGACCTTCATGTCGTGCTCGATCAGGAGCACGGTGACGCCCATTTTGCGGATCAGCCGGATGAGCTGCATGAGCGCGGCTTTCTCCGCAGGGTTCATGCCCGCGGCCGGCTCATCGAGGAAGAGGAGCTTCGGAGCCGTACCGAGGGCGCGCGCGATCTCAACGCGCCGCTGATCTCCGTAGGACAGGTTGTGCGCAAGCACGTTGGCCAGACGCGGGATCCCGACCTGGTTCAGCAGCTCGAGACCGCGATCGACCCCCTCGCGTTCCTCCCGTCGCGTGTACGGCAGTTTCAGCACCGCGCCGACCGGACCGGTTCGATGGTGCGCGTCGAGTCCGACCAGCACGTTCTCGAGCGCCGTCATCGCTCCGAAGAGACGGATGTTCTGGAACGTCCTCGCGATACCGGCGCGCGTTATCTGGAATGGCTTCCTGCCAACGATCGAGCGGCCGTCGAAGACCACCGCTCCACGGGTTGGCTGCATCACGCCCGTGATCACGTTAAACAAGGTCGTCTTGCCGGCGCCGTTCGGGCCGATCAACCCGTGGATCTCACCGACTTCGACGTGGATGGTCACGTCGCGGAGCGCGACGAGGCCGCCGAACTGCTTGGTGACATGCTCGACTTCAAGGAGTGCCATCGTCGACCTCTCCCAGTGCGGCTGCCGCCTCGGGTCCATCAGAGATGCCCTTGCCGGGCATCGCCACCTCTCCACTCAGCTCGATCGCGCGACGCTTGCTCGGGATGAGCCCCTGCGGACGGAAGATCATCATGATGACCAAGATGGCGCCGAAGATGAGGAAACGATAGTCCTGGAACGACGGTGACCGGGATCGGATGTACTCGGGGATGATGATGATCGCGGAGGCACCGAGGATCGATCCGCGGATACTTCCCATGCCGCCGAGGACCACCGCGGCGAGCACGAGGATCGACTGCAGAAGTGTGAAACTGTCGGGGCTGACGTAATTCACACGAGCGGCGGTCAACATGCCGGCCGCGCCGGCCGTCGATGCACCGATCGCGAACGCCAGCAACTTCATCCGAACCGTTGGCACGCCCATCGATGCGGCCGCGAGCTCGTCCTCGCGGATCGCGTGCCACGCGCGACCGACGCGCGAGTCATTCACGCGAGTGATGACCCCAACCATGAGAAGCACCAGCAGGAGCATCACGTAGTAGTAACCCACTGGTGCCAAACCGAAGAGATATCGATGGCCCGGCGCGTACGGGATCTGGGGGTGCGGGATGGCCGTGATCCCGCGCGACCCGATGGTGATGGAGTCAAGGTTCCGCGCAACGATACGCACCATCTCGCCGAATCCTAGAGTGACGATCGCCAAGTAATCACCCCGCAAGCGAAGCGTCGGAGCACCCAGGATGATCCCTGCGACCATGGCGGCGACGATGGCCCCGAGGAGCAAGAGCCACATCCAATCGTGCCAATGTGGCACCGGCGGCAAGTGGAGTCCCCCTTGAAGGAAGAGCCCCTTCGAATACGAACCGGCCGTCGGGATGGCGAACGCGTAATTACCTATCGCGAAGAACGCGATGTATCCAAGATCGAGCAGCCCTGCGAATCCAACGACGACATTCAAACCCAAGGCCAGCAACGAGAAGGCCAAGGCGTCGACGAATACCGCGCGCCAGTGGTCGTCGAAGCCGTGCGGGAGGAGGAGGACGACGATCGCAATGACCACGGCAACGGTCGTCCGGCCCTTCTTGGTGGCCTGGAAACGTGCGAGCCTTTCCCGCATCAAGCCCTCACCCGTTCACCCATGATCCCGGTAGGCCGGAACATCAGCACAGCCACGAGGATTCCAAATGCGATCACGTCCTGCCACGCCGTGCTGGTGCACGTCACCCCGAGATTCTCAACCAAGCCAAGAAGCAGCCCACCGAGGAGCGCACCTCTGATGTTTCCGATACCACCAAGCACTGCCGCAGTGAAAGCCTTGATCCCGGGGATGAAGCCGATATTGAATTGAGCCTGACCGAAGAACAGGCCGTAAAGCGAGCCGGCTGCTCCGGCCATGATCCCGCCGAGCAGGAACGTAGTGACGATCACACGATCGATCGGGACGCCCATAAGTGCGGCCGCCTCGGGATCCTCGGCTACGGCTCGGAGCGCCTTGCCGGCTCGTGTGCGCATGACGAAACGATCCAGGAACAGGTACATGAGTAGCATGGTCACAACGACAAGGATCTGCTTGTTGGAGATCTGGTACCCGAACGCGGTGAACACGGCGGTGCGGTGGATCAACTCCGGATACTGCACGGGCGCCGCCCCACCGAGCGTCCAGCCCACGATGGGGATCCGGATGAAGAACAGGTTCGACAAGAATATCGAGGCTCCGATCGCCGTGATCAGGAAAGCGAGCCGCGGAGCACCACGTCTTCGAAGCGGCCGATAGGCGACGCGCTCAAGTGCAACGGCGGTTGCCCCCGATATCGCCATCGATGGAACCATGATGGCGGCGATCATCAGGGGCAGTTCTATGCCGGACACGGGCGAGTGAATCCCGTAGAGGCGGAGCATCCATACGCCGGCGAACGTCCCGATCATGAAGACTTCGGAATGTGCGAAGTTGATCAGCTGGAGAACGCCGTAGACCATCGTGTAGCCGAGCGCGATCATGGCGTAGATCGAGCCCAGCGTCAGACCGTCGAACGTATGGGGCCAGAATCCGGTCCGTAGACACTCAGGCAAACGACGCTCCCTCCCTCGGGTTCACCGCCCGAAAGGAAACATCTCGGCTCGAAGAAAGCGAGTGGGGGCGGACAAAGCCGCCCCCACCGTCGCCACGCGTCTTTTCCTTACTTGATCAGATTCGCGACATCGCCGACCGTCGAGTAATCGTCGTTCACGACCTTGTAGAGGAAGATCACGACGGAGCTTTGCACGAGCTCGCCGTTGGGCTGGAACGCATACGTCTTCGTGATCCCCTTGAAGCCCGACGTCGAGGCAAGGTTGGCAGCGACCTTCGCTCTGTAGGCCTTGATGTCACTACCGGGCGCACCCGCCGCCTTGATCGCAGCAGCGATGAGGTTGACCGCATCGAAGCCCTCACCGCCGTAGATACCCGGCTTGACGTTGTACTTGGCCTTGTAATCGGCAACGAACTTCACCGCAGCCGGATCGGTCGAGATGTTGGGGTCGACGCACGGACACGTCAGGTACGAACCCTCG
>VAWS01000053.1 GCA_005884515.1 Actinomycetota bacterium
TCGCGCCGGACGACGTTGAGGCCGAGCGCTCGGTTGTGCTGGAAGAGATCGCGATGCACGAGGACACGCCCGACGACATCGTCTTCGACGTCTTCCACGAAACGATCTGGCCCGACCATCCGCTGGGCCGGCGCGTGCAAGGCCTTCCCGGCACGGTCGAGCAGATGTCGCGCGAGGCGATCGCCGGCTTCTTCCACCGGTACTACACCGGGGACAACATCGTCGTGGCGGCCTCCGGCGAGGTGGATCACGCGCAGGTGGTGGGCCTCGTCGACGCGGCCTTCCGCGCGCGCGCAACGCCTCGCTCGATCCGCGCGCCCGGCGCGCCGCCGCCGGTGGCGGGGAACCTCGTCGTGCACGAACGCGACATCGAGCAAGCGCACCTCGTCTACGGAACCCAGGGGATCGCGCGCTCGGACGGACGGCGCTGGGCGCTGGGTCTGCTGAACGTGATCTTCGGCGGCGGGATGTCGTCCCGGTTGTTCCAAGAGATCCGAGAGAAGCGAGGCCTGGCGTACGCGATCTCGTCCGGGCATCTGGGGTACAGCGAGACGGGGGCGTTCAACATCTATGCAGGCTGCTCGACCGAGAACGTCGGCGAAGTGCTGTCGATCATCCGCGAGCAGCTTGGCGTGATCACCACGGCCGGGATCACCGAGGAAGAGCTCGCGCGCGCCGTTGGACACGTGCGGGGCAGTTTGGTGCTATCCATGGAAGAACCGGGAGCGGCGATGTCACACCTGGGGAAGAGCGAGCTGTGCCTTGGTGAGATCCTGACGACCGAGGAGATGATCGCGCGCGTGGAGGCGGTGACGCTGGACGACGTGCGGCGCGTTGGCGCCGACGTGCTGGCCGGCGCGCCCTGGTCACTCGTCGTGCTGGGCCCGGCGTTGGCGGTGGACGTCAGCAGTTTCGTCGGAGCCGCCGCGTGATCCGCGTCGGGGTTCTCGGCGCGCTCGGGCGCATGGGTCGCGAGGTGTGCAAGGCCGTGCACGACGATCCCGAGACGGTTTTGGTCGCGGCGGTCGATTCGGAAGCCGCGGGTGAAACCCTCGCCTTAGGCGATGCGCCCAACGGCACGATCAAGGTTGGCGAAGAGATCGACATGCTGAGCCAGGCCGAGGTGGATTGTGCCATCGACTTCACGCACCCCTCGTCGGTGATGGACAATGTGCGCTGGTGCGTGCGGCATGCGGTCGACATAGTTGTGGGCACGACCGGGTTGAAGCCTCAGGACTACGACGAGATCCGCGCCCTCATCGAGGAGGAAGGGAGCGAGTCGAACGTTTTCATCGCTCCCAACTTCGCGATCGGAGCGGTGTTGATGATGCGCTTCGCGGCCCAGGCGTCGAAGTTCTTCCCGACTATTGAGATCATCGAATTGCACCATGACGGGAAAGCCGATGCCCCGTCGGGTACTGCGCTGCGCACCGCCCACGAGATCTCGGTCGAGCGCGGTGAGGCGCCGAAGCCGGCGGTCGACTCGGTCGAGGTGGTCGAGGGCGTGCGCGGCGGTGAGGTCGAAGGTATCCACATCCACTCGGTGCGGCTTCCGGGACTCGTCGCGCATCAAGAGGTGATTCTCGGCGGACCGGGACAGTCGCTGACGATCCGCCACGATTCTTACGACCGCGCGAGCTTCATGCCCGGTGTTCTGCTTGCGGTGAAACAGATCAGCCACCATCCCGGCCTGACCGTTGGCCTCGAGAACCTGCTGAACCTGTAAGCCGGTCGGACCCGTCGGACCCGCGTGGTACGCTCCGCGCGCGATGCACGAGTACGTCAGCGAAGCGTTCACGGCCGAAGAGCGCGCGATCCTGCTGCGCTACTTCACAAACACAGACCGGCCGGTCTTCGCGCTGCGGAACCTCCCCGAGATCGTCAAAGGTGCGCTCTTCGCGCGCTACTCGCGGACCGCAAAGTCGCTTCGCCGGCTCTTCCTCGACGAGTTCTATCGCGGTGAAGAGTTCACCGAAACGGCCGAGATCGGCTCCACGAAGGCGTCCGAGCTTTACGACCGGATCTTCATCGAGTTCGGCGACGACTCGGTCGCCCAGCTCGGCGGCGCGCACCTCGCGGTCGAGCAAGGGTCGAACATCCTGACGAAAGCTCTCGAATGGGGGCGGCTCGGCGGCTACCTCGAGCAGTCGACGCGCTACGTCCCCTACGACGACAAGCCGGGCGGCCGGTACCGCTATTTCCGCGAGCCCGACATCGTGTCGTCGCCTCACGGCGCGCGCTACGAGGAGACCCTCGACCGCATCTTCGCCCTGTATGCCGAAGCGTTACCGCGCGCGATCGACGGTTACGGCCGGCGCTTCCCGAAGCAAGCGGATGATACCGACCGCGTCTACAAGAGCACGATCCGAGCGAAGGCCTTGGACGCCCTCCGGGGCATGCTGCCCGCCGCAACGGTGTCGAATACCGGCATCTACGCCAGCGGGCAGTCCTTCGAAGGGATGCTCTTGCGCATGCGGGGGTCACCGCTTGCGGAGGTGCGGGACGTCGCCGCGATGATGCTGGCCGAGCTCAACGAAGTTATCCCCGTCTTCTTGCAGCGGGTCGAGCAGCCCTCGCGCGGCGGGGCGTGGAGCGACTACCTCCGTGACACCCGGGAGTCGATGCAAGCGCGGGCGGCCGAGCTCCTCCGCGACGACAAGCCCGAAGATCGTCCCCTTGTGACGCTCGTCGACTGGGATCCCGACGGGGAAGAGAAGCTCGTCGCCGCCATGCTCTACGCGGTGAGCGATCTCCCCGACGACCAGCTGCGCGCGCGGGTCCGCTCGCTGTCGGCCGAGGAGCGCGCGCGCGTCGTGCGAACGTACGTCGGCGAGCGGGGGAACCGCCGGCACAAGCCGGGGCGCGCGCTCGAAGCGATCTCGTACCGGTTCGACGTGCTCGCGGACTACGGCGCGTTCCGCGACCTGCAACGCCACCGCATGCTCACGATGGAGTGGCAGGACCTGACACCTCGGCATGGGTACGAGATGCAGCCGGATCTAGACGACATCGGCGTCGGCGGGTCCTTTCGGGAAGCGATGGAGCTCTCGCAAGGATTGTGGAGCGCCGTCGAGCCCGACCTGCCGAAGCAAGCGCAGTACGCGGTGTGCATGGCGTACCGGATCCGATTCGTGATGCAGCTCAATGCGCGTGCGGCGATGCACCTGATCGAGCTGCGCTCGTCACCGCAGGGGCATCCGGCGTATCGCGCCGTCGCGCACGAGATGCACCGGCAGATCGCTGAGGTCGCGGGTCATCGCGCCGTCGCCGACGCGATGCGCTATGTGGATTTCGATGCCGTCGATCTCGAGCGGCTGGAGGCGGAGCGAAGGGCAGAGCGCAAGCGTCTCGCGCAGCAGCGCGACGCTTAGTCCTGCGCGGGCTCGGCCGTGGGGCAGAGCCAGAGCACCTCTTGCTCGGAACCGAGGCGAGCTTCGACGGTCTCGATCGCCTTTGCGACGAGCGGATCGGGCTCTGCGACCAACACCCACGTGACCATCGGTTCTCCCTGTGAGAAGACTCTTACACCTCGCACAACGAGAGATGCGGAACGCGGACACGCTGCGTAACGCGCTTGTCCCGCGATGTCCCGAAGAAGAGATGTCGTCGTTGTGGGCGGTTCGTGAACGGTTGCACGCATCTTCGGACGTCGGGTGCGTTCGGTGCGCACCGAAAGTGGCAATCGGCCGCATCCGGCCGGGTCGGCGGCTATCCTTGATGCGACGGGAAAGGAGACTGCATGTTCGGCCGCGTGATCACCGCGATGGCGACGCCGTTCGACCGGGAGGGGGCGCTCGACCTGGAGCGCGCGCGCAGCCTGGCCGAGCACCTCGTCGCGAACGGCTCCGACGGTTTGGTACTCGCCGGCTCGACCGGTGAGTCGCCGACCCTCAGCTTCGAAGAGAAGCGGGATCTGTTCGCCGCCGTCACGGACGCCGTTGGCGCGCGCGCGGACGTGATCGCCGGGACCGGCACGTACAACACCGCTGAGTCCATCCACTTGTCCACGATGGCCGCCGAGCAAGGCGTGGACGGGCTCCTCGTCGTGACGCCGTACTACTCGCGGCCGCCGCAGTCGGGGCTCCTGGCCCACTTCCGGGCGGTCGCCGCAGCAACCGACCTTCCGGTCATCCTTTACGACATCCCGAGCCGCACCGCGCGCAAGATCGAGCACGAGACCTTGCTGAAGCTGGCCGAGGTTCCGAACATCGTGGGGGTCAAGGATGCGGCGCGCGCCTGCAAGCGCTCGTCGAGGCCCATACCAAGGGCGACGGTGACCTCGCGGCGGGTATCAACCGTGAGCTCGTCCCTCTGTTCGACGTGTTGTTCATCACGAGCAACCCGATCCCGCTGAAGGCCGCGCTCGAGATGGTGGGACGGCCGGCGGGCGGCCCGCGCCTTCCGCTGGTCCCTGCGACCGAGGCGGAAAAGACCAAGGTGCGCGCGGTTCTGGAGCAGCTCGGGTTAGTCTAAGTACCGCCGATCAAACGACCCGCCGACGGGAGGCAGATGCCGGCCAAGAAGCGGGGGCGTCGATCGCCTGGGGGTAAGAAGAAGAAGGCAGACCGGTCCCATCTAATACGCCGGCTGCTCGACTGGTTCCGCGACGCGCTGGGCGCTCAGCTCGGCGACGTCTACGGGATCGGCCTCACCGTCCTCGCAGTGCTATGCGCGCTCGGGATCTGGTTCAACCTGGCCGGACCGGTGGGGCGTTTCCTCGAGCTTGCCTTCCGCGGCCTCCTCGGCGTCGGCTGTCTTTTCACGCCGGTCGTCTTCGGCTACCTCGCGTACGAGATGTTCGTCACCCGGCCGGGGCCCGACCGGCCGCGCATCACGATCGGACTGGCCGTGCTCGTTTCGAGCATCCTGGGGCTTTGGCACCTCATGCAGGGCACGCCCGACTTCACGGCCGGTGCGACCCAGCTCCGGCGCAGCGGCGGGGTCGTCGGTGCGTTGCTTGCCGGACCGCTCAAGGGGTTGATGTCGGTTTGGGGCGCCGGAGTCGTCCTCGTCGCCTTGCTCTGCATGGGGGTTCTGATCCTGACGAAGACGCCTGTGCGGCGTGCGTTGGACGTCGTGCGCGACTGGACGGACGGCGCGCGCGAGCGGCACGGCTTCGGCGCGCGCGCGCCCGAGTACGACGACGAGGACTATCAAGAGACGGACGTCGTCGATCTCGCCGAGGAAGAAGAGCCCGCTCCCTCGTTCACGGCCGACACAAGGACGATCGACCTGAGCGACGAAGAGCCTGTTTCAGCCGAAGAGCCAGCTTCAGCCGAAGCCGAGATCGAGAGCGAGCCGGCCGCAGTGGACGACGCCGAGGAGATCTCCGATGACGCCGCGGAAGAGCCCGTGGTCGAAGCCGAACCGTCGGGGCAGCTCGCGATGATCTCTCGCCGCGCCGCCCAGCTCCCGTATCGACTCCCACCGCTCGACCTCCTGCGCGCGGGCACCGTGCGCACGCCGGGAGCGAAGAGCTCGACCGAAACGATCCGCGCGCTGGAAGCGACGCTGCGCGACTTCGGGGTCGACGCGGCGGTTGCGCGCGTGACGCGCGGACCGACCGTCACACGATTCGAGATCGAGCTCGGCCAGGGCGTGAAGGTGAACCGCGTCATGTCGCTCGCGAACGACATCGCGTATGCGCTGGCGACGCCCGAGGTCCGCATGCTCGCACCGATCCCGGGTCGCTCCGCGATCGGCATCGAGGTTCCGAACAAGGAACGCGAGCTCGTGACGCTCGGCGACATCTTGCGCGCGTCGAAAGCTGCCGAAGACCAGCACCCGATGCTCGTTGGGCTGGGGAAGGACATCTCCGGTGAGGCCGTGCTCGTCAACCTCACGCAGATGCCGCACCTTCTGATCGCCGGCGCGACCGGCGCCGGGAAGTCGACGTGCATCAACTCCTTGGTTTCGAGCGTCCTGATGCGCGCGCAGCCCAGTCAGGTGCGGCTTATCTTGATCGACCCGAAGCGCGTCGAGCTGAGCCACTACAACAACACGCCCCATCTGCTCGCGCCGGTGATCACGCACCCGAAGCGCGCGGCCGATGCGTTGGGCTGGGTCGTGCGTGAGATGGAGAACCGCTACGAGGACCTCGCGCAGAACGGCCAGCGCCAGATCGACACGTACAACGAAGCGGTGCGCGCCGGGCGCATCCGCAAGGACGGGCTCCCGGTGTCCGAAGAGATGCCGTACATCCTCGTCGTCATCGACGAGCTGGCCGACCTGATGATGGTCGCGCCGCGCGACGTGGAAGACGCGATCTGCCGCATCGCGCAGATGGCGCGCGCGGTCGGCATCCATCTATTGGTTGCGACGCAGCGCCCGTCGGTCGACGTCGTCACCGGGCTGATCAAAGCGAACATCCCGAGCCGCATCGCCTTCGCGACGGCGTCGCAAGCAGACTCGCGAGTCGTGCTCGATCAAGGCGGAGCCGACAAGCTGATCGGGTTCGGCGACATGCTGTTCTTGCCGGCGTCGATGGGGAAGCCGCGGCGCGTGCAAGGCGCGTACGTGACCGAGCCTGAGATCGAATCCGTCGTCGGGTTCTGTCGTCGGCAGGGCGACCCCGAGTACGCCGACGGCATCGCGCAGGTCGTGACCGGGGGAGGCGTGAGCGATGCCGAGCTCGGGTCGGACGACGACCTGATGGATCAAGCGATGGAGCTCGTCGTCCGCTCGGGCCTCGGCTCGACGAGCATGCTGCAGCGGAAGCTGAAGGTCGGGTTCTCGCGCGCCGGGCGTCTGATGGATCTCCTCGAGGAGCGGGGCGTCGTCGGCCCGAGCGTGGGCTCAAAGGCGCGCGAGGTCCTCATCACGCCCGACGAGCTGGAAGAGATGCGCGCGCGCACCTGACGCCCCCCCTCGGTTCGCCTTGGAGACGGCTTCGCCCACACCTATACTTTGCGCGGTCGCCGTCGAGAGGTGTGGGAGAATCGAACCCGTGGCGTCCGTCGCACCGCCGAGCATCGGCCCCAAGCTGCGCAAGGCTCGCATCGACCGTTCGCTGTCGATCGAAGAAACGGCGTGGCGGACGCGCATCCGCCCGGACCTCCTGCGCGCGCTCGAGGACGAGCGATTCGATTCGATCGGACAGCAGTCGCTCGTGCGTCGCAACTTGTCTTCCTACGCGCGCTTCCTCGGCATGGATCCCACAGAGGTCGTCGAGGAGTTCACGGCTCTGCAACCAGAGCCCGAGCCCTCGTCGATCGAGGAGCTCGATCGCAAGAGCCGAGAAGCCCCGAAACCGAAGCGGCCGAAGTGGCTCATAGCTGCGATCGCGTCCGGTGTTGCCCTGGCCGTCGCGGCGGGTGTCGGCGCACTCGGCGGTCAGACCGAGCGGCCGGCGGCGAAGACGACACCGGTCCCGAGTCGAGCCGTGTCGAGCTCACCGGCATCACGGGGCGTCGGCGCACCGGTTCCCCCGGCGCGGGCTCGCGTGACGCTGGTGGTCGTTGCGCTCGCGCCGACGCGCGTGAGCATCCAGGCCGACGGCGCGCAGATCTTCGACGGGACGATGGTTGAGGGGCAATCACGGACGTTCCGCGCGCGCTCGGCGGTCGACCTCGTGGCAGCGGACGGGGGGACCGTCCGGCTGACGCTCAACGGCGTGCCCCTCGGCACGGCGGGTCCGAAGGGATCGGTCTTCCGCGCGCGGTACGGGCCTCACGGGAAGATCTCCGGGGCGTGAGCACGCCCGGCCACGGGGACCCGGTTCGGCGCCGGCCGCGGATCCACTGGCCGGCCGTCCTCACGATCGCGCGCGTCGTGCTCGTCGTTCCGGTCGTCGTCTTGACGTTGATGCGAACGCGCGGGGCATCGTGGGTGGCGTTCTTCGCGTTCGGCATCGCGGCGCTGACCGACGGGTTCGACGGCTTCGCGGCGCGCCGGATGCAGCTGGTGTCGACGGCAGGACAGCTGTGGGACCCGATCGCCGACAAGATCCTGGTCACCGCCTCGATGGTCGCGCTCGTGATCGTCGGCCGCTTCCCCGCCTGGGCGGCGTGGATCATCATCGCGCGCGAAGCGGGGGTGACCGTGCTTCGCTGGGTCGCGGAGCGCCGCGGGCGGGGCTTCCCGGCGAGCGTGGCGGGGAAGATGAAGACCGGGGCGCAGCTGCTCGCCGTCTTGCTGTACATCCTTCCTCCGCGCACCGCGCCCGGGTGGCTCGAAGGAACGGTGCTCGGCATCGCCGTCGGGCTGACGGTGATCTCGGGTATCCAGTACTTCATGCGTGCGCCCTCGTTGCTAACCGATGCGCGCTGAGGTGGTATCGGTGGGTACCGAGCTGCTGCTCGGCGACATCGTCAACACGAACGCGGCCCACATCGGACAGGCGCTCGCTTCGATCGGCGTGGACTGCTTCATGCACACATCGGTCGGTGACAACGAGCAACGGATCGCCGACGCGATCGCGGCAGCCCTCGCCCGCGCGGATGCGGTCATCGTGACGGGTGGGCTGGGCCCGACGCAGGACGACGTCACGCGCGAGGCGATCTCTGCGCTGACCGGACGCCGGCTCGTCCGCGACCCGAAGATCGAAGAGGAGCTGCGTCGCCGGTTCTCTGAGTTCGGCCGTCCGATGGCGGAGGTGAACGTCCGACAGGCCGACGTCCCCGACGGCGCCTCGATCATCGAGCAGTCGTGGGGAACGGCACCGGGTTTGATCGTCGAGCACGCCGGCGGGGTGATCTACGCGGTCCCGGGTGTGCCGGCCGAGATGGAGGACATGCTTGCGCGCGCAGTGCTGCCCGACTTGCTCGGCAGGGCGGGGGAGCCGTCGCAGATCGTGTCCCGCGTCGTGCGTATCGCCGGCGTCAGCGAAAGCACGATCGCCGAGCAGCTGCACGATGTGTGGCAGATCCTCGGCGGCGAAACGACGATGGCGTTCTTGGCCGGCGGCGGAGAGGTGCGGATCCGGTTGACGGCGAAGGCCTCCGATCCCGCGCGCGCGCACGAGCTGGTTGCGGCTGCGGAGGCGAGCGTGCGCGCGTCCCTCGGTGCCGCAGTGGTCGGTGTCGACGACGAGAACCTCGAGTCGGTCGTCGGCGCGTTGCTGCTCGCACGCGGTTGGTCGCTCGGATGCGCGGAATCGCTGACCGGCGGTGCGCTTGGAGGTCGCATCACATCGACCGCCGGCGCGTCGGAATACTTCCGCGGGTCGATCGTCTCCTACGCGACGGAAGTGAAAGAGGATCTGCTCGCCGTTCCGGCCTGGGTGCTCGATGAGCACGGGCCGGTGAGCGAGCCCGTTGCGCGCGCGATGGCCGCCGGTGCGCGCGCTCGCTTGAAGGCGGACGTCGGGGTTGCGCTGACGGGTGTTGCCGGACCGACGGAGCAAGGACGACCGATCGGCACCGTGGTGGTCGCGGTCGCCGGGCCGCTCGGCGAGGTTGCGCGCGAGGTCCGGTTGCCCGGCGATCGGAACACCGTGCGCACGCTTGCCGTCTCGGCGGCGCTGAACCTCGTGCGGCTCTATCTATTGGAGGCGACATAGCGCGGCTGTTCGTCGCCCTCGCGCTGCCGGCGGCGGTGAAGGAAGAGCTCGCGCGCGCGATCGAAGTGCTCGGAAGCCGCGTCGCCGGCGCGCGATGGGTACCGAAAGAGAACCTTCACCTGACGCTCGCGTTCCTCGGTCGGGTTGAGGACGATCGGGTTGCCGACGTCTCCGGGGCGGTTGCAGCTGCCGTCGAAGGGCACGTCGAGTTCACGGTGCGGCTCGGTTCGCTCGGCGCATTCCCGTCCGCGAAGCGCGCGCGCGTCGTGTGGTTGGGCCTCGACGACCCGACCCGCGGTCTCGCGGGAGTGGCGGACTCGGTGGGCGAAGCGCGGGAGAAGCTCGGGTTCCCTCGCGAAGCGCGCGCGTTCACTCCGCACCTCACCCTCGCGCGTGTGAAAACGCCGGCCCCGGTGTCGTTGGACGCAACGGTGCGTCCGATCGCCTTCCCGGTCCAACGGATCGGGCTATTCGAGAGCCGCCTCGGCCGCCCGCACGCCGTCTACAACGAGCTCGCGACCTTCCCTTTCCGGCGCGGCTCGTGACCTTCGAGCAGCCTCGCTCACTCTTCCCGTTCGTGACATGCCGACGGTCGCGGCATAGCGTTTCCTCGAGTCGTTGACCCCGAACACCTGTTCGGATAGCCTCGGACCGACCGGAATCACACCCCTGTTATTCCTGTCGGGACCGGAGCCTATACTCCGGTCACCGGGACGAGGGAGCGAGGCGAGACGACCATGAGCAAGCAGCCGTCGGAGAAGCAACAGCCGGAAAGGGGAGCGCACGTGGATCGGGAGAAGTCGCTGGACATAGCCCTCGCGCAGATCGAGAAAACCTTCGGGAAAGGCTCGATCATGCGGATGGGAGATCGCGAGCATCTGCAGATCGCGACGATCTCCACCGGTTCGCTCGCGATCGACCTCGCGCTCGGGATCGGCGGCGTTCCGCGTGGTCGTGTGGTCGAGATCTTCGGCGCCGAGTCGAGCGGCAAGACCACGATCGCGTTGCACATCATGGCCGAAGCGCAACGCGCCGGCGGCATCGCCGCCTTCATCGACGCCGAGCACGCCTTCGACCCGGCTTATGGGCAGAACCTCGGACTGAATCTCGACGAGCTTCTCATCTCGCAGCCGGACACGGGCGAGCAAGCCCTGGAGATCGCCGACACGCTGGTGCGATCGAGCGCGATCGACGTCGTCGTAATCGACTCGGTCGCTGCACTCGTGCCGCGAGCCGAGATCGAAGGGGACATGGGGGACACACACGTCGGGCTGCAAGCACGTCTGATGTCCCAGGCGTTGCGCAAATTAACTGCCAACCTCAGCAAGTCTCGAACGACGGCCGTCTTCATCAACCAGCTGCGCGAGAAGATCGGTGTGATGTTCGGGAGCCCGGAAACGACGCCGGGAGGCCGCGCGCTGAAGTTCTACTCCTCGGTTCGCCTCGACATCCGCCGCATCGAAAACCTGAAGGATGGGGCAGAGGTCGTCGGGAGTCGCGTGCGCGCGAAGGTCGTCAAGAACAAAGTCGCGCCGCCGTTCCGGACCGCGGAGTTCGACATCGTTTACGGGAAGGGGATCTCGCGCGAGGGATCACTCATCGACGTCGGGGTCGAGCAAGGGTTCATCAAGAAGTCGGGCGCGTGGTTCACGTACGAAGGCGAGCAGGTCGGGCAGGGGCGTGAGAACGCCCGCCAGTTCCTGCTCGAGAATCCGGATGTTGCGAGCGACATCGAGAAGCGGATCCGAGACACGCTGGGGCTCGTGCCGAAAGAGGCGATCCCGGAGGAGCCGGAGGAAGACGAGTAAGTCGCTCGTGAGGGGCGGAAAGAAGCCAGGCGACGGGGCTGGGAAACCGGCCCCGTCCACTCTTTCGTTCGAGGAGCAGCGACAGAAGGCACGCGACGTTGCGTTGCGACTGCTCGCCGTCCGTGAGCGCTCCGCCGTCGAGCTTCGGTCTCGGCTCCGACAGAAGGGGTTCGGTCCGGAGGTGATCGTCGACGTGATCGATCGCCTGCAGGAGACCAAGCTCCAAGACGACGGGCGGTTCGGGAGCCAGTTCGTCGAAGCCGCGAGCCGCCGGGGGATGGCTGCCAGGCGGATCCAGGCGGAGCTCCGGGCGCGGGGCCTCAGCAAGGAGCAAGCCGCCGAGGCGGCAACGGAAGACCCCGATGCGGAGCTTGCTCGCGCCCGTGAGCTGGCCGAGCGGAAAGCCGCTCGGATGACCGATCTGCCGCTCGAGACCCGGGTGAGGCGGCTGTCGGGGCTCCTCGCACGCAAAGGGTTCGACCCGGACACATGCCGCATCGTGGCCAAAGAGGCCGCTGGTTCACCGTCCCTTGACCCTTTGGTTGACGGGGATTTACCATGACCTGGCTCGCACGAAGTGAAAGCACACGCGTTTACCAGGCATTTTGACTCCGACCGAGACGGCTGAACTGTGAACGGAGAGCGAACACAACCGAGCCCGTAGGGCTTCTTTCGTCTCCCCATCAACGCTGTCCCGACCGCGTCTGCCGACGCTTCGCCGAGCGATGCTCGGCTTTTTTCTTGTTGATGTGAAACCGGTCGCAGCGGCGACGCGGGCGGCCGGATGAGAGGAGTTGGATTCGATGCTCCTTGTGATCGGACTGATCGTCGGCCTGGTTGCGGGGGTGGCTGCGGGCTACCTTGCTCGCCACCGCCAAGGACTCGCGAAGATCGGCTCGGCAGAAGCGCGCGCCCACGTGGTGATCGCCGAAGCCGAGCGCGAGGCAGAGACCAACAAGCGCGAGGTCATCGTGCGCGCCCAAGACGAAGCCCTTCGGCTCCGGCAAGAAGTGGAAGAAGAGCTCAAGATCCGTCGCGGCGACGTGGACAAGCGGGAGAGCAGGGCGGAGCAGCGCGAGGAACAGCTCGAGAAGCGCGACCACGGATTGGACGACCGCGAGGCAGAGCTCGGCAAAGCGAGCGAACGTCTCGAAGAGAAGGCGACGGAGCTGCAGGGTGCTCGGGAGCGAGTCGAGCAGGATCGTGAGGGGATCGACCGCGCTCTCCAGCGCGTCGCCGGGATGTCGGTCGCCGAAGCGAAGGCATCGCTCATGCGCCGGCTGGAAGAAGACGCGAAGCGCGATTCGATGGCGCTCGTCCGGGACTTGGAAACCAAGGCGCGCGAAGAGGCCGAGCAGCGCGCGCGCAGGATCGTCACGCTGGCGATCCAACGGCTCGCGAGCGAGCAGACGACCGAATCCAGCGTCTCGGTCCTCAGCATCCCGAACGAGGAGATGAAGGGCCGGATCATCGGGCGGGAAGGTCGGAACATCCGGGCCTTCGAGGCCGCGACGGGTGTCAACATCATCATTGACGACACGCCGGAGGCCGTGCTGCTGTCGTGCTTCGACCCAGTCCGCAGGGAGATCGGCCGGATCACACTCGAAAAGCTGGTGTCGGACGGGCGGATCCATCCGGCGCGGATCGAAGAGATGGCCGAGCGCGCGCGCGGCGAGGTGGAGGAAGAGATTCGCCGCGCCGGCGAAGAAGCGATCCTCGACGTCGGGATCACCGACATCCATCCCGAGCTGCTGCGCGTGCTCGGGCGCCTGAAGTACCGAACCTCGTACGGGCAAAACGTGCTGAAGCACCTCGTCGAGACGTCCCACATCGCTGGGATGCTCGGTGCAGAGCTCGGGATGAATCGTGACGAGGTCCGGCTTCTGAAACGGTGCGGCCTCCTTCACGACATCGGCAAGGCGGTCACGCACGAGGTGGAAGTATCGCACGCGCTGATCGGAGCGGAGCTCGCCAGACGTCTGAAGGAACCGGCCGAGGTCGTGCACGCGATCGAGTCGCATCACGGCGAAGTCGAGCAGCGCACGCTCTTCGCCGTCCTATCCCAGACGGCAGACCAGATCTCAGGCGGGCGCCCGGGGGCGCGCAGAGAGACGCTCGAGGCCTACGTGAAGCGGCTCGAGAAACTGGAAGAGATAGCCACGTCGTACGAGGGCGTCGAGAAGACCTTTGCGATGCAAGCCGGCCGCGAGGTGCGCGTCATCGTCAAGCCGACCGATATCGACGATGTTGCGTGCCAAGTTCTCGCGCGGGACATCGCCAAGCGCATCGAAGAAGAGCTCCAGTATCCGGGGCAGATCAAGATCACGGTCGTCCGCGAGACGCGCGCGACCGAGTACGCCAAGTAGATCTCGACGTAGGACGTTGGTCCCCCGAGAGGGACAACACTTGACGTTTCCTATTGTTAGGGAGGTCGAGAAGGATTATCCTCGCCCAAAGGAAAGGCCTGAAGGGGGGCCGCTGCGCCGGCGAAGGTCGCACAGCGGCGATGGTGAATGGACATCCTCAAGGTTTCGACGAAGTCCAGCCCGAACGCGGTCGCCGGTGCCATCGCAGGGATCCTTCGGGAGCAGAGCGTCGTGTGCGTGCAGGTGATCGGCGCGGGCGCGCTCAATCAAGCCGTGAAAGCGATCGCGATCGCGCGCGCATTCGTCTCCGAGGAAGGCATCGACCCCATCTGCATCCCGACGTTCCACGACGTCGACATCGGAGGGGAAAGCCGTACCGCGATCCGTCTGCAGGTCGAGCATCGGACCGACCGATTGCAAACGGACATGCCGAACCCGCAGCCACCTGAAGGCGAAACCGGCACCACGATCCAAGCCTGAGCAGCAGTCCGTTTCGTCTTCGGACGCCGGTGATAGCCTTCTCAAGAGGAGTTACCTCGATGCGTCGGCGCGCTCACAAGGCCACCGGCTCGGGAGCGACGGTGTACACGCCGTCGTGGGTGAGGTGAACGACATGGGCGACAACAACGCGAACGGCGCCGGCGACGTCTTTCCGATCCTCGGCATCGATCACCTCGAGTTCTGGGTCGGCAATGCGGCGCAATCCTCCTACTACTTCCGCAAAGCGTGGGGCTTCAGCGAGGCTGCATACGCAGGACTCGAGACCGGCGTAACCGACCGGACGAGCAGGCTGCTCGTTCAAGGTGAGTGCCGCTTCCTGCTGACGGGCGCGCTCGATCCCGACTCCCCGATCGCGGCCCACGTGCGCGCGCACGGCGACGGCGTGAAGGACATCGCGTTGCGCGTTCCCGACGCCGAGGATGCATGGCGCTACGCGACCGCTCACGGCGCGACGAGCGTCATGGAACCGACCGTCACCGAGGACGAGCACGGGAAGGTCGTGCGCGCGGCGATCGCGACCTACGGCGAGACGATCCACTCGCTCATCCAGCGGACCGACTACGCGGGTGTGTTCTTGCCCGGGTTCCGCCCGGTCGAGGAGTCGGTTCAGATCTCGACCGAATACACGGCCCTGATGTCCAAGGTCATGCAGGACGGCGTCGGCCGCGTGAAGTTCCCGCTGAACGAGCCCGCGAAGGGCAAGAAGAAGTCCCAGATCGACGAGTACCTCGAGTTCTATCGCGGGCCGGGTGTGCAGCACATGGCACTTCGAACCGACGACATCCTGAAGACGGTCGGCGAGCTGCGCGCGCGCGGCGTTCAGTTCCTCCGCGTGCCCGACGCGTACTACGAGGAGGTCCGCGAGCGCTTCTCGGATCTGCACGACGAGGTCGACGTCGAGGCGCTTCGCGATCAGGCGATCCTGGCCGACCGCGACGAGGAGGGGTACCTGCTACAGATCTTCACGAAGCCGGTCGTGGACCGCCCGACGGTCTTCTTCGAGATCATCCAGCGCCACGGCTCGCGCGGCTTTGGCCTCGGCAACTTCAAGGCGCTCTTCGAAGCGATCGAACGCGAGCAGGCCGCTCGCGGGACGCTGTAAGCGTGTTCCCCCTGTCGCGCGGAAAGGTCGCGAAGCAAGCGCACGTCGGTTTGCCCCCGGGCACGTTCGAAGAAGAGCACGGCCGCGAATCCTTCAACGGGCGCGCGTCGCACCTGTACAGGACGCATCCGCCTACCGCGTGGGTCAAGATCGACGGACCGCTCCGGCCCCAAGCGTTCGACGTCGGTCACGTGAAGACGACGGACGCGACCGACGCGAGCGGCGCCTGGACGCTGCTCGCAGGGAACGACGAGGCCCGTCTCTTCGTGTCGCGGCGCGCGGAGCCGATGCCGTATTTCTTGCGCGATGCAGACGGCGACGTGTGCTACTTCGTGCACGAAGGTTCCGGCCTGCTGGAGACGGACTACGGGCCGTTGCGATTCGAGGCCGGCGATTACCTCGTCCTTCCGAAGGGGACCACGCATCGCGTCGTCCCGGACGGCGAGACGTTCGTCTTCGTGATCGAAGGGTCGGGCGAGTTCCGCTTGCCCGATCGAGGGATGCTCGGCAGGCACGCGCAGTTCGACCCGGGCGTGCTGGAGACTCCCGAGCCGGAGCCCCACGACGATAAGGGGGAGTTCGAGGTACGCGTGAAGCGCGACGGCGCGTACACGCATCTCATGTACCCCCATCATCCGCTCGATGTCGTGGGCTGGCAGGGAGATCTGTGCCCGGTGCGTCTGAACGTGCGCGACTTCCGGCCGATCGTCTCGCCGCGCTACCACCTCCCGCCGAGCGTTCACTGCACCTGGGCGAACGACGGCTTCGAAGTGTGCACGTTCGCACCGCGACCGACGGAGACAGGGGACCCCGAGGCGTTACGCGTGCCGTTCTTCCACTCGAATATCGATCGCGACGAGGTGCTCTTCTACCACTCGGGGCAGTTCTTCAGCCGAGCAGGCATCGGCCCGGGGATGATGACGTTGCACCCGCAAGGGCTGCACCATGGGCCGCAGGCTGCAGCGATCGAAGCGAGCAAGACCAAAGAGTTCGCCGACGAGGTCGCTGTGATGGTGGAAACCGAGCGCCCGCTTCACGTTACGGCCGAGCTCGACGCGGCGAGCATCGACGGGTACGAAACGAGCTGGGCGAAGGGTCTCGGTCTCATCTAGCGCTGTCGGTTCCGCGGAGCGTCGGCTAGGACTGGGGGCGACACGTCACGAAGGAGGCAGACATGCTCAAAGACTCGCACGGATTCGCGGGGTTCTCCGTCGACGACATCCAGAAGGCGAAGCAGTTCTACGGCGAGGTGCTCGGCTTGACGGTGAATGACGGTGAGATGGGGATCCTGGATATCCAGATCGGCGGTGGCAGCCACGTGATCGCGTACCCGAAGCCCAACCATCAGCCGGCAACGTTCACGATCCTGAATTTCCCCGTGCCCGACATCGAGAAGGCTGTCGACGAGCTGACGGCGCGCGGTGTTTCGTTTGAGCACTACGACATGCCGGACATCAAGACCGACGCGAAGGGGATCGCGCGCGACGACTACGGTCCGCCGATCGCCTGGTTCACCGACCCGGCGGGGAACATCATCGCGGTGCTCGAAGACACGTCGGCCTAGCGAGCTATTCGACGAGCGCTTCTGTTCGGAGCCCGTACGGGTAGAACAGTGCGATGAACGGCTCGGGATCGCCGTCCCAGTCGTACGCGCGGATCTGATCGGGGCTGCGGCGCCCCGACGCTGCGCGCGCGAGCTCGAACGGGTCGCCCGTCAGCGTCGCGACCGGTTCGCCGTCGCCGATGACCCATTCCCTTGAGCCGGCGCGGATGCGCAATGCGGGGAGGCGGTCGTGCGCCGACCGGAACCGCATCCCCTCGACGTAGGAACGGAGCGAGAGTCCGGTGGCCAATGCGTCTCGATGATCGGTGGTGCCGAGTGCACCTTCGAGGTCCTGCAGGTGCTGTCCGACGTCGGTGACGACGATCCATTCGACCAGGGGCGGTGACTCCGAAGGAAACGGTTCCTCTCCGCGGATCATGGACTCGAGGCGCGTCGCGGCCGTGTCCCACTCCGTGAGGAGCTGCTCGACCGTTCGGCCGCTGCGCTTTGCCAGCGCATCGTCGATGAACGCTTCGCGCCGCCGAGACATATCGTCGTCCCAGAACTGGATGAGGTTCAGGTCCGGGGGGATCTTCCCAACCGCCAGGTCGCTCGCGATCGACGTCACGTGTGCGATCAGGTCGCGCACCGTCCAGTCCGGGCACGCGGGAACCTGCGTTTCATTCGCCTTCTCACCTGCGTCGCGCGCGAGGGTGGCCATCGCGACGCGCGCGTCGTGGTATGCGGCTGCGAGATCGGGCATCTGCGCCTCCTGTTCTCGCTCGACAGACTACCCGCGCGCGCTACGGGTCGACGAGTTCCGTCCGGAGCGTGCCCAAGCCGTCGATCTCGAGCTCGACCATCGCACCGCGCGGCAGCCACCGGTCCTGGTCGAGCCCACACCCACCGTAGGCGGTGCCGCTCCCGTACACGTCGCGCGGGAAGACGTCCTCGCTCCGGGATACGTACGCGACCATCTGCGGGAAGGTCCAGTGCATGCGCGCGCCGGTCGTCTCGAACCACGTCTCACCGTTCACGCGCGCGCGCATCGACAGCCCGTCCTCCGGTGAGAACTCGTCCGCCGTGACGATGCACGGCCCGAGCGACGTCGCGAAGTCCTTCGACTTGGCCGGCCCGAGCCGCATGGCCATCTCCGACCGTTGTACGTCGCGCGCGCTCCAGTCGTTCATGACCGTGTACCCGAAGATCGCGCGCTCGGCTTCCTGCTCCGTGAGGTCGCGGCCGCGCGCGCCGACGATGCAGGCGACCTCCAGCTCGAAGTCGAGCTTCTCGGTCCACGTGGGCCACGCGAGAGGCTCGTCGGGTCCGAGGATCGAACGGTGATTCCCCTTGTAGTAGACGGGCATCTCGTACCACGCGGGGTTGAGATCTTCGCCGCGCCGCGCCGCGCCGGCTTTCGCGTGATCCTCGAACGCGAGGAAGTCGCGTAAGGACGCCGGCTGCAAGGGAGCCAGGATCCGCGCATCGGCTTCGGGCTGCCTCGGCAGGGCTTCGAACTGCGCCTCGATGGCTTCGACGACCGTGCGGCCGCGCGCGATGAGCGCCTCCATGCTGTGGGCGATCGGGGAGAGGTCGACGATCTCGTCCCCAACGGGGGTCCCCGGCCGGATGGAGTCCCCCATCTCGAAACGCACGAGTCGCATGGGCGGCCATCGTACCGGCGGCGCCCGATACCATGGCCGCATGAGCAAGACCTACTTCATCCGCACGTACGGCTGTCAGATGAACGAGCACGACTCCGAGCGCATCGCAGGGCTGCTCGAGATGAACGGGTACGTGCGCGCGCCCGACGCCGAGAGCGCGGACCTCGTCTTGTTCAACACGTGCGCGATCCGCGAGAACGCAGACAACCGCTTGTACGGGACGCTCGGCCACATGAAGGCGCTGAAGGACGAGCGGCCGGAGCTCCGCATCGCCGTCGGTGGATGCCAAGTGCAGAAGGACAAGGCGCTCGTGCTCGAGAAGGCGCCGTGGGTCGACGTCGCGTTCGGAACGTTCTCGGTTGGAGAGCTTCCCCGGCTGCTGGCCGAGCGGGAAACGACGGGCGTCCCTTCGTTCGAGTTCGCCGAGCAGACCGACACGTTCCCCTCTGCTCTTCCGGCCCGCCGAGCCGACCCGTTCCACGCGTGGGTGGCGGTCAGCGTCGGCTGCGACAACGCGTGCACGTTCTGCATCGTGCCGTACGTTCGCGGCCCGCAGGTATCCCGCCGGCTGGGCGATGTGCTCGATGAGGCGCGCCGCCTCGTCGACGACGGCGTCGTTGAGATCTCGCTCCTCGGTCAGAACGTCAACACGTACGGCCGTGACCTCGACGGGAGGCCGATGTTCGCCGACCTGTTGCGCGCGCTCGACCGCATCGACGGGCTGCGCCGGGTCCGCTTCACCAGCCCGCACCCACACGACTTCACGCCCGACGTGATCGATGCGATGGCGAGCAGCCGTGTCGTCTGCGAGCACATCCACTTCCCGCTGCAATCGGGGAGCGACCGCGTGCTCAAGCGGATGCGCCGAAGCTACCGAAGCGCGCGCTACCTGGAAACACTGTCGAGCATCCGTGCCGCGATCCCGGACATCGCCGTCTCGACCGACGTGATCGTCGGCTTCCCGGGCGAGACGGAGGAAGACTTCGCAGAGACCTTGCGCGTTGTCCGCGCAGCGCGTTTCGACTCCGCGTACACGTTCAAGTATTCGATCAGGCCGCACACCGAAGCAGCGTCGATGCCCGATCAGGTTCCCCAGGAGGCCGTCGCCGATCGGTATGAGCGGCTGGTCGAACTGCAG
>VAWS01000199.1 GCA_005884515.1 Actinomycetota bacterium
CTCGAAGCGTCGTTCGTTCCTGAAGATCGCGGCAAGGCGATCGGCGCTTGGTCCGGTTTCGGTGGCCTTGCAACTGCGATCGGTCCGTTCCTCGGAGGCTGGCTGATCCAAGCCGTTTCGTGGCGCCTGGTGTTCTTCATCAACCCACCGCTGGCGGCGGCGGTGATCGTGATCGCCGCGCGCCACGTGCCCGAGTCGCGCGACGAAACGATGTCGGGGCGGATCGACTATGTGGGCGCCGGCTTGGTCACGCTCGCCCTCACCGGTCTCACGTTCGGCTTGATCAAGGCGGGCTCTGCAGGCTGGACGTCCGGAACTGTTGTCGGCGCGCTGGTGATAGGCGCGGCTTCGCTCGTCGTGTTCGTGAAGGTCGAAAGGACGCACCCGATGCCGTTGCTTCCGCTCGGGATCTTCCGGTCGATCCAGTTCACCGCGGCCAACGCCGTCACGTTCGTGGTGTACGCGGCGCTCGGCGGAGGTCTGTTCCTGTTACCAATCGAGCTCCAGGTCGTCGCCCATTACAGCCCCATCGCGTCCGGAGCGGCCTTGCTGCCCGTGACGTTCATCATGCTCGGGCTCTCTGCGCGCTCGGGTGACTTGGCCGCTCGGATCGGCCCCAGGCTTCAGATGAGCATCGGTCCTCTCATCATCGCTGCAGGGATGATCATGCTCACGCGCGCGGGCCCAACCGGCTCGTACCTCTCGTCCGTTCTTCCCGGCGTCGTCGTGTTCGGACTCGGCCTTGCCGTGAACGTCGCCCCGCTCACCTCGACGGTCCTCGCGGCTGCTCCTGCCGAGCATGCCGGGATAGCGTCCGCCGTGAATAACGATGTGGCGAGGACGGCGGGATTGATCGCAGTCGCGGTGCTGCCCGTCGCGGCCGGCATCACTGGGCGCGCATACCTCGATCCCGTTCGGCTCGACCACGGCTTCTCGGTGGCCCTGTACATCGCCGCAGGGATGTGCGCGGGCGGCGGCCTCCTCGCCGCCCTGACGATCCGCAACCCGGAAGGGACGCGGCGGTCGAAGGTGCTCGCAGCAACGGGCTCACACTGTGCGATCGAGGGCCCCCCGCTCCGCACGCCTGCCTCCGCTGGATAGAACGGCGAGTCCGAGGCGAGAGTCAGGGGAAGTCGGTCCGGTGAAGTGACGGTGTCGGATTGCGGAGCGCGCGCAACCGGGCGTGGATTTCTCGCCCCGGGACACAGGGGGAGGATCACTTGGGGTCGGCCGAGCAGGCTGGTTTGAATCTCAGCGCCGAGATGAAGGCACTGGAGCGCGAGTTCGGGGGAGTTGCCGCCGCAAGAGATCGAGCAATTGGTAGACAAACTGGTACGTTAATGGTCCGGTGCGCGCGTCACAAACTTTCTCCCGCTGCTGGTCGAGCGCTACGCACGCGAGGAGCTCCGCGGAAAGGTTCGGAACAGAGAGTCCGCAACGGGATAGCGCGTCCGCCGAACGTCCGCGTGCAGGCGGCCGTCACGTACACGGGAAGCGTCTTGCTCCTTCACGACGGGGGGCATTCCGCCGTCGACGAACGGTGAGGCGTTCGGCACGATCTCGTATCCATAGGCCGTCCCCGGGGCCCGCAAGACTCGGGTAAGTTCACGCGCATGGATGCCCGAACGATCGCGCGCGCGCGCATGTACGCCCAAAAACTGTGGAGCTCCGACGTCACCGATCCCCAGCGCGCGCTGAGCTGGCTCGTCGCGGTTCAAGCGCAGGAGTTCGCGTACGCGCGGTGGTCGCTCGCGCAGCGCTGCGGTTATCCGGCGGACAGCGTTGTCGCTCGGGCGTTCAACGAGGGACGCATCCTGCGGACGCATATCCTGAGGCCGACGTGGCATTTCGTCGCCCCGCGCGATCTGCGATGGCTGATGCGTTTGAGCGGCACTCGCGTAACCGCAACGACCGTGCGCCGCTGCAGCGAGCTGGGGCTGGACGTGAAGACGCTCGCGAAGTCGAATGACATCATCGCCGATGCGGTCGCCAAGGGACCGCTCACGCGGCGCGCGCTCGCCGCCGTCCTGGAGCGATGCGGGGTTTCCCCCGACGGGCAACGGATGCCGTACATCCTGATGCGCGCGGAACTCGACATGATCATCTGCAGCGGGCCGCTCGATGGGAAGCAGCACACGTACGCGTCGTTCGACGCGCGCGTCCCGGCCGCGAAAGATCTGACGCGCGACGAGGCGCTCGGCACACTGGCCAAGCGATATTGCGAGTCGCGCGGTCCGGCCACGGTCAAAGACTTCGCGTGGTGGTCGGGTCTTCCGATGAGCGATGCGCGGCGCGCGGCGGAGATCGCCGGCCGCTCGATCAAGCAGTCAGTAGTCGACGGACGGACGTACCTGTTCGTGGGCGAACCCAAGAACGCCCGAAAGTCTCGGCCGCGGATCGACCTCGTGCAGTGCTACGACGAGTCGATCATCACGTACGGCGAAAGCCGCGACGTCCTTCGAACCGAGCGCGCGCGCTTCGCGGTCCCGGCGACGGTGAACGGCTACACGCACGTGATCCTGCGGGACGGCGTGCTGCTCGGTCACTGGCGGGTCGTGCGCGCACGTGACGGCGTCACCGTCCAGCGGCGGGTACAAGAGCGACTCGATGAGGCCGAGCGCGCGGCGCTCGATCGAGCCGTGCTTCGCTACCGGCGCTTCGCGACGACGTAGCCCTGTATGCAAGGCGAACCCGGGCGGAAGGCGATGACGGCCCATCTCGTTAATCTGACAGGTGGCTGCCCGGGTACGTCAGCCGAGCGCGCGCAACGCGGCGGCCAAGACTTCTGCGCGCGCGTCTTTCGAGAGCGTTCCGTCGTTCAACTCGAGTGCGGCAAAGGTTCCTTGCTTGGCCGCGGCGATCGCGGCGCGCGCCTTTATCACGTTCGCCGTCGTCGGTTTGGGCCCGACGAGCGCGGTTATGACCTTTTGCCACTCCTCGTCAAGCTTGTTGCGCTGCGCCCACTCGTGAAGGACCGACGGATCGTTCTCGAATATCGCGAGACACGAGCCTGGGCCCGAGATGCAATCGATCAGCCCGCCGAGAACTTCCTCCGGCTTGGCGCCGGGCCTCGTACACGCGTCGCGGAGGTCCTTCATGGCCTCGAATGGCTCGCCCAGCAGGGCATCGAGGATCTCTTCCTTGGACTTGAAGTGGTAGTAGAGCGCGGCCTTGCTGGTGCCGAGCTTCTCCGCGATCTGGGCGATGGACGTGCTGCTATACCCCTGGGCTGCGATGAGGTCGCGAGCGATGTCGAGGATCCTGGTCCTCGTGCCGGCGGCCTCTTTCTCTTGGAGCATGAGCATATTCTACTTGACGACCGTTCAGTAAGTCCAGTAGTCTGTGGTCTGGCCACTTAACGACCGGTCGATAAGCGGTCAACGCAACGCTCGAGGCCCAGCTCGCGCCGGTAGCCGACCCTCGCCGGTGGAAGGCGCTGGCCGTCCTGGCGCTCGTTCAGTTCATGATCGTTATCGACGTCACCGTCGTAAACGTGGCGCTGCCGTCGATCCAGAAAGCGCTCCACTTCTCCGCCGGCGGCCTCGCGTGGATCGTCGACGGTTACGCGCTGATGGCCGGAGGCCTGCTGTTGCTCGGCGGGCGCACCGGTGACCTGCTCGGGCGCCGCCGGCTGTTCCTGATCGGGACCGGGGTGTTCGCCGCCGCGTCCGTCGTGAGCGGGGCCGCGCAGAGCCAAGGGATGCTGATCGCAGGCCGGTTCGCCCAGGGCGCCGGCGAGGCGCTGGCGTCCCCGGCCGCGCTCGCGCTGGTTGCGCTCCTCTTCACCGAAGCACGCGAACGGACGCGCGCGCTCGGCATCTGGGCCGGCCTTGCCGGGCTCGGAGCGACCGTCGGAGTCGTTCTCTCCGGCATCGTCGTCACCTACCTGGACTGGCGCTGGATCTTCTTCATCAACGCTCCGATCGCTCTCGCTGCGATCACGCTTATCCCGCGGCTCGTCGACGAGAGCAAGGCCGAGCGGACCTCGCGCCGCTTCGATCTGCCAGGCGCGGTGTTGGCCACCGGCGGCGTGCTCGCGCTCGTCGACGGGTTCCTCGCGGCTGCTCGTAATCCGTGGGGCTCGTTCACCGTGGTCGGGCCGCTCGTCGGAGGTGTCGTCGCGTTGCTCGCGCTCGTCGTCGTCGAATCGCGCTCGACGGATCCGCTGATTCCGTTGAAGTTCTTCAAGAATCGCACGCGCGTGTCCGCGAACATCGCAACGGCAGCCATGGCGAGCGGGATGTTCGGCATGTTCTTCTTGCTGACGCTGTACCTGCAGCAGATCCTCGGCTACTCGCCGCTGAAGGCAGGTCTGGCGTACGTGCCGTTCGGGCTCGGCATGATAGTCGGCATCGGCTTGTCGACTGCGCTCATCGAGCGCGTCGGCGCGCGGTCGCTGATCTCGGTGTCGTTCGGGGTCATCGCCGCTGCGCTGTGGATGCTCGGTGGTATCGGCGTCCACGGGTCGTACGTCACCGATCTTCTCCCGTCGATCCTGATGATGTCGATCGGGATGGGCGCCGCGTTCCCGGCCGTTGGTGTCGCGTCATTGCACCAGGTGTCACAGGAAGACGCCGGGCTCGGCTCCGCGGTGCAGAACACCGTCATGCAGGTCGGGGGTTCGCTCGGGCTGGCGGTGCTGGTCACGGTCGCGGTGCGTAGCGCGGCGACGAACCTGGCGACCGGCAGCCTCCCGGCGGTCGCCGCGACACACGGCTACGCGCTCGCGTTCCGTGTCGCGGCCGGCGCGCTGGTTGGAGCCGCCCTGATCGCCGTGGCGCTCGTGCCGGGGAAAGTGCAGACGGCCGAGACCGCCGTTGAAGAGACCATCGTCGAACCCGAGCCGGAAGCAGAGCTCGTTTTGATCGAAAGGAAGTGATCCAGATGCGAACGGCTTACATCCTGATCCAGAGAGATGAGATCCGCGATCCGCTCGCGCCGACGCTACGCGCGGTCCCGGGCGTGATCACCGCCGACGATGTGATGGGACCGTACGACGCGATCGTTCTCGCGAAGCACGATCCGTTCGAGCGGCCCATCGCCGATGTCGTCGAAGACATCCAGCGCTTACCCGGCGTGACGCGCGCGCTCGTCGCCTCCGTGGTGAGCTCCGTGATCTCACTCGTTGAGGATCCCGACCACCTCACGCGCGCGACGGCGTAGCCGGCCGGGCACCTTCGCCGGGCGCGACGGTCGACGAGGGCTTTGCACGTGAACGGTCCCCCGCCGTAGGGTCAAGGTCCAACTTCTTTTGAAGTTGGACCTTGGCTTGCGAC
>VAWS01000202.1:0-3341 GCA_005884515.1 Actinomycetota bacterium
GGCCCAGGCCGGCCGCCGATTGATCTGGAAACTCGTGAGTTGATCTTGCGTCTTGCACGCGAGAACCAACGCTGGGGATGCGTGCGTATCCAGGGTGAGTTGCGCAAAGTCGGGATTATGCCGAGCAGCATTACGGGATACCGCTTGAGGTTGATGCGAGAAGTCCAGAGCTATTTCGTCGGCGACCCATCATCGTGCGCGAATTGGCTCCAAGGTTTCATCGACGCCGGCGCGCGTCATATCGCGTTGCGGTTCGCAACGCTGTCGCCGATCGAACAGATGGAGCACGCCGCTGAAGTCATCATCCCCGCGATCCGAACGAGAAACTGATTGGGCACTGAGCCTGAAGGGTGCCAAAACTCAGATTCAATCAGGCCGCGGCAGTTTCATACCTCGTGAATCAATCCGCCGAAGATGTCGCGGCGAACAACGTCCGCTCTCTGATCTTCCATCGAACGGCGGGGACGTCGTTCGGGCGTGGCGAGGTCGATTCCCCGATGTGGTCTCGCCTTGTGCACTGGCGTTCGAGCTCCAGCTGACGAGCGAGCACTCGGAGAATCAGGAATCCTGCGCACGCTGCGACGACACCGCGCTCACGGTCGCGAGATGGTGCCTTTCCATGGATTCGGAGGTGACCTGGCGATCGTCTCGCGCCCGAGATCGCCGATCGAGGTTCGGTGAGGGTTTCCATCAATCCGATATCGGCACAGGCACCTTTCGCCCATAATGCAGTGGTCCCTCGGCCCGTTCCGGAGCCTGGAGACTGATTTCTTAACCCCCACAGGCGCGGCAGGGACAATCTTCCCCAGCAGTTGGCGAGGCGATTCACCGAACCAGCGTCGGCCTGGCGCTTGACACTGGTTCTAGGCTGCGTTAAACAATCGTTTAGAACGGTCGTTTAAGGAGTGGGCCCATGGCAGATCCCCCCGATCGCGCGACCGGCCCGACGCGGGACAGGATCGTGACTGCCGCCGTTGAGACCATCAAGACGCACGGTTTGGCCGGAGCCAGCGCGCGCGCCATCGCCAAGACGGGCGGGTTCAACCAGGCGCTCATCTACTACTACTTCCCGAGCCTGACCGGCCTCTATCTGGCCGCGCTCGAACACACGAGCGCCGCCCGGATGAACGCCTACCTGGCGCGCATGACCGACATCCGTTCCCTCGATGATCTGGTCCGTGTCGGAGGCGAGCTGTTCGACGAGGACGTGGCTGCCGGACACATCACGGTGCTGGCCGAGCTGGTGTCCTCCGCCCTCGCGCAACCCGAGATCGGAGCACGCATCACGGAGTTGATGGAGCCGTGGGTTCGCCTCACGCAGGACACCATGGATCGATTCGTGCGCGGGACGTTCGTAGAGCCCATCATCCAAACAGGAGCCATCGCACAAGGGCTCGTCGCGTTCTACCTCGGCATCGAGATGCTGTATCACCTCGACCGCGACCGTTCACGGACCGACGCCCTGTTCGCGATGTTCAAGGCGCTCGCCCCGATCGCATCACCGTTCCTCGCAGCCTCACCACAACCAGGTGGTGAGAACGATGACTGATCACCTTGTTCCCGGGGACACGCGCCGGGAGGGACCGTTCAAGATCATCGCATCGGTAGCCGCCTGGCTATGGATCGCCGCCGGCGCGTACCTGATGGTCGAGCTGAACCTGAACGCGGAGCCGGCCTTTCGGAAGCTCGAGTTCTTGGCCCATATCGCTTTCGGTGCGATGTATGCGCTGCCCGGCCTGCTCGTGTTTTTTGCGCGTCGCCGGCCGAACCTTCTGCTCGCCGCTGCGGCGTGCGGCTTCCTCCTGGCGTTGGAATCGTTCAGCCTGGCACCGATCTTCTTGATCCTGTCGCTGCTGATCCTCTGGGCCTACATCCGCACTCCCGAGGCGCGCAGCCCTCGCGCTGTATCGACCGCACTCATCTGTGTCGTCCTACTGGCGGCCGCATACTGGGTTCAGATCGCTCATCAAGACTCTCGCTGCTATTCGTTCTCGACAGATCGCGCCGGTGACACGACCTACCAGGTGAGTGTCGGTGGGTCGTCGGGTGCCGGCTCGTCTCAAACTTCGTCGGGATGGGGGGGACGGTTCATTGACGGATCCAGCTACGGGGGCGGCTGCACCAGCGACATCACCACGCCCGTCGAAGGTATCGCGTCGTTGGCGATCGTCGTATCGATACCGTTCGTTTCTCTCGCGCTAGTCCGAGAGGAACAGTTTTTCGCCCGCTTATGGTGACCCGGCCGGATGAGATGCTTCTCGCGCAGCGGGCCGGGAGCCGTTTGTGCCGGCTTCAATGAGCCGAACGGAGATGCCGTTGCCGGGTTGCTGCGCAACTTCGCCGATGGTCTTGTAGTGAAGGTCGCACAGGAAAAGATGATAGGTAGCGTTGGGTTCGTTCGGGATCCATGTCTCAAACGCTACATCGCGAGTCACTGCTTTCGTGCACCCTTGTCGCGCACAGACAGCCTTCACTGTGTCATCCCTCCCTAGCAGGCGAGGATCCCAGCGCGCGCGCTTCGACCATCGGAGGGCTGTTACCAGCGATACCAGCGTCGTTCGGGACCGTGCGCCACAAAACCTATGAACCATAAAATCAACGCAGCTATCGCGATGTACCAAAGAACCTTCAATGCGAAGCCTGCGCCGAACAAGATCACAACTAACAACAGGAGCAGAAGTGCCGCCATAACTCTCCCTCCTTTCCCTCTTGGTGGCAGAAGAAGTAATTCCCTTCTGAAGATGCCAACAAACCTCGCTGTCGAGCTCGTAGTTAAACAAAGGCCTCTCGTGGGTACCGCGGTAGGGGTAGCTCAACAGAGAGGAGTGAGGATGACGGAGATCGGCTACGCGTTGTCGAGCGAAGAATTCGGCCCCAATGACTTGGTGACGTTTGCAGGCAAAGCGGAAGAAGCCGGATTTTCGTTTGCCATGATCTCCGATCATTTCCACCCATGGACCGACGCACAGGGACAGAGTCCGTTTGTCTGGTCGGTTCTAGGAGCGCTCGCGCGCGCAACGGAACGCATGAGATTGGGCACCGGTGTTACGTGTCCGACGATGCGCATTCACCCAGCCATCGTCGCGCACGCTGCTGCAACGACGGCAGCGCTGATGCCGGGTCGTTTTTTCCTTGGTGTTGGAACGGGCGAAAACCTCAACGAACACATCCTCGGCACCCGCTGGCCCCCACTCGAGGTCCGCCAAGAAATGCTGGAGGACGCCATCGAGGTTATGCGAACGTTGTGGGAAGGCGGCATGCATTCATACAAGGGGCGATATTTCACCATCGAGAATGCGCGTCTGTACACCCTTCCCGAGCACCCAGTGCCGGTCATGGTC
>VAWS01000202.1:3560-6074 GCA_005884515.1 Actinomycetota bacterium
CGAACAGATCCGCTCGTTCGTTGATGCGGGATTCGACCACGTGTACATCCATCACATCGGCCCACATCAGGCTGAGTTCATCGAGTTCTATCGGAAAGAAGTCCTCCCGCATGTCGCATGAAACGAGCCGGCGCACCAGGCAGAGGCTCAGCGGGGTTTGCGAAGCGTAAGACCCGCCGACGGGCTGACGCTCGCGCTTGGGCTGCAAGCTTGCCATTCAAACCGGCAAACATATGTGGACGATCTGAATCACCGCCGGCGTCGTTTCGCGCATACGGTCTCCGACCGGACTGATTTTTGGCAGAGTCTCATTTGGGTATTCACCGGGGAGACAAGGTCTTCCCCAGAGCTATGAAGGGAGGGAGAATGTCCGACCTACATCACCACTACGGAGATAGCAGCACGACTGTGGTTCATGACGACGTCGATCGCGGAGGCCCGGCCACTGCATTGATTGTTCTTCTAATCCTTGCATTCGTCGGCTTTCTGATCTGGCTCTTCGTGTTCAGCGGAGTCGTATTCCACAGCAACACTGGCGGCACGACGACGAACAACAACGTCCGGATCCAGCAGCCAGCAAATCCCGGCGGCAGCGCGGGCACGACTAGCGGGGGGCCGTCTCCGGCGTCGAGCTAAACCCTAGGGAGGGATGAAGCGCGCCGGGATGGCGCGCTTCATTGTGTTTGAGATGGCTATCAACAGCCCAGGACGGGGACTGAACGATGCGCCCGAACTTCTGGAGGGATGCTTCCCCCCCGCAGGGTAGAAGTACTACATGGGTACTGGCGACCAGGTCGTCTTCGCGTCGGCGCAGCGAAAGCTCATCCCGAGCGGTTCCATAACCCCGATACACTTATCGCAGCAGTCTGATTCAGCGCATGTCCTCGAGAAGGACGGCGGTATCGGCTTTCTTACCGAAGGGTGGTACGAAGTCTTGCTACGCGTGGACTGGGATCCTTCCGATAGCAGCGGTACAAGGTTCAGTCATACGAAAATCCCGGGCCAGGAGCCGCTACATAGCGAAGCCATCAGCTCGTCGGTTCTCAATGTCATCAGCGAAGGAAGACAATTGTTGCGCGGCAACTCGCTGTTCGGCCCTGATCGCACGACCACCTTGGTCCTCGAGGTTTGGCAAGACAGCGGTCACGATATCGAGGTCCGGTATGCCGAGCTCATCGTTCGCGAGCTGAGAGTCCCTTGGCACATCGACTAGCGGCATTGTCCATCAACCATGGATCATGGTCGCGACCAGGACGATGCTTGAGGCCGCCATCAAAACCACGGTGATCCATCCGATCGATGCCGCGAGCCGGCCGTTCCGCCTGTTCCCCATGATCTTTCGATTGCCCGCGATGACCATCGCAACCGCCAGGAACGGCGCGGCAGCGATGCCGTTGATAACGGCCACGATGACCAGCAGCTTGATGGGATTAACTCCGACCAACGTCAGCAACGTTCCTCCGATCGTTCCAAGAGCAACCAAGGTATAGAAAACCGGGGCTTGCCGAGGAGACTTCGAGAATCCCCAATCCTTGTGCAAGAGGCCCGCCATCCCCGCTGAGCCAGAACCCGCGAGAACCGGCACCGCGAGGAAGCCCGAACCGATGAATCCGAGCGCGAACAGGATCGATGAACTGGCGCCAGCGACCGGCTTCAGCGCCCGAGCGGCCTGCGCCGCCGATCCGATATCGGCATGCCCGCCGTGTCCACTGTGTCCCAGTGTCGAGGCGGTAGCAACGATGATCGCGAACATGACGAGGTTTGAGAATGTCATGCCGGAGAAGACATCGAATCTGCTCGTCAGCTGCTTGCGCTTGGCCTTGGTCTGTGTCCTCGCCTTGAGCGGAACGGCACGCTCTCTGCCCTCTCGCTCATCGCGCAACTCTTCGATCCGATGAGCGGACTGCCAGAAGAACAGATACGGGCTAATGGTCGTGCCGAGCACCGCTACCAAAAGAGTGAAGTACGCAGCAGAGAGTTGGATGTGAGGCACGAATGTGTAGACCGCCACTGACGTCCAATGCACATGCGCGGTGAAGAGGACGCCGACATAAGCAAACAGCGCTAAGCAAAGAATCTTGAAAGCGCGCGCTATCGTTTCAAAAGACCCCGTGATGACAGCTGCCGTAACCAGAGCACCCGCAAGTAGCGCCCATAGCCAGCTCGGTCCAGCGTGCAGCAGATTGGCTCCCTCGCCGATCGCCGCGACGTCAGCGGTGATATTGAACAGATTCGCCACGAACAGAGCCCCGAGCAGTGTCCCGATCACGATGCGCGCCCGCCCCGCGAACCGATCCGTGACCAGCCTGCCGAGGTTCTTGCCCGTCGCAAGCGCCGTGCGGTCGCAGATCTCCTGAACAGCTGCCATCAGCGGCAGGGTCAGCAGAGACGTCCAAAGCAAGCCGAATCCGAACTTGGCACCGGCTTGTGCATAGGTTGCGATTCCTGATGGGTCGTCGTCCGACGCGCCGGTAACGAGGCCTGGGCCTAGGGCTCGCAGATAGAGGCTCCACA
>VAWS01000203.1 GCA_005884515.1 Actinomycetota bacterium
TGGCGGCGGTGCCTCGGAAGCGCAGACCCATCCCGAACGTGCCGCTCGTGCGCGCGGACGTGGACGCGATCGGCGACTCGGTCATGGAGGGCGCGGCGTCGCAGCTGCGCGCGCGCATCCCGCACATCTACATCGATGCGATCACGAGCCAACAAGTGAGCGGCGGGATCAGGATCCTGCGGCGGCTGCGCGATCAGCACAAGCTTGGAAAGGTCGTCGTGATCCACCTCGGCACGAACGGGCGCTTCTTGTCGTCGCAGTTCGACGAGATCATGAAGATCTTGTCAGCGGTCCCGAAGGTCGTGTTCGTGAACGTGAAGGCCGCCCGCTCGTGGGAAGCCGGCGACAACAAGGTGATCGCGGCCGGTGTGAAGCGGTACGCGGCGCGCGCGGTCCTGGTCGATTGGCACTCGCGGTGGCGCGATTGTCCCGGCACCGTCTTCTACAGCGACGGGATCCACCTCACGCCGGCCGGCGCGCGGTGCTATGCGCGCCTGGTCGCCGCAGCGATCTGAGGTCTAGGATGGCGCCGTGATCATCGTCCGGCGCGACAAAGAGATCTACGCAGCCGAGGGTGGATGGTTCGCGGCGCGCTGGCACTTCTCGTTCGACCAGTACCGCGATCCCGACAACATGGGGTGGGGGACGCTCCGGGTCTTCAACGACGACCGGCTGATCCCCGGTGCGATCTGGCCGCTGCATCCGCACCGCGATATCGAAGGCTTGACGTACGTCGTCGAAGGAACGTTCCGTCACGAGGACGACATCGGCAACGACGGCGTGCTCCCCGCCGGGTCGGTGCAACGCATGACGCTCGGCAGTGGCGCGTGGCACTCGGAGCAGAACGGCTCCGCCGACGAGCCGATGCGCTTCATCCAGATGTGGATCATGCCGTCGACGCGCGGCCTCACGCCCGAGGTCGAGCAGAAGGTCTTCACGAAGGAGCAGCGGACCGACCGGCTGCTCGAAGTTATCTCACCCGACGGAGGCGACGCCGTGCTGGTGCACCAAGACGCGCGCGTCTACATCTCGTCGCTGTCGGCGGATGTTTCCGTCGAGCATCCCTTCCGCTCCGGCTTCGGCGCGTACCTCTATATGATCGCCGGCTCGATCCGGCTGAACGACGACGAGCTGAACACGGGGGACGCCGCGAAGATCGGGGGTGAGGCTCGGATCACCCTGTGGGCGGCCGAGCCGGCCGAGCTGATCATGGTCGAGGTGCGGCTGGAAACCGCTGGTAGCTAGGGGGACTCCCGTCCCATTTTCATGACGAAACCGTACATGCCGATACGGGAGGCATGATCCCTCGCGATATCGTCAAGGCCGTGAACTCGCTGGAGAGCGAGCCGGCCATCGCAGGCGTTGCAGGCAACGGTTCGGCTCGGCCGACGATCGTGCTGGTGGAGCCCGACCCATACCTCGGGTTCCTGATCCGCCTGCACGTCCCGGAGGCGACGGTACTGGAGGCCCCGGTGGGGGCGACCGCGGAGCAGATCCGCGCGATGACGCCCGACCTCGTCGTTGCGGGCGTTGAGACGCAACCGAGCCCGATCCAAGACCTGCTCGCCGGAGACGATCGGCCCCGCGTGCTCGCCGTTGTGGACGGTGCGCGCGCATCGCGCACGACGATCCCGTCGGCCGTCGATGGCATCCTCGCGCGGCCGTTCGTTCCCGGGGAGCTCACGCGCGCAGTGCGCTCGGCGCTCGGTCTCAGCGGTCCGCTCCACGAAGAGACCGGCGCTCCTCCTACAACGTTGGAGCGCGCGCGTTCGTGGCTGGGGCCCGCGCGGCTGGCAGCCGTTGCGCTCTCGGCGGTGCTCGAGGTCGCGGGCGCGCAGGTGTCCGCGCGCCGAGCCACGATCCTCGCACTCGCCTTCGGCTACGTCACGATCCGCCTGTTGCTGCGACGTCCGAGCATCGTCGCCGACGGCGCGGACGCCGCCGTCGCCGTTGCGTTGCTCGCAGCCACCGGCGGCGAGCTCAGCAACTACCTTCCGTTCGCGATCGTCGTGTGCGTAGGGATCGGCCTGACGCGCGGACCACGATGGGGTGCATTGTCTGGGGTCGTGATCGAGCTCGGTTCGCTCGTGATCCTCATCAACGACCTGTCCAACCACCGCGTCGGCCCGCGCGAAACGACGGCGTGGATCCTGCTTCTCCCGCTGCTGGGCGTCACCGGCGGTTTCGCGTCGCGCGTGTGGCACATCCCGCAACAGGAAGGACTCGACGTCCTCGTCGAGGCCAACCGCGTCCTCTCGTCCCTCTACCGGATCGCACGCTCTCTTCCCGGTGGCTTGGAGATCGGAACCGTTGCGGACGCGGCCGTGCAAGAGATCAGGGATGCGATGCGGTCGAGCGCTGCCGCCGTGCTGATCCAAGAAGCGGGGACGTACGCCGTCGTCAGCTCCTACGGGTTGCGCGATCCGTCGAGCTTGCTCGTTCGCGACCCGACCGCAGGCCTCGGGTCGGTCATCCAAGGCAGCGCCACCGTGGTCCGTCGCGAAGAGCTGCATCCCGATAACGCAGCGGCACTGGGCGACTTCGACTGCTGGCTCGTCGCGCCGATGCGGCACGAGGGGATACCGCAAGGGCTGCTCCTGGCTGCGTGCCCGGACGAACACCGTCACGATTCGAACAAGCTGCTCCTGCAGCGGCTCGGGGACGAGGTTGCGGTCGCCGTGGAGAACGCGCGCTTGTTCTCGCGAGTGCGCGAGATATCGATCGACGAGGAGCGCCGACGTCTTGCGCGCGAGCTGCACGACGGCGTCGCGCAAGCGCTCACGCATCTTCGTTTCGAGCTGGACTTCATGGGCCGTCACGGCGTGATCAAGGCGGAACAAGTACAGAAAGAGGTCGAGCGGCTTTCGCGCGTCGTTGCGCGCGCGTCCAACGACGTCCGCTCGATGATCACGGGACTGCGATCTTCCGTGTCGGCCGAAGGGCTCACCGGTTCGCTGCGCTCGTATCTGAGCGACCTGCGCGGGCTCGGCGGACCCGAGATCGTCTTCGAAACCAGGGGAGAGGTGCGGCTGCGTCCGGACATCGAGGCGGAGATCTTCCGGATCGCGCAAGAAGCCGTGTCGAACGCGATGCGGCACGCGGGCGCGGAGCAGGTGAAGGTCTCTCTGATAGCTGCTGCCACACAAGTTTCGCTTACCGTAGAGGACGATGGCAGCGGGATCCCGAAGAGGCGCGCGCGCAAAGA
>VAWS01000054.1 GCA_005884515.1 Actinomycetota bacterium
GGCTTCACGCGCACCTTCGGTCCCAAGAGGATCTTCGCCGGCAACACGGTGCGCATCGAGATCGCCGCGCGCAACCTGGGCCGGCTCCCGGCACCGCCGCTGATCCTCGAAGACGCTGCGTCGCACGCCATCGGCGGACCGATCCGCTTCTCGATGCCGTCGCTCGGGCCCGAAGGCAGGGACGCGATCGCCGTCGAGCGGCGCATCGCGCAACGCGGGCGCCACCGGCTGGGCCCGTTGCGCGCGCATCTCGTCGACCCGTTCGGTCTCGCGCAAGTTGGAAGCGTCGTCGCTCCCGAGGCCGCGTTCGTCGTCTATCCGAAGATCGAACCGCTTGGTGAGATCGCCCCGCCGGAGGAACGAGGCGGCGGCGGTCGTTCGCTCGTCCAGCATCTGTCCGTGGCCGGCGACGACTTCTACGCGGTGCGCGGCTGGCAAGAAGGCGACGACCTTCGGAAGATCCATTGGCGCTCTTCGGCGCGCCGCGGTGAGCTGATGATCCGTCAAGAGGAGATCAGGCCATTCCCGCGTGCGACGCTGCTCATCGACAACCGCGGGAGCGTGCACCGTGACTCGGGTCCGACGTCCAGCCTCGAGTGGTCGATCGGAGGTGCCGCTTCGATCGTGTGGGAGCTCGCCAAGCAAGGCTACGCGCTCCGGCTCGCGACGGCCGACGGAGGACCGGGTACCGCGCGCTGGGGCCGTGAAGCCACCGATCCGTTGCTGACGACGCTCGCCGTCGCCTCGCGCTCTCACCAAACGAGCTTGTTGGGCGTGGTGCGAAGGACCGCCGCCCGGCCTGGTGCCGGCGGCGCGCTCGTCGCGATCATGCCCCCTCCGTCGCCCGACCTCGTTGCCCGCTTCGCGCGGCTTGCGCGCGTGTACTCGTGGGCGGGCCTGGTCTTGCTCGACGTCGCCTCGTTCGCATCGTCATCGGGCCGCGAACGAGCAGCCTTCGATCAACGCCTCGCCGAGGTTGAACGCACGCTCTCACGTGCCGGGTGGCACATCGCCATCGCCGGCGCGTCCGACAGTTTCCGAACGATATGGCAAGGTTTACTCGACGCTTCAGCGTCCCGCGCGAGCTCTCGGTCGCTGCACTCGTAGTGGCCGCGGCGCTGCCGCTCTCCCGGCTCTTCCGGCCGGGAGGGTTCAGCGGCGTCGTGCTGGCCGCGGCGCTGCTCAGCATCGGTATCTCGTGGCTGGCGCGCAGGTTCCGTATCCCTGCGGTAGTTGGGCTGCTCCTCTCCGTCCTCGGGCTGTTCTGGTTCCTGACCGGTCGCTTCCACGCTCACACGCTGTGGGGGATCTTCCCCACGCCGGCATCGGCCACCGTGCTCGTGCACTCCGTGCGCGAGGGCGTCAGCCAAACGATCAACTATGCGGTTCCGGTGCCGACGACTCCTGCGCTCCTCACGTTCGTCGCCGCCGGTGTGTGGATGAGCGCGTGGCTGGCCGATGCGGCTGCGCTGTGGGTGGGGAACCCGCTCCTCGCGATCGCTGCAACGGTTCCGCTCTTCGCGACGCCGAGCACGCTCCTCCCGAGCCAGCGGCGCTGGCTCGACACCAGCCTCTACATCGCGGCCGCGGCCTGGGTTCTGTTCGGCGAGGAGCGCGCGCGCGCGAAACGCTGGCGAACGAGCGAAGCGCGCCTCGGGTGGCGCGCCGGTCCTGCGGTGCGCGTCGCATTGATCGGCGTGCTCATCATCGTCGTCATGGCCCCGTTCCTCCCGGGATACGGGGCGCCGCCGCTGCTCCGATCGAAAGGTCCCGGCGATCGCGTCCAGTTCAATCCGTTCGTGGCCATACAGGCGACGCTGAGGAAGCAACCAGAGGCCACGCTGCTCACGGAGACGACGAACCAGCCAACGTATCTCCGGCTGACAACGCTGGAGCACTACGACGGCCAGGTTTTTCAACAGGGCAATGCGCGTCAGGCCGTTCCCATCGGCGCAGAGCCCATCCCGCCGTATGAGCCGGGTTTGACGTTCGACGTCGTGAGGCAGAACTTTCAGATCCAAGCGCTCGCCGGCCCCTGGCTGCCGGCCGCGTACGATCCGGTGAAAGTGACCGACGTCGCCGACGTGAAGATCGAGAGGGAGACGCGCTCTCTCATCCTTCCCTCCGCGGGCGGCTTGCCGACCGGCGTCCGGTACCAGGTGACGTCCGACGTGCCCAGGCTCACGGTTGCCGATCTGGACCAGCCGTTCAGCTACGACAAGCAAGCATTGGCCGACTATCTGCAACTGCCCCGCGTTCCGAGCGTGATCCGTCAGCTCGCTCAGCGGATCGCCGGCGATCGGCCCACCCCGTACCAGAAAGCGCTCGCGTTGCAGGAATATCTCCGCACGTTCACTTACAACGAGAACGTCGCCGCAGATTTCCATCACAGCTTCAAGAACCTCGTCGAGTTCCTCACGAAATCGAAGCAGGGATATTGCGAACAGTTCGCCGCGGCGATGGCCGTGATGGCACGAACACTGGGGATCCCGTCTCGCGTGGCGATCGGCTTCGGCTTCGGTCAGCGGATCGGCAAGCAGTACGTGATCACGACGCGCGAAGCGCACGCATGGGTCGAGATCTTTTTCCCCGGGGCGGGGTGGGTCGCGTTCGAGCCGACGCCACGTGCCGGCGTTACGGCAGTGCCGCCCTACGCCGCGCCGGGCGCAGCAGAGGCGTCGCCGACGCCCTCCGATCAGCCCACTGCGACGCCAACGCCCAGCGCGCAGCCGTCGACGGGGAGCCGCAACCTCGAGCGCGGCCAGGCCGGCGGCCAGACTGCACAGCAAGGACGGCCGGCGTGGGTGTTCGCCGCGTTCATCGCGGCCGGCGCCTTCGGACTCATCGCGCTTCTGATCGTGCTCGCGGTCATCATCCCGCGGATCCTTCGGCGGCGTGCGCGCGGCCCCCGAGGCGCGGCCGCGGTTCGCTACTTGGAGTTCCTGGCGTGGTGCGAAGGTGCAGGGCTCGGTCGCAGACCCGGGGAGACGCCCTCCGAGCACGCCGCCCGGCTGGCGACGGGAACGACGGAAGCGGTCGAGCCGCTCGAGCAACTCGCCGTGCTCGTCGACGGCGCGCTGTGGGCGCCCGAAGAAGATGTGGATCCGGGCGCCGTCGAGAGCGCTGCGAGCGATGCGCGTGCAGCGCTACGCACGACGTTATCCCGACGGAACAGGTTGCTGGCGGCGGCCGGCTGGGGGCGGTGGAAGTCCGCCGCGTAAGGCTTCACAAGATCGGAAGCGAGCGTTCGATCTCCCACGGGCTGACGTACGCCTTGTACGCCTCCCACTCCGCGCGCTTGTTGCGGATGAAGTACTCGAACACGTGGTCGCCGAGACTCTGTCGAAGGAGCTCGGACCGCTCCATCTCGGCGACTGCCTCGTAGAGGTTCTCGGGCAGCGAGTCGATCCCTTCGGCCCGTCGTTCGGCTTCGGTCATCGAGTAGATGTCTTCGGTGGCTTCGGGCGCCAGCTCTTCGTTGTCTGCGATCCCCGATAGTCCGGCGCCCAGGAGCACGGAGAACGCGAGGTATGGGTTGCACGCCGGATCGGGCGAACGCACCTCCACGCGAACGTCGGTCCCCTTCCCTGCTCCGGGAACGCGCAGGAGCGCCGACCGGTTGCGCCGCGCCCAGCAGATGTAGACCGGCGCTTCGTACCCGGGCACCAGACGTTTGTACGAGTTCACCCACTGGTTCAGGATCGGCGTCATAGGGCGCGCGTGCTTGAGCAGGCCTGCGATGAATGCGCGCCCGATCTTGCTGAGCCCTGCGGGGTCCTCGGTGTCGGCGAACGTGTTCCGCTCGCCTTCGTACAGCGCCATGTGGGTATGCATGCCCGAGCCCCACGCGCCCTGGATCGGCTTCGGCATGAACGTCGCGTAGACGCCGGCTTCCTGCGCGACCTCCTTCACCGCCAAGCGAGCAGTCATGACGTTGTCTGCCATCGTCAGCGCGTCGGTGTCGCGGAGCACGATCTCGTGCTGAGACGGCGCCACTTCGTGGTGGACGCTCTCGACGCTGATGCCCATCGATTCGAGGTAGAGCACCGTGCGCTTTCGCAGATCGGATGCGACGTCGAGCGGCGTGAGGTCGAAGTAGCCGCCTTGGTCGAGGCCTTCGGTCCCTTCACTGTCCCTGAAGTAGAAGTACTCGAGCTCGGGGCCGAGGTAGAACGTGAACCCCATGTCTTGTGCGCGCGCGATCTGTCGGCGCAGCACCGCGCGCGGGTCGCCTGCGAACGCCTCTCCTTCCGGGGTCAGGATGTCGCAGAACATGCGCGCGACGCCTTGCTGATCGGGGCGCCACGGCAAGATCTGAAACGTGGACGGGTCGGGACGGGCGAGCATGTCCGACTCCTGCACGCGCGCGAACCCCTCGATCGCGCTGCCGTCGAAGCCCATCCCTTCGTCGAACGCCGCCTCGAGCTCGGCCGGCGTGATCGCGAACGACTTCAGGAAACCGAGCACGTCGGTGAACCACAACCGGATGAAGCGGATGTCGCGCTCCTCGACGGTGCGCAAGACGTAGTCGATGTCGTGGTTCATCTCATCTGGTCCTGTGGGACTCGAGCTTGTATCCGACGTTGCGGATCGTCGCGATCATGTTCTCGTGCTCCGCGCCAAGTTTCGCGCGCAGCCGCCGCACGTGCACGTCGACGGTGCGTGTTCCTCCGAAGAAGTCGTACCCCCACACCTCTTGGAGCAACTGTTGCCGCGAGTACACGCGGCCGGGACGCTGCGCCAAGAAGAACAAGAGTTGAAATTCTTTGTAGGTCAGGTCGAGCGGGCGACCGCGGAGCCGGACCTGATACGTCGTCGGATCGACCGCAAGGTCTCCGACGCGGACGGTGCCGGCGGACTCCATCACCTGGGAGCCCAAGGCGATGCGGATGCGCGCGAGCGCTTCGGGGATCGCCACCGGATCGAGCAGGAAGGAGTCGATCTCCCAATCGGGGCCCACGGCGTCCAAGGTCTCGGCCGCGACGAGTGCCAGCAGTGGTGCGCGTGGTGAGGCTGCTCGAACGGAACGGCAGTTGTCGCGTCCGCGGGTGAGGTCCTTGACCGCGTCGACGATCACGACGCCGGGGTCCGCATCGGATGGGCCGGGCCCTGTGGTTGTGAGCACGACGCGATGCCCGCCGGTCTCGAGGCCGTTCTTCAGGCCCCAGAGATCTTCCGGGCGGTCGGTCACGATCACGATGTCTGCCATCGATCATCGACTCCAGAAACGCGAAACCCCAGGCAGCCGGTGCCCCGTTGGGAGCCCCAATCGGCGTCCCAATTCGGCGCCATTGCCTGGGGTGCGCCGGTTGCGAGAACCTGCGCTACCAGCGCAAAGTAGCAGAGGGCTTTCGCTCGGACAAGGAGGATTCCGTTGCCGCACCGTCACCGAGCTCACCGCCGCTGGCGCGGCCGGAACCCGGCGTTGCGCTGGGACCTGCAGAAGCTGGCCCTGCGCGCGCGCGGCGAGCGCGACGCGTACGACGTGGCGCACTCCCAGTTCTGGTGCGACGCGGAGGACGGTGTCCGGCTCGCCGGCACCCGTCTGGGCGCGGACCGGGATACGGCGATCGTGATCGCGCACGGCTTCATGGCCTACCGGACCAAACCCCGCTGGCGGGTGTTGGCAGAAGGCCTCGCGGAACGCTTCACCGTCTACATCTTCGACATGCGAGGGCACGGCCAGTCGGGCGGCGCGTGCACCGGCGGCGAGAAGGAGCTCGAAGATGTCCACGCCGTCGTGGCCTACGCGCGCTCCCGCGGACACGATCGCGTGGTAACGGTCGGCGGCTCGCTCGGCGGGATCGCGGTGATCGGGGAAGCGGCCGCGTATCACGACGTCGACGCGATGATCGCGATCTCGTCCCCCGCGGAGTGGGCAACCTCCGACAGCAAGATGGTCCGGCGGATGACGTGGCTGTTCACCAGCTCGCTGGGGCGCGTGGTTGCGCGACGCGTGATGGGAACGACGATCGATCTGGCGTGGGGGAATCCGCTGCCCCCGGCCGATCTCATCGGCCGCATCTCCCCGATCCCCGTCCTCATCGTTCACGGCGCCGACGACCACTTCTTCCCCACGACCGACGCGGAGCTCTTACACACACGCGCCGGCGAGCCGAAGCGCTTGCTCATCATCCCCGGCTTCGGTCACGCGGAAGACGGGTTCACGCCGGCGTTTGTCGAGCAGCTTGCCGGTGAGGTCGAAGCGCTCGTCGCGGCTGCTCCGTCGCGCTGAATGGTGAAGCGAACAGGCCTCGCCCTGCTAGTCCTCGGGCTGTTGGTGCTCGCGGTGTTCGGGGGCCGGCTCGGGCTGTTATTCGTGACGATGATCGTGGCCGCCGTTGCAGCCGGGGAGCTATACCGGTCGCTGCGCGCTCCGGGCGTGCAACCGGCGGGTGCGGTGGGACATCTGTCGATCGTGGCGCTTCTCGTCGTCGGGTACGCACGAGGCGTGCGCGCGCCGGCCGTGTTCCCGTTCGTGATCGCTGCGGCACTGTTCCTTTCGTTCGTCCTGTTGCTGGTCCGGCGCGATCGAGCGAACGCGACGCGTGCGACCGCGGCCACGTTGATCCCCGTCCTTACCGTCGGGCTGCCTGCCGCCTACCTCGTCTCGATGCGGAGCCACGGCGGCGGATACCGCTTGGCCTGGGTCTTCGTCGTGACGGCATCCGCGTGTGAGTTGGGTGCCGTGACGCTGACGTGGGCGTTCCGGCGGCGCGCGCTCACGCCGCGCGCGCGCCGTACGTGGGAGCACCTCGCAGGGGCCCTCTCCGGCGCCATGCTTGCGGCCGTCATCGCAGTTGCCGGCGCGTCGCCGCCCTTCACGTGGGCGCGCGCGATCATCCTCGGGGCGCTGGTCGGCGTCGTCCTCACGACGGGAGACCTCGTGTGGGCGACGATCGAGGACGACCTCGCGCGCTCGGAGCCAGTGGTGAAGCGGCCGCGAGCGATCGTGCTGCCTCGGATCGGCGGCGCGCTCTTGTCGGCTCCGGTCTTCTTCTACGTCTTCCGCGCGTTGGTCAGCTGAGGAGTAGAGCGGATGCGTCGCGTCGTTCGCTGGTTGCTCGCTCCGGTCGTCATCCTTGGTGTCCTGGTCGTCGTCGGCAACGCCATCGTGACGCATGTTGCGGAGTCGAAGATCGCCTCCGCGCTGGAGAGCTCGTTCCATCTTTCGGCCCGACCCTCGGTGAAGATCAGCGGCTTTCCGATCATCACCAACATCTTGAGGGGGCATCTTCCGCGCGTTTCGTTCAGCGCTTCATCCGCAACGTTCCAAGGGCTGACGGTGAAGGACATCAATGTGACCCTCGTCGATGTCACGGCGACGGGAGGCTTCCTGCACGGCGGAGGTCTTACGATCAAGGTGGCGGCCGGCACGGTGCGCGCGCGCGCGACGGGGGCTGCGGTGAACGCGTATCTGAAGGACCACGGACAGAACGCGACGATCGCGTTCCACGAAGGCGGTGCGACGGTGCGCGCGGTCCGCTCGTTCCTAGGGCGGCCGCGGAGGTTCCTCGCGACCGGCACGGTGGCTCGGGAAGGCTCGGCGCTCGTGTTCCGGCCGACCTCCGTCGTGGTGGACGGGCGCGCGCCACCGCCCGGCACGCGATCTCTCGCCGAACAGAAGGCGACGCTGCGCGTGCAGCTGCCGCCGCTCCCGGGCGGGGTCTCGTCGTACGGCATCAAGGCGGTCGACGGCGGGGCTGCGCTGTCCGCCATCCTGCGCGACCAGCTGCTCGACCTGTCGAGCTAGCCGCCGGTTGCGGCGCTCGCTGGGGTTTTATACAGTAGGAACGGTATAAACCCATGGTGAGCAGGCAAAATGGCAACTGAGACCGTCGGACAAGACGCCGCCGTCGCGCGCGCGCTCGCTGCTCCGACCCGGGCGGCGATCCTCGATCACCTCCGCGCGGCCGGCCCGCGCGCGGTGAAGGAGGTCGCCGACGCGGTCGGCGTGCACGCCAACGTCGCGCGCGGGCACCTCGACGTTCTGGTGTCTGCGGGGCTCGCGTCGGTGTCGTGGCGGCGCAACTCATCCGGCGGGCGCCCTGCCAAGGTGTACGAGGCGACGCCGGTCCACGTCGAGGACGGGACGGTGCTCGTCAGCGACATCCTCGCGTCGCTTATCGAAGCGGCGGCTCCTGCGCCGGGAACGGCGAAGAAGATCGCCGAGCAGGCAGGCGAGCGGCTGGCTCGCCGTATCCGTCCGGGAGAGGAGAAGCTTGCTTTCTCCGAACAGGTCGAGTGGCTCCAGCGCGCGCTCGCGCACGTTTCCGGCGGCGTACGCGTCGCCGCCCGAGGCGACGACTGGGTCGAGCTCGAGGACCTGGACTGTCCGTTCAAGGGGATAGCGGCGTCGCACCCCGAGATCGCATGCTCGCTCGACAAGGCATTGAAGGAAGGGATCATGCGCGCGCTCGGCGCAGATACGTACGTCGAGCAGGTGACGTCGATCGCGTGGGGAGATCCCTCGTGCCGTGATGTTGTCCGGTTGCGCGGAAAGGGGACGACATGAGCGAGAAGGGGATGGTCGACAAGAACGGGATGCGCGGCGGAGCCGGGCTGTCCGCCGTGCTGCTTCTCGTGGGATTCGTCTTCCAGTGGCGCGCGATGGTGCCCGCGATCGGCGCCGCTCTCGCGATCGGCAGCTTGTTCGGCTTGCGTTACTCGCCGCTCGGCGCGACGTATCGCTTCGTCAAGAAGGCGTTCCGGTTGAGCATCCCGGTCGAGCCGGAAGAGGAGCCTCCGCCGCGATTCGCGCAGACCCTCGGATTCGTCGTCTGTGGCATCGCGTCACTGCTGTTCATCCCCGGATGGAACGCGGCCGGCTGGACGCTTGCGCTCCTGGTCGCGGGATTGCAAGGGCTGCTCGCAACCACCGGTCTGTGCATCGGGTGTGAGATCTACCTCTACGCGCAGCGGTTCAAGGCGCACGAGGTCCAGGCCTAATGATCGCTCGCATCGTCATTGCCGTCGCGGTCTCCGGTGCGACCATCGCGTTGGCGGTGCTGTGGCGGCGCCGTGAAGGCCGCTTCGACGAAGGCAGCGGGCGCTTTACGCCGGCCGACCTCGGGGTCGTGAAGATCGACCGTCCGTCGGCCGTGCTGGTCGAGTTCTACGGCGAGGACTGCGCGCCGTGCGTCACGGTCGAAAAGCGAATCGGCAAGATCGCGGCGGAGGTTCCGGGCGTGCAGGTCGTTTCCATCGATGCCGGCGCGCGCATGGATGTTGCCGACCGCCACGAAGTTCGGCGCGTGCCGACGCTGTTCGTTCTCGATCCCGATCTTCATGTGATCTGGCGCGCGTCGGGGGTTCCGAGCGAGGACGCGATCCGCACCGCGCTGTTGGGGCCGGATTGGGCCGGACGTCCGAGCCCGAACGGCGCGCCGCGTCAGCGCGTAGCACGCTAGATCACCGTGGTACGCTGCGCGCGCTCGAACGGAACGCAGGAGATGGCCCGATGGTAACCAACGTTTTTCTCGTGCTTCTTGGCGTGATGGTCGTTGCGGCCGGCCTGTTCTCCCTCGTCGTCGTTGCGCGTCTCGTCGAACCGCGCGGCGTAAAAGCGCTCCTTCGCCGCTTCGCCGGCCGGTAGGCCTCGCGTGGCGCTCAGCTTCGCGTTCACCGACGAGCAGCTTGCCTTCCGCGCCTCCGTGCGCGACTTCGCCGAGAAGGTCGTCCGTCCCGACGCCGATGCGCGCGACCGCGACGGCCGCTGGGACCCGGAGGTGTGGCGCGCGGTCGGTGAGTTCGGCTTGGCCGGCCTTCCGATCCCCGAGGAATATGGCGGCCAAGGCGCAGACATAGTCACCACGTGCATGGCGCTCGAGGGCTTGGAGGAAGGCGGGCGCGACTCGGGCTTGCTGCTGTCGCTCGGCGCGCACATCTGCATCGGGGCCGTCCCGATCTGGTTGCACGGGACGGAAGAGCAGAAGCGCGCGTACCTTCCGAAGCTCTGTAGCGGAGAGTGGGTCGGCGCCTTCGCGATCACGGAGCCCGGCGCCGGCTCGGACACAGCCGGCATCACGACGAGCGCGCGCCGGGACGGTGATCACTTCGTCATCAACGGGTCGAAGACGTTCATCACGAACGGACCGATCGCCGACATGATCAACGTCGTCGCGGTGACCGACCCCGACGCCTCGTCGTCCCAGCGCATGAGCTGCTTCATCGTCGACAGAGACACGCCGGGGCTTTCGATCGGGAAGCACCTCGACAAGAGCGGCAATCGCTCGTCGCCGACGTCCGAGCTTCACTTCTCCGACTGCATCGTTCCGGCCTCACAGATGCTGGGGCCTGAGGGCTCGGCCCTGTGGAAGGTCGCGTTCGAGTGCTTCGATTGGGAGCGAACCGTGATGGTGTCGGCGTCGCTCGGCGGGATGGAGGCGCAGCTGAACGCCTGCATCGAGTACGCGCGCGATCGCAAAGCGTTCGGGAAACCGATCGCAGACTTCGAGATGATCCAGGACAAGCTCGCGCGCATGCGGGTCGGGATCAACGCGGCGCGCTGGGTCTTGTACCACGCGGCGTGGCTCAAGCAACAAGGCCTTCCCCATATGCAGGAAGCGTCGATCGCCAAGTACCTCGTCGCCGAGACGGCAATGCACAACGCGCTCGAGGCCGTCCAGATCTTCGGCGGCTACGGGTACATCAAAGAGTTCTCGGTCGAGCGGTCGATCCGGGACGCGAAGCTGCTCTCGATCGGCGGCGGCACCAGCGAGATCCAGAAGCTGATCATCGCGCGGACGTTGCTGGGGGAGACGCCATGATCAGTGAGCACGAGACGAACGTGCGTGGCACGAACATCCACTGGCTGGAAGCCGGAAGCGGCGACGAGCCGTTCCTGCTGATCCACGGGTTCGGATCGAGCACCGCGAAATGGCTGGACGTTCTGCCGCTGCTCGGCGCGGAACGGCGCGCGATCGCCCTGGATCTTCCCGGCTTCGGAGCGTCGGATGCGCCGGCCGGTCCGTACTCGCCGGCCTGGCTCGCCGGTGCGGTCCTGGCGTTCTGCGATGAGATCGGCGTCGCGCGCGCGATCTGGACGGGCAACTCGCTGGGTGGACTGATCGCGATCCACGCCGCCGCGGCCGAGCCCCAACGGGTCGCGGCGCTGATCGGCGTCGACGCCGCGCTTCCGACGGAGAGCGCCGGAAGGCCGAGCGCGCGGGTGCTTGTGGGCTTCGTCGCGCCGGCGCTTCCCGTCGTCGGTGAGCTCATCTACCGCCGGTATGTCCGGCGTCCGCCTGAGGAGCTCGTGCGCGAAAGCCTGGAACGGAACTGCGCGCGCCCCGAGCGCATCTCGGAAACGACGTTGGCGGCGTTGGTTGCCGACGCGCGGGGCCGCGTTGAGCGTCCCGCACATGCGCGCGCGGTCGTGCGCGCGAATCGCCAGATGATGTGGGCGCTTTCGGCCCGTCGCGAACAGACGTGGCGCGTGCTTGAGGCCGTCCGCGTTCCGACGCTCTTCATCTGGGGCGCGCGCGACCGGCTGATCTCCGTCGACGCCGGCGAGCAAGCCGTGCGGCGCCTTCCGGGATCCGAGCTCGTCGTTATCGACGACTGCGGTCACAATCCGCAGATGGAGCGTCCCGATGAGTTCGCTGCGGCCGCGATCGCGTTCGCGCGCAAGCTAAGCGCGCGCGCCGATCGCTAGTTCTGGGCCAAGAACTCGAGCACCGTCTTGTTGAAGGCGTCGAACTCTTCGAGGTTGTACGCGTGCCCGCCGTCGAGCAGCTTGAGGTCGGCGCCGGGTATCGCGGCGGCGAGCTCTTCGGATAGCTCCGGAGGGACCATGATGTCGCGGCGCCCGCACATCACGCGGGTGGGGATATCGAGACGCGCAAGCTGGTCGCGCACGTCGTGTTCGAGCAGCGCGTCC
>VAWS01000204.1 GCA_005884515.1 Actinomycetota bacterium
CCGCACCTGCGCGACGCCGTGGTGTTCGAGCCGTTCAGCCCCGTGCACGACTGGCTCCGCGGGGTCGGGCACATCCTGTCGGTATCCGACGACGAGGGGAACCAGGTCTCGGTTGCCGAGGGGGCGGCGTCCGGCGCCGTGCCGGTCGTTCTCCGGCGGCCCGGATCGTCCGACTATCCGGCGGAGTGGGTGCACGACGACGTCGACACGGCCTCAGCAGCCATCGTGGCGGCGGGGTGGGAGGATCGCGGCGCGCGCGCGAAGCGGTTCGCGGCCGAGCGCTTCAACAGCGAGACGATCCTGCCGGTGTGGGCAGAGTTGGTCGGGGTGTCAGAGCGCGCGCTCGAGCGCGGCGAGGTACGCGGGTAGCGCATCCTCGGGCCGAACCAGCGGTTCGATGATCGCGCGCGCGCCGTCTGCGATCGACGTCCGGAACGCGTCGTCGGCTAGGGCGCGCGAGATGAGCGCGCGCGCTGCATCGTCGTCTCCCTGTGGGAAGAGGGCCTGGCGGGGAAGCAGCTCCGGGATGCCGCCGACGGAAGGCGCAACGACGGGACAGCCCATCATCGCCGCCTCGACGACGGTATTGGGGAAGTTCTCGTTGTCGCTCGTCATGACGAGCATCCCTCCGGACGCAGCTGCAGACGCGTAGATCCGCCGCATCCGGTCGTGCGGCACCTTCGTCAGCCAGATCGGCCGCTGCTTCCGCGGCGACCCGTACAGCCGCTCGACCGTGTCCATGACCTCCTCGTCGGTGTCGTTCGTGCCCCCGATCAGCATCGGCAGGACGTTCTGCTCGTCGAGCGCATCGCACAGCGCGATGAACCGGCGCACGCCTTTATGCGGCTCGAGCCGGCCGATCCACAGCAGGATCGGCGCCGGAGCATCCCACGGGTCCGCCTTCTCGACCCAGCCACTGCGCAACGTGTTCGGGACCACCGCGATCGGCGCGATGTCTCCGAGCCCTCGTTCGGCGAGCAGCGACGCGAGGTACTTGCTTGCGCAGATGAAAAGGTCGATGCGTTGCGCGGCTCGGAGCTCATCCAGGAAGGTCAGGTTCGCCGTCGTCGTGTGCACCTCCATCACGAGCTTCCCCGGCGAACCGGCACGGATCCATGGCTCACGCCATCCGGAGTCGATCACGACGAACACGTCGGGCTTCAGCTCCGCGATGGCGTCGACCTGCGACTGGAAGGACGGGGCAACCGTCACGATATCCGGCGGGAAAAGCGACACGCCGCCGAGATCCCACTCGAACAGCATGCGAACATCGAAGTGAGATGCGAAGAGCTCGAGGCGCGCGAGCAGCTGCGTAACGGGACCACCCGGTGACGCGTAGCGATACGCGAAGACGATGCGCGGACGCATTAGTCGGACCCCAGCACCGCTCGCGGAAGCGCGTCCCACCCCGCGCGCGCGCCCTGCAGCAGATCGCGCGCAGACGGAGCTGCATGGATCACCGGGCGCACTCCTGTCGCTGCTTCAAGCGCGCGAGCTGCCGCGTCGTCGGGCACGCTGGCGACATCGGAATGCGACGCGAGGTAGACGGCCGCAGGCGAGATCGATCCGTCGAGAACGACCGCCGTCCACCAGCCTTGCTGCTGAGCCGGCACGACCCATCGGATCCCCACGTGGCCCGGCGCGGTCACAACGAGGAGTCGTTCCTTTCCCGGGACATCCATTGCCAACAGATCGGGAACGAGCGTTGGGTTGATGCCGGTAGGTATCCCCCCGACGCCGTCGCGCGGCTCGGCGTCGAGCAGCAGGACGGGGTCGCCGGCTTCTTTCGCCGCGCCGATGAACGATCCGGTCGTGGCCGCCGAACGATCGCCGGCGAGGACCACGACGATGGACCCGCGCGCGCGAGTGGCGTCTTCGATCCACCAGGCCAGCTCGGCGGCCACGTCCGCGCGCCGGGCGGCTTCCGCCGCGCGCCGCTGTGCAAAGGTCGGCTCGGGGGCAAGCGTCGCAGCGGAGGGCGGGCCGTTTTCCTCGGGGACGCCGGGCACCTCGCCGGCGGAGGGCGCGGGCTTGCGGCGCCGCACCGTCCCGCGCACCTTCATGATGAGCCGCCACCCTTTGCTGCGTTCGATGGCGCGCAACCGGGCCTTCGTCTGATCGACCGAAGCCGTCAGCCTCTCGTTGGCGGCGCGCAGACGATCCGCAGTGTTCTGTGCCGTAGCAAGCTCACGCTCGAGCTGCCGCACACGGCCGCGAAGGGTTCCGACCTCGCGGTAGAGCTCGTGCGCCTCTTCACGCAACCGCGGCCAGTACCGCGACACGTCGCCGGGACGATCTCGCTTCGCCATCGCGGCGAGCGTATCAATGCGGGCCACAAAGCGGGGCCGAAGCCCCTCCTTTACGCTACGCGCATGGCACCGAAGCGTGCGCTCATCGTCGTTCACTCCTATTTCGTGCGCGACACCAGACCGAGGCGTCTCGCGGCCACGCTGACCGACGCGGGCTGGACCGTCGACGTGGTGTGCGCGCGCGACGAGGGAGAAGCGCGCGCGCAAACGGTGAACGGTGTGCGGATCCACAGGCTGCCGGCACGCAGGCGACGAGGCGGCAAGGGTCGGTATGCGTTCGAGTACATCTCGTTCACCCTCATGGCCTTGGCGAAGGTGACCGGGCTATGGATCCGGCGCCGACACCGCGCGATCTACGTGCTCGGGATCCCGAACTTCCTCGTGTTCTCGGCGCTCGTTCCCCGGCTCGCGGGGGCACGCGTCTTGCTCGACATGCGCGATCCGTTGCCCGAGTTCTTCGAAGCCAAGTACCGCTTGAGCGAAACCGATCCGCTGGTGCGAGGGCTGCTCGCAGAGGAACGGATCAGCGCGCGATTCGCGTCGCAGGTGGTCACCGTTCACCACACGATGGCGACGCTCTACGAACGGAGCGTTCCCGCCGCAAAGATCGGCGTCGTGATGAACGCTCCGGATCCTCGCGTGTTCGTCGGCGACGGCGATCTCGTCCCGGAGTTGTGGGCCATGGCGCGCGCCGAGCACCTCGAGGATCGCGTCTCGTTCGACGGCCCCGTTCCTCTGGAGGCGATCCCGCGCATCGTGCAGGAGTCGTGGATCGGGGTACAACCCAACCGTGACGACCCGCTGATGCGCTACAGCCTGTCGACGAAGGTGCTCGAGTGGTGTCTCCTCGGGCTTCCGGTCGTCGCAGGCGAGACCCGGCCATTGCTGGAGCTGTTCACGAAGGATGAGCTCTTCTTCCACGCGCCCGAAGACCTCGACGCGATGTGCGGTCGCATCCGTGAGGCGAATGGCGACCCCGTCGCGCTGGCCGAACGTGGTGAACGCGCGCGCACTGCCGCAGGACGGATCAGCTTCGCGACCGAAGCAGCGGCTCTCCTCCGCCTCGTCGCAGGCGACCCTGGCCACTAGTAATCTGAGGGGCCGATGAGCTCAGAATCCAAGAAGAAGCCGGTCACGCGCCTGCGCGCGCGCACGACCGATACGCCGCGCGCGCTGGACTTCGACACGCTGCTCGTCGAGAACGCGCGCAAGATCGTCGGCTTCCGCGAGTACATCAAGGAGATGTGGCACCGGCGCGGGCTGGTGCGGGTGCTCGCCGGACGGCAGCTCAAGAGCCAGTACGAGCTGAACGTCGTCGGCTTCGCGTGGTGGCTGGCCGAACCGCTCTCCCTGGCCGCCGTGTACTACGTGCTGGTCGCCGTCCTGACGAAGCGCCAGGACCACGTCTACATCTTGGTCGTGCTCATCTCGCTGCTCTCGTTCAAGTGGTTCCAGCAATCGGTGATCCAATCGATGAACACCGTGCGCGGGAATGCGAGCTTGGTGACCGACATCTACTTCCCGCGCGCGCTCTTACCGATCACCGAGACGATGATCGGGCTCGCCCACTTCGGTGTCGGGCTCTGCATCGTTCCGATCTTCATGCTGTTCCTCGGCGTCGGCCCGACACCGAACCTGATCTGGCTTCCGGTGATCGTCGCCGTGCAGCTGATCTTCAACCTCGGCGCCGCGTACCCGATGGCCGTGTGGGGCCTCCGCTACCGGAACCTGCCGAACCTCATGGGGAACATCATCCGCTTGTGGTTCTACCTGTCACCGGCGCTGTACGAGCTCACCCGTTTCTCGAACGGAACGGTGAAGTTCATCATGGAGCTGAACCCCCTCACCGGACTGTTCGAGTCCTACCGGCGCATCTTCAGGCTCGCGGGGTTCACGCCGAGCAAGCTGTGCCCGAAGTGCGCCTCGGTCCCGCACTACTACGCCGGCGCGCCGCATCCGTCGCTGATCTGGACCTTGATCCTCGGCTGTTTCATGCTCCTCATCGGCGCCTGGTATTTCACCCGTAAGGAAACCCAGTTCGGGAAAGAGATATGAGCGCGCGCTATCCCGCAATCCGAGCCAAAGACCTCGGCATCAAGTTCTACCTTCGCGGCGCGGAGAATCCCACGGTGCACTCCGGGATGGTTCGCTTCCTCAAGCGCAAGCCCGCCCGCCGAGAGTTCTGGGCCGTTCGAAATATCACGGTGGACATCCCGCAGGGGCAGGTGTTCGGCATCATCGGCGCAAACGGGTCGGGCAAATCGACCTTGTTGCGCGCGCTCGCACGCATCTACTTCCCGGATGAGGGCGAGCTCGAGATCCGAGGCAAGATCTCCTCGCTGATCACCCTCGGCGCGGGCTTCCGCCAAGAGCTGAGCGGCATGGACAACATCTATTACAACGGCATCATCCTGGGGCTGACCAAGCAAGAGATCGAACGGAAACGTCAGCAGATCATCGACTTCGCCGACCTCGGCCAGTTCATCCATGAGCCGGTCCGGACGTATTCGAGCGGCATGCGCGCGCGCCTGGGGTTCTCGGTCGCCGTCCACGTCGATCCGGAGATCCTGGTCGTCGACGAGGTGCTCGTCGTCGGCGACGCTGCGTTCCGTCAGCGCTGCGCCGAGAAGATGCGCGAGCTCTTCATGCGGGGTGCGACCGTGATCATGGTCCAGCACAACATGGACGTCATCGTCGAGATGTGTCAGCGCGTGATGTGGCTCGACAAGGGCCACGTTCAGACGATCGGTGAACCCCTCGACGTCGTTAACAAGTACCTCGCAAGCCGCAACCTGCCGGTCCTCGAAGCGAAGCCGGCGACGCCGAATCCCGGCGTGATCAGCGGCGGCTAACACTGGGCGCGCGCGAGCCTTCCAGCACGACCGTGTCCCACATCGGCAGCGCCACCTCGACCGCGTACCGCTGGATGTAGTCGCGGGCGCGCGCGCCCTGCTCGCGCCAGCTTCCTTCGAGCACGCCCGTGCGGATCGCGCGCGCTGCATCGAACACCGTCGGGTGTATCCACTCGGCGGGGTACATGTCGTCCGAGCCCGGCCACGGAAGGATCACCGGGACCGATCGCGACGCCATCCCTTCTGCCGGCGCCAGGTGGAACGACTCGTCCTCGGACACCGACAAGACCCACCCGACCTTCCGCATCCACGACCCGACGTCCGGGCCGAGCGGCTCGAATGAAACCGAGTTGCGCAGCAGCGGGGACGAGCGGATGCGGTCGCCGAGCGCGTCGTAGTAGTCGCGTTCGCGCGGCCGTTTCGCCACCCAGACGTAGTCCCACGGGGTGAGGCCTTTCACGACCAGCCGGAAGCGTGGGTCGTCGATCCGCAGCAGCTCCAAGATGTCGAGCGCCCTGTCCAGCCTCTTGCGCATCGGCACCCAACCAAGGAGCCCAAGCGTGAAGGGCGCGCCGGGCATCTTCGGACGGTCGAGCGAAACGGTGTCGACCCAGTTCGGGATCACGGTCGAGCGATCCGCTTGCCAGCCGAATTTCGCCAGCGCCTCCTGCCGGTAGCGCGGGCCGACGAAGATCATCGTGTCGACCGCGTCGAACCGCACGTCCTCCGGGTACGGCGTGTCGAACTCGAACCGATGGAAGCGAACGAGCAGCCGCTGGCCGGGCTTGACGTGATTGCTGTACCAAACCGCGTTGCCTGCACACCATTCGCACACGATCACGTCCGCGCGCGCGACCAGCTCTTTCGACACGTCTTCGTCGTGTGCGAGCACGCCTTTCCAGCGGTCCTCTTCGACGGTGACCCCGTCGAGCGCCTTGAAGTGGTTCTCGATCGCGGTGAAGAACTT
>VAWS01000210.1 GCA_005884515.1 Actinomycetota bacterium
GCTCCCTGGCTCGGGAGGGAGTTACGAAAGGGGCCATTGACAATTACTGTTGCTTGATGCCATCCTGACCGTGCTTCCATCACCGAAAGGCGGTGGGCCAAGACGCTCCCCCTGACCAGTCTCTCGAAATATCTCGAGGGTCTCAGGGGGAGTTTGGCTTCAGGAGCCCTGGGTCTTCGTGACCGCGGATCCGGGTGGGGACATTTGGCGGGTTTACGAAGAGACGATTAGGGCCGAAACTGGAGGGCAATCTCGCCGATGCTGGCGATGTGATTGTCTCCTCAGCGCCCTTGATAACTGCATAAGCGAGTGAGGCCGGGCGGACCGCAACCCTAGCGAAGCGGATTGATCCCTCTTCTTAGCGAATCGGGGGAAATTCCAAAAAGGGGTTGACGCCCACAATGAAGCGCGTGTTCGCGGTTCTTGCGACCCTGGCAGCGATGTTCCTCGCAGCCGGGGCCCATGCACGGTGGTAATCGTCAGTCAACAGAACACTCCCGGTCTCACTCGCTTATGTCGCAGAACAAGCGGAGGCGTTCGTTGAGGGATTCGGCGACGAGAGTCCGATCCTTTGTGGCAGTTTGCTCCGTCGCAGCTTGTGCTGCTCTGTACCTAGCAATTAGAGAGTCTCACCACTTCTCATGGTGGTCCACAATCGGATTCGGGCTCTTAGCTTTTAGCGCAGCCCAGTTTCCCTTTTCTTTGACAGAGGGCGGCCTCTACGACGTCAGCTTCGTCATCACTATTGCCGCCCTCATCGCCAGTGGTCCTGGCGAGGCCGCTGTTGCGACAGTTTTTGCGACGCTTAGCATTCGGGAGACCTTCCATCGGCCGGCAATAAGAAATGTCTTCAACGCGTCGCAGTTGATGCTCACGGCCGCTCTAGGAGGACTTGTTTATGTGTGGATGGGCGGTCATGTCGGCGCCCGCTTGATCGGCGAGCCGGAACAACTGCTTCGCCACGCGTTTGTTCCTTTGCTGGCAGCAACAATCACGAATTTCTTCGTTAACACAAGCTTGGTTTCCGAGGCAATCGCCATTAGCGAGAAGCGAAACTTCGTCTCGGTTTGGCGTAGAGGCTACTCAGACCTCATTGGCAACTACACAGCATTCGCGCTGCTCGGCCTACTCATAGGAGTCCTGAAGATTGTGGTTGGATGGGGCTCCATCTTGTTTGTCTTAATGCCCTTGCTCGTCGCGCGTCGTGCGTTCCAAGCAGCGTTCACGATGCAAGGCGCATACGACGAAACCGTAAAGGGTCTCGTCGCTGCCATCGAGGCGAAGGACCCCTACACGCGTGGCCACGCGCAACGCGTCTCACAGCTCGCCGAGATGAGCGCGCGCGCATATGGCCTCTCGGAGGAGCGTTGCCGCGCAATCCGTTACTCCGCGCTCATGCACGACATCGGCAAGCTCGGCGTGTGGAACAAGGTGCTCAAGAAGCCGGGGAAGCTCACCCCCGAGGAATTCGAGCACATGAAGGACCACCCCGTCCTGGGGGTCGAGATCGTCAGCGAGATCGACCTGCTCCAGGAGGCGATCGACGGGGTGAGGCACCACCACGAGAGGATGGATGGTCACGGTTACCCGGACGGCCTGGTCGGAGACCAGATCCCCCTGTTCGCCCGGTTGATCATGGTCTGTGACGCATTCGACTCCATGACCTCAACTCGGGTCTATCGGGTGGCGAAAACAATAGAGGAAGCCTTTGCGGAGCTCCGCCGCTGTGCGGGGACGCAGTTCGACAAGGCTTCCTTGGATGCATTGGAGAAGGCCGTCGCCCGCAACGGCTGGCAACCCGTCGGGCGAGAAGAGCCTGAACATGAACCGATGGAGCTCAAGGGGCCGACCGAGATGGACAAGGAACCAGGCGATGGGTCGCAAGCCGCTACTGTCTAGCGACCGCTTGATCGGTGGCGGGGCTCTCGCAGCCCTCGGTATCGCCGCCGCCCTGTTCGCCATAAGCGATGTCGTGCACGACGCGAGCGAGCTGAAGATCTTCGGTGCGTTCGCGCTCTTGGTCGCCGCGAGCGAGATGTTCGAGGTCACCCTCCCGAACGACAGGCAGTTCTCGCTTGGCATCGCGCCGGCGCTCGGTTTCGCGCTCCTCGGTCCGATTCTCCCCGTGGCATCGCATCAATCGATGCCCGAGATCCTCACCATGTTCGCAGTCGGTGTGCTGATCGCGACCGGCATGCGCATGTCGATGAAGAAGGATCTCCAGCTCATCGACTCCGCGACGCACTTCATCGCATTGGCTGGAGGTGCCGCCGTCTATCAAGCGTTCGCAGCCCTGTCGAACCGAGTTGGCGAGACCATCGTCGATCAGAGCGGGAACTACATTCGCATGGGACACAAAAGTGTCGCGTTCATATTCGACACGTGTGCGCACAAGGGGTCCACCGGTTGCAGCGCAACGTACGTTGTGGGCAAACCCTTCGACCACTTCACCGACCTATCGATCTTTGGACTGCTCGCAATGCTTCTCGTCGTAGTTCTTATCGAGACAACGTTGAACGCCTACCGTCAGGTTGAGCGCAACCGCGTTCCGGTTCTGCCTGTCTTCAGGGATCAGATCCGTTCGACCGGCGCCCTGCACCTGTCGATCTTGTCGGTCGGCGCCCTTCTTGCGATTGCGTACCCGCCGCTGAAGGAGTGGGCTTTCCCGCTGTTCCTCGCTCCCCTGGCCGCGACGCAGTTCGCCTTCCGCCAGTTCGCGTCCATCCGCAAGACGTACCTGCAGACGATCGGCGCCCTCAGCCGCGTTCCCGAGATGGCCGGCTACACACAGCCGGGCCACTCGCGCCGAGTCGCGCAGCTAGCGAAAGAGATCGCGGCCGAGCTGGGTGTCAGCCAGCAAGAGATCGATGAGATCGAGTACGCGGCGCTGCTGCACGACATCGGCCGCGTGAGCATCCCCGACCCGCAAGACGCGCAAGACGCGTCGAAGCTGGAGCTTGCGTTGACCGGCGCCGGCATCGTCCGCGAAACCGGCCACTTCCCTCGTGTGGCCGACATGATCGAGCGACAGAACGAGCCTTACCGTCGCCGCGGCGAAGACGCGAACCCGGAGCTGGCATTGGGTGCGAAGATCATCAAGGTCTGCAGCGCCTTCGACGACATGACGCGGCCGGGCGCGACGCTGGGCCTCAGCACCTGGGATGTGCTCGAGCGGCTGCACCTGGGCATGGCGTACGAGTACGACCCTGCGGTGATCCAGGCACTGACTCGCGTGCTCGAAAAGCGCGGCGAAGCCTAAGCATCTCTTCGTTACCAAGCGATCAACCACAGCGACGGCGAGCCCCCGTTCCCCCAGCCCCTTGGGGGCC
>VAWS01000055.1 GCA_005884515.1 Actinomycetota bacterium
TTCATGGTCACCGCTGGGGTAATCCTCTGGAGGTAGCGATACTGCAGATGGTGTAGTCAGACCTTGCCGAATCGCCGCCTGCGCGAATTGAACTCGTCGACAGCCGCGCGCAGATGTTGCTCGTCGAAGTCCGGCCACAGGACGTCAAGGAACACGAGCTCCGCGTAGCTCGCCTGCCACAGCAGGTAATTCGAAACGCGGTGCTCTCCCCCGGTGCGCAGGAACAGGTCCACGTCGGGCAGCGCAGGGTCGTAGAGCGCGCGATGGATCGTCCGCTCGTCGATGCGGGCGGGATCGATGCGGCCCCGCTTCGCGTCGGACGCGATCGCGCGCGCGGCGTCGACCAGCTCGGCCCGGCCCCCGTAGTTGAACGCGATCGTCAGGGTCATCCCCGGGTTGTCCTTCGTCAGCTCGATCGTCTCGTCGATCGTCCGCGTGATGCGCTTCGGCACGCGCCAGTCGCGGCGCCCGATCCAGCTCATGCGCACGCCCATCGCGTGGAACTCCGCGCGCCGGTTCTCGACGAAGCGCTCGGTGTCGTTCAGCAGGAACCGCACTTCCGACTTCGGGCGCCGCCAGTTCTCTGTCGAGAACGCGTACAGCGTCAGGTACTTGATGCCGATGTCGACCGCCGCGTGCACCGCGCGACCGACGGCTTCTTCACCGGCCCGGTGCCCGTCGGTGCGCGGCAGGCCGCGCTGGGTCGCCCACCGGCCGTTCCCGTCCATCACGATCGCGACGTGCGCAGGAACCTCTATTGAAGCGGCGCGCGGCATCAGCGCGGGACGTACGCCCACGCGCGCAACGGGCGGTTCAAGTGGTACTCGAGGTACGCGCGCACCAAGCTGGAGCCCTCCGCGCGCGCGCCCCCATCGGCGAGGTCCGGCTCGCCGTCCAACAGCGCCGTGAGGTACGGCACCGTCCCTTCGGCGACGCGGATCGTGCCGCCGGTGCGGCAGTTGTCGCACACCATCCCGCCCTGCTGGATCGAGAAGCGCGCGACGTCGGGCTTGCCGCACTCCGCGCACGCGGTCAGCGCCGGACGGAAGCCGGCCAAGGACGTCATCCGCAACAGGTAGGAGTCCGCGACGGCCCCGGCGTCGGACGACGGGTCGATCAGCCTGCGGAGGGACGTCAGCAAGAGCATAAACATGCGGGTGTTGGGTTCGCGATCTTCGATCACGCGGTCGGCCCCTTCCAGGATCATCTCGCCGGCGGTGAAGCGGTTGTAGTCACCGCGCAGCTCGCGGAACGACGTGATGATGTCGGCCTGGGTGACGATGTCGAGCTCGCGCCCTTTGTACAGCAGCAGGTCGACATGCGTGAACGGGTCGAGGCGCGCGCCGAACTTCGAGCGCGTCTTCCTGATGCCCTTGGCGACCGCCCGGATCTTGCCGGTCCCCTGCGTCAGGACGGTCACGATCCGGTCGGCTTCGCCGAGCTTCATCGTCCGAAGGACGATCCCTTGTTCTTTGTAGAGCGGCATGCTGGAGGAATCTTACGCGCTGTTCGTGCCTCGTTTCCCTCACTCGGCGACCGGGTACATCCTCAAGCGAACACCGATCTGGGGAGGTCACCATGGCGACGGACGCCATCGTCTTGCTCAAAGAGGATCACAAGAAGGTCCAACAACTATTCAAGCGGTTCGAAGGGCTCGGCCCGAACGCTTCGAAGACCAAGAAAGAGATCGCCGACAAGATCGTCGAGGAGCTGTCCGTCCACAGCGGCATCGAGGAGCAGATCTTCTACCCGGCCGCGCGCGAGGTGCTCGAGGACGATTCGATGGTCCTGGAGGACCTCGAGGAGCACCACATCATGAAGTGGACGCTGTCGGAGCTTCACGGCATGCGGCCCGAAGACGAGCGCTTCGACGCCAAGGTCAAGGTACTGACGGAGCTGGTCCGTCATCACATCGAGGAAGAAGAGCAAGACCTCTTCCCCACCCTGCGGCAGCTGCTCGGCCGCAGGCGACTCCAAGAGATCGGCGACGCGATGAAGGAAGCGAAGAAGTTCGTGCCGACGCGGCCGCACCCGCGCGCGCCCGACACGCCGCCGCTCAACGTCATCGCTGGCGCCACGGCCGCGGTGGCCGACAAGGTGATCGACCTCACGAAGGACGTCGTCCGGAAAGCGACGAGAGGGAGCTAGTAGCCGAGGCGCTGCAGCGCGCGCGGATCCCGCTGCCAGTCCTTCTGGACCTTCACCTGCAGGACCAGGAACACCTTCTGACCGAGCAGCCACTCGAGGTCTTGGCGCGCGCGCGTGCCGATCTCCTTCAGCATCGCTCCGCCCTTCCCGATGACGATGCCCTTCTGCGATTCACGCTCGACGAAGACCGTCGCGTGGATCTCGAGGATCTCGTCGTCGCGGTCGATCACCTCCTCTGTCCGAACGGCGATCGAGTGCGGGATCTCTTGGCGCGTCAGCTGTAGCGCCTTCTCGCGGACGATCTCTGCGAGGAGAACATCACGCGGCTGATCGGTGACCATCCCGTCGGGGTAGTACTGCGGGCCCTCGGGAAGCTGCTCGACCAATAGTTGTTGCAAGCGGTCGACGTTGGTCCCACGGGAGGCAGACACGGGGATGATCTCTTTCCAGTCGCCCAGTTCCTGCGCTGCCTCCAGCTGCGGGACGAGCTGCTCGTTGCGCGCGGCGTCCATCTTGTTGACCACGCAGATGGCCGGCGTGTGCGTGTTCAACACCGCGCGCGCGACGAACTCGTCTCCGCCTCCCACGGGCTGCGTCGCGTCGAGCATGAACACGATCGCGTCGACCTCGCGCAGCGTGTGATGTACGACGTCGTTCAGTCGCTCGCCGAGCAGGGTCTTCGGTTTGTGCAGTCCGGGCGTGTCGATGAAGACGATCTGCCACTCGTCGCCGGTGAGCACACCGCGGATCGCGTTGCGTGTGGTCTGCGGCTTCCGTGAGGTGATGGCCACCTTCCGGCCGATGAACGCGTTAAGCAACGTCGACTTCCCCACGTTGGGGCGGCCGATCAGCGAGACGAAGCCCGAGCGGTAGGGCTGCTCGCCCATCAGGTGCGCGCGCCGTCGCCCGATGCGTCGGCGCCCCTTCGGATAAGCACTTGGGCGATCCGGCGGCCCTGCACGCGCTCGGCGCGAAGCGTCAGCCCTTGGAACGAAACCTCTTGGCCGCGCTTCGGCACCTGTCCGAGCAGCCCTGCGACCAACCCGCCGACCGTGTCCCACTCTTCATCGGGGAGGTCGACCTCGAGCAGCTCCGAAAGCTCGTCAATCGGCAGCCGCCCGTTGACGAGGAACGTGTTGTCGTCGATCGGCTTCACCTGCGGCTCGTCACGGTCGTATTCGTCTTCAATCTCCCCCACGATCTCTTCAAGCAGGTCCTCGAGCGTCACGAGACCGTCGGTGTCGCCGTACTCGTCGACCACGATCGCCATGTGTGTCCGCTTCGCTTGCATCTCGCGCAGCAGGTCCGACACTTTCTTCGACTCCGGCACGAACATCGCTTTTCGCAACAGATCCTTCAGCTTCTTCGACTCGCGGCCCCTGCCGTTGCGCGCGGTGCGCCCCTTGTGCAGCCGGCGCATCACGTCCTTCGCGTAGACGAGGCCCAGGATCTTGTTCACGTCGTCGTCGTCCCAGACGGGCATGCGCGAGAAGCCCTTTTCGAGCATCGATTCCAGGACGTCGTCGAGCGGCGTGTCGATGCTGACACCCACGATGTCCGGCCGGGGAACCATGACTTCGCGGACCACCGTGTCGCCGAACTCGAAGATCGAGTGGATCATCTCTTTCTCTTCTTCTTCGATCGCGTCCTCTTCCGCCGCAACCTCCGCCATCGTGCGGATCTCGGCTTCGGTCACGAACGGCCCGCGCTTGATCCCTTCGCCGGGCGTCACGACGTTCGCGATGACAACCAAGGCACGCAACAAGCTCTGAAGCCCGGGCACCCGTGTCAGGGCATCGACGAACGGTGCGACGCGGACCGCGACACGCTCCGGATGTTGGACCGCATAGGTCTTCGGCGCAGCCTCCGCGAAGACGAAGATGAGGAACGTCATCCCGAACGTCGAGATGATCCATCCGTAGTTGTGAGTGATGTGGTTCGCGAGCAAGGTGGCAAGCGACGCGCCTGCGAGCTGCACGACGAGCAAGAGGAACAGGACGACGTTCAAGAACCGCGGCGGATCTTCGAGCAGCTTCGCGAGACGCTCCGCGCCCTTCCGGCTCTCGTCGACCATCTGCAAGACCTTGATCCGGCTCACGCGCACCAGCGCCGTCTCGCTCATCGCGAGGAAGGCCGCGACGACGATCAGACCAAGGATGCCGAGAACAAGCCCGAGATCGCCTCCGGTCATAGCGCCGCTCCGGCCGCCGCGAGGATCTCCGCCTGCTCGGCGAACATCGCTCTTTCGTCCTCCGGCGTCGCGTGATCGCGGCCCAGGCAGTGCAGGATCCCGTGAACGAGCAGCAGCGAGAGCTCGTCGCCCGGTGAGTGTGCTGCAGCGCGCGCTTGCTCCTCGGCAACCTCAGGGCAGATGACGACATCCCCAACAACGACCTGGCCGGGCATCGGGTCGTCGACGTCGTCCATCGGGAACGCGAGCACATCGGTGGGCGCGCGCTCACCCAATGCACCTTCCTTAAGCTCGGCCATCCGAGACGGCTCGACGAACGTCACAGCGAGCGCCGCGCCGTCGGGGACGGACAGCATCTCAAGCGCCCGGCGTGCGACACGCAGGAGCGACGGCACGTCGACGGGGACATGCTGCTCGTCATCGAACGAGATGGTGAAGCGATCCCCTCCGGGATCCTGTTCGCCGGCTCCGATGGGCCCCTCGTTCATCGGCTCTCGTCGAAGCGACGGTAGGCCTCGACGATCTCTTGGACGATCTTGTGGCGCACCACGTCGCGCGAGTCGAGAAAGATGAACGACACCCCATCGATGTCGGTGAGGATCTCGCGCGCCGCGTTCAAACCCGAGTACTGGCCGGCGGGCAAGTCGATCTGCGTCACGTCACCGGTAACGACGACCTTCGAGCCGAAGCCCAGACGTGTGAGGAACATCTTCATCTGTTCGGGCGTCGTGTTCTGCGCTTCGTCCAAGATGATGAAAGAGTCGTTCAGCGTGCGGCCGCGCATGTACGCGAGCGGCGATACTTCGATCGTCCCGCGTTGGATCATGGCGGCCATCTTGTCGGCGTCCATCATGTCCATCAACGCGTCGTACAGCGGACGCATGTACGGGTCGATCTTCTCCGCGAGCGTCCCCGGCAAGTAACCGAGCCGCTCGCCTGCTTCGACCGCGGGCCGGGTGAGGATCACGCGCGCGACCTCTTTGGCGAGCAGCGCGCGCACGGCCATCGCAACGGCGAGGTATGTCTTCCCGGTTCCGGCGGGTCCGATCCCGAACGTGATCGTCGCTTTCCTGATCGCGTCGACGTATCGCTTCTGTCCGCCCGTCTTGGGGCGGATCGCTTTGCCTCGATGAACGAGCGCGGTATCCGAGAACACATCGCTCGGCCGCTGCTCGCTCGTCTTGATCATGTCGATCGTCTTCTCCAGACTTTCGGTCGTAAGGGAATGTTCGGCGTCGAGGAGCGCAAGCAGCTCTTCGAACAGATACGCGACACGCTCCGCTTCCGATCGCTCGCCTGCGATCGTAATCTCGTTCCCTCGAACGAATATGGACGTCGAGAACGAAGACTCGATCAGCTTCAGGAGCTCATCCCGCTGTCCGAGCAGGCTCACCATGTCGTGGCGCCCTGGAACCAGGATCTTCACTTCGGTCGTGCTTTGGGCCACCGGGTTGGTCGTCCCTGCCTTCATCCTGCGCAGTCGAGGGCTCCGCGAATGGAGCCGTGCCTCTCCGAGTATATCGGGCGCCCCGGCCGCTTCCGAGACCTCATCCGGGGCCGACAGCGCCAAGGGGCTTCCCTCCGACGAGGTGCATGTGCAGGTGGAAGACCGTTTGCCCTGCGTCACGACCCACGTTGAAGATCACCCGGTACCCCGTCTCTGCGATCCCCTCGGACGCCGCGATCTCGTTGGCCACTTGGAACATCTCGATCAAAAGGTCCCCGTCGGCGGCTTGGAGGTCGCGAACGTCTCCGATGTGCCGCTTCGGAATAACCAAGACATGAACGGGAGCTGCAGGCGCGATGTCTCGGAATGCGTAGACGTTCTCACGATCGAGAACCGGCGTGTTCGGGATCTCTCCCGCGACGATCTTGCAGAACAAACAGTCGTCGGGCATCGCGAACGGTACGTCTTAGGCGAACTGATGCGCGCGCAACCCGAGCTCTTCGAGTCGCGTCGACAGGACGTCCGGCGTCGTGTCCAGCACTGCCGCGAGCGCGCGCACGTCGTCGGCTCTCACGGTCAGGATCTTGCCGTTGAAGTCTCCGCGCGCCATCTGGATCATGTTCACGTAACGACCGAGAACGGAAGCTTCCGGCGCGTGCACCGAGTCAAGCTTTGTGAGATCGATGCGCATCCCGCGATCGCCCTCGCGCGAAGGCTCGAGCGTGATCACTGCCGCGTCCGGCTGCGGGAGCAAACGATCGACGGGCACGCTGTAGAACTGCGCGAGTCGCTGCAACCGTGGGACCGAGATGCTCCTTTCGCCCCGTTCGTACGCTCCGAGCACCGAAGCCTTGAACTCCTTGGACGAAGCCTCTTCCACGTCGTGAAGGGAGAGCCCCTTCTGAAGACGGATGCTACGAAGCCGCTCGCCAACGCGTGCGGCGTAATCGGAGTTCATCGTTCCCCCTCGAGGGTGCCCCCGCCGGCCCCTTGCTCCGGGCATCATCGCCCGCAGGCAAATGGGACAGTAACACCCACCCAGAGCGTCCCGCAATCACCCAGCGGACTCGCGTTTTTATCGCTATGCCCGATTCGGGATGGGATGGCCGGCCACCCAGCGCTACGACGAAGATCTCGGGCCTTTTACCCAAGTCGTTCATAGCGGGCGAGCACGAGCGCCGGCCCTATGATCGACGCGGTTTCCGTTCGCAGGATCGCGGGCCCGAGGGACACAGCGCACACACCGCGGGCGACCAACCCGGCCACCTCTTCAGGCTCGAGCCCGCCCTCCGGACCGACCACGACCCCCACGACCAGGGGGGCAACCGACGGCAGAGAGGCCGTCAGTCCCGTGGGTCCGCTCTCGTCGAGGACGATCGTAGTTTCCGGAAGCTTTTCGAGCGGCCCCGGCTCGCCGATCGTCGGCAGCCACGAGCGGCGACACTGCATCGCTGCCTCGCGCGCGATCGCGCGCAAGCGCCGGAGGCGAGTTGCCGCCTTGTCTGCGTCCCACCGGACGACGCTTCGCGCAGCGAACCATGGCCTGATCTCGTCGACGCCCAACTCGGTTAGCTTCTGGACGACCGTTTCGAGCTTGCCGCTCTTCGGCATCGCCGGGAACACGACGACCGAGGGAGAAGGCCGCTCGACGGCCGTGCGGGCAATGACGCCGGCGACGACCGCCGAAGGAGAGACGTCGGCCACACGCGCGCGCACCACCGTTCCGCGACCGTCCGACACGGTGATCTCTTCGCCCACGCGGATGCGCAGCGCTCGTGCTGCGTGGTGCGCGTCGTCTCCCGTGATGCGAACGGTGTCACCTGCGACGTCGTCGCAGAAGAAGTGCGCGGCGGTCACTCGCCCAGGAAGCTGTCGCGCAACCGGCGGAAGATCCCCTTCTGCTCACCGGCTACCGCTTCACCGCGAAGGTCGGCGAGCCGCTCGAACAGCTCGCGCTCCTCACCTTTGATGTGGGAGGGGACGTCGACGGTCACGTGTACCAGAAGATCGCCGCGTCCCCTGCCGTCCAAACGGGGAACGCCATGTCCGCGAAGCTTCACGACCGTTCCGTGCTGCGTGCCGGCCGACAGCTTCACGGTTTCGGTTCCGTCGAGCGTTTGCACCGGGATCTCTGCCCCGAGAACGGCTTGCGTGAGTGGAACGTTGAGCTCACATTCAAGGTCGTCGCCCCTGCGCGCGAAGAACTCGTGTGGTTTCACGTTGATGCGGATGAAGAGGTCGCCGTCTGCACCACCGCGAACGCCGGCCTCACCGTTCCCGCGCATCCGCAGCGTGGTGCCGTCGTCGACCCCGGCGGGGATCTCGACGGGGACGGTGCGCTTGCGCAAGGACCGCCCTGCCCCATGACACTCGACGCACGGCACGGCCGGCGCTTCGCCGACGCCGTCACACACGGGGCACGGGCGCGACGTCATCACAGTGCCGAGGATCGTGTTCCTGCTCGAGCGGATCTCGCCCAATCCGGCGCAGTTGCTGCATCGGGTGCGAAACGTCCCCGGCTCGCACCCATCACCGTTGCAGCGCTCGCAGCGTGCTTGGACCTGAAGGGCCACGTCGGTCGACGTGCCGAACACCGCCTGCTCGAACGTCAGAACGACGGACGTTCCGACGTCTTGCCCGGGCACCGCAGCGGTACGCGTTCTCGTGCGCGCGCGCCCGAACGGCGACCCGCCGAAGAACGCGTCCATGATGTCGCCGATATCTCCGAAGCCGCCGAAGCCGCCGGTCGCATTCACATCGCCGAATGTGTCGTACTGCTGCCGCTTCGCAGGGTCGGATAGGACCTCGTACGCCTCCCCGATCTGCTTGAACCGCTCCTCGGCGTGCGGATCGGCTGGGTTCGCGTCGGGGTGTGACTCGCGCGCCAACTTCCGGTACGCGCGCTTGATCTCCTCGGCGCTCGCGCCGCGCGTGATGCCCAGGATCGCGTAGTAGTCGGGCATGACCCGGCTCACGACGCGTCGGGGACGCCGAGCGTTGCCTCGAGCATGCGCGCGACGGCGTTTGCGGTCGCGATGACACGCTCGTAGTCCATCCGCGTCGGTCCGATGATGCCGACCGAGCCGAGCCCGTTCGCGCCGGGGCTGAAGCCTGCGACGACGACCGACACCGAATGAAGGTCTTGGCTGTCGTGCTCGGAACCGATCCGAACGCTGACGGGAGGATCCAGCGTCGACGCGAGCAACTGCAGCATCTCTTTCTGATGTTCCAACGTCTCGTACAAGCGCGAAAGGGTGTCGCGTTCGAAGGCTTGCTCGCCGGCGAGATTCGCGACGCCCCCGACGAAGATGTGATCTTCAGAATCCAGCAGCGACTGGAAACCGCCTGCGATGTCGTCGAGCAGCTGCCGCTCGCCCGCATCGGACGGTGCGATCGCGGCAAGGCGGCGCTGCGCTTCCTCGAGCGCAACACCGTGCAGCTCGGCGGCAAGGCGCGCCCCCAGTGCGTCAACATCTTTTTCGGCGAGCGACCCGTCCAGCGGCAACATGCGCTGCTCGACCCGCCCGTTCTCGGCGATCAGGACGAGCATCGCCATCCGCGAGCCGACGGGGAACAGCTCGAGACGCCGCAGCGTGCTGGGTCGCGCGCGCCGTGACAGCACCGCCGCGGCGTGATGGGTGAAGTGGGAAACGACTTCGGTCGCTCGCCGCAAGAGCTCCTCAACGCTTTCGGGCTCGTCCGACGTGAGCTCTTCCGCGAGCG
>VAWS01000194.1 GCA_005884515.1 Actinomycetota bacterium
CCTACCGCATCGAAACCTAGATGGACGAGGCTCCACCTCCGAAGAGCGATCACAGCAAGCTTCGGTTCATCGATGCGATGCCGCGCCCGTTGCTGGTGTTGTTCCTCGTTGCCGGCGTGGTCGCCGTGGCCGCGGCGCTCGTCTTCATCATCCATCCGCCCGAGTTCTCCACGGTTCCGGTTCAGGAGCGCCGTCCGCCTCCCCGAGGCGCGTTGACCCACAACGTCGGGAAGCTCGCTCCGGCGCCGGTGCCCTCGCCCCAGGCGCCCCTGCCTCCGGCCTGCGCCGCTTTCTCGACGACGGTGCTGAAGGTCGGCCCCGCCGGGGCCGTCCGGCTTCGACAAGCCTTGGTGGATCTGTGCCGGCTGTCGCGCGGGGGCGTGCCCGCCGACCTGACGATCGCGATCAAAGGCTTGGGCAACTCGACGATCCGGTTCGCAGGGTTTCAGCTCGCCGGCGTGGAGTCGACGGCCGACCTCGCGACGAGGACGGTCTGGCTCAACCTGAAGTTCTCGGAGTCGAACTTGCCGGTCGAACAGGTCGCGCCGGTTATCGTCCATGAAGGGTGGCATCTCGCTCATGCCGGTGAGGCGGTTACTGCCGAGCAAGAGCTGGGCGCCCGCCGCGCCGAAGTCGCCGCGTGCCGAGAGCTGATGGACGTGTCGAAATGGCCGCGCTGGTGCAACGACGCGCGCACGCTGACCGACCTCCCCGCGGCGCGCGCAATCGCGCTGTTGGTGTCGGCGGGGTATACGCGTTGACGGTTATCCTGGAGCAGGCATGAACGTCGGAGTAATCCAATTCCCGGGGTCGAACGACGAGCTCGACGCGGTCTGGGCCGTCCGGCACCTGGGCGGTGAAGCGCAGCTCGTCTGGCACGGCGCGAGCTCGCTCGGGGACGTCGACGCGGTCGTTCTGCCCGGCGGTTTCTCCTATGGTGACTACCTCCGCTGCGGCGCGATCGCGCGCTTCGCCAAGGTGATGCCGGCCGTCGTGGACTTCGCGCGCTCGGGCGGTCCGGTGCTGGGGATCTGCAACGGCTTCCAGATCCTTTGCGAGGCGGGTCTCTTGCCCGGCGCGCTCGTGCGGAACGAGGGCTTGAAATTCGTATGCCGGCCACAGCCCATCCGTGTGGAGCGGTCGATCTCCTCGCTCGTCGACGCCGGCGAAGGGGAGGTCCTCGTCATCCCCGTGAAGCACGGCGACGGGCGCTACGTGGCGGGCGCCGAGCTGCTCAGGCTGCTCGGGGCGGAAGGGCAGGTCGTGTTCCGTTACTGCGACGCGCAGGGCCGCTCGACGGATGACGCCAACCCCAACGGCGCTACCGGCGGGATCGCCGGCGTGTGTAACGAGGCGGGGAATGTGCTCGGGATGATGCCCCACCCCGAGCACGCCGTCGATGCATCCGTCGGATTCCACAGCGCAGACGGAGCGGCCGTCATCGGCGGCTTGCTGAAGCGCGCGGTCCGCGCCTGATCGAGTGACCGTCGCTCAAGCTGCCGCCCTCGGACTCACGGAAGAGGAGTATCAGCGCATCGTCGAGACGTTGCGACGCGAGCCGACGGCTGCGGAGCTCGCGATGTACGGCGCGATGTGGTCGGAGCACTGCTCGTACAAATCCTCCAAGATCTACTTGAAGACGCTACCGACCGAAGGTCCGCGCATCGTGATGGGACCGGGAGAGTCTGCGGGGATCATCGACATCGGCGACGGGCTCGTCGCGGTCTTCAAGCTCGAGTCGCACAACCATCCATCGTTCGTCGAACCGGTGCAAGGCGCGGCCACCGGCGTCGGCGGGATCGTGCGAGACATCATCTCCGCCGGCGCGCGCCCGGTCGCGTTGCTGGACCCGTTGCGCTTCGGGATGCCCGACGAATGGGCACAGCGTCACTTGCTCGGTGGAGTGGTTGCCGGCATCTCGCAGTACGGGAACTCGATCGGGATCCCGACCGTCGGCGGAGAGGTGAAGTTCGACCCGTGCTATCGCGGCAATCCGCTCGTCAACGTGATGTGTGTCGGGATCGGCGAGGCCGCACATGTCCAGCGCGCGCGCGCAGAAGGAACCGGAAACGTCGCGCTGTTGATGGGATCGAAGACGGGGCGCGACGGCATCGGCGGCGTCAGCGTTCTGGCGTCGCGTCCCTTCGATGCAGAAGCGGAAGCGAAACGGCCTAGTGTTCAGGTCGGCGACCCGTTCACCGAGAAGGTCGTTATCGAAGCCTGCCTCGAGATCGCGCGCCGCGGCTTGCTCGTCGGGCTGCAGGACCTCGGCGGTGCAGGCCTGTGTTGCGCGACGAGCGAGACGGCGTCGCGCGGCATGGTTGGGCTCGACCTGAATCTCGACGCAGTCCCGCTTCGGGAAGCGGGGATGGAACCGTTCGAGATCCTTACGAGCGAGTCTCAAGAACGGATGCTCGCGATCGTGCGTCCCGACGACGTCGAGCAGGCCCTGGAGATCTGCCGCACGTGGGGCGTCCTGGCGACCCCGGTCGCACGGGTAAAGGACGGAGGCAACCTGACCGTCACGTTCCACGGCGAGGTGGTGGCCGACGTGCCGGCGCGCTCGCTCGCGGACGAAGGGCCGACGTATCACCGGCCGGCTGCTCGACCGGATTGGATCGACGGATTGCGCGCGTCGGATCCGCTCTCGCTGGATGCGCCAAAGGACCTCGGCGAGGCGCTCCTCGAGCTCCTCGGTTCGCCGAACGTTTGCTCGAAGCGCTGGGTGTATCAGCAGTACGACTCGATCGTGCAGCACAACACGCTGGAAGGCCCCGGCGGCGATGCCGCGGTGCTGCGGATCGAGGGCACGCCGCGCGCGCTGGCGATATCGACGGACGGGAACGGGCGCTGGTGTCAGCTCGATCCACGGTTGGGCGCGCAGCTCGCGGTCGCCGAAGCGGCGCGCAACGTCGCGTGCACGGGCGCGCGCCCCGTCGCGATCACGAACTGCTTGAACTTCGGCAACCCCGAGCACCCCGACGTGATGTGGCAGTTCGCAGAGGCGGTCGCAGGGATCGGCGAAGCCTGTCGCGCGCTCGGCACGCCGGTGACAGGCGGAAACGTCAGCTTCTACAACCAAACCGGGGAGACGCAGATCCATCCAACGCCGGTGATCGGGATGGTCGGCGTGCTCGAGGATGCGTCGAAGCGGCTC
>VAWS01000195.1 GCA_005884515.1 Actinomycetota bacterium
CATCTCTGGGAATCCCGTAAAGCCGGCGACCGATGTGGTGGCCACTCCGTGCTCACCAAGAAACCGCGCCGTAGAGTCTGTCGCGATGATGCGCGCGCCGCGCTTGGCAAGGCCGGCGCAGAACTCGCCCAAACCGGTTCGGTCGGATACGGAGGCGAGGACGTTCTTGACCGGCACGAGATCGGGCATGCTCAAACCCTAACCGGGCGCCGGGAGGATGTGAACCCGGCGGCCTTCGAGCTTGAGCCGGCCGTCCGCGAACAACCGGATCGCTTCGGGGTAGAGTCGCTGCTCGACCACTTTGATCCGTTCGTGCAGCGTCTCTTCGGTGTCGTCGGCGAGGACCTCGACGGCTTCCTGAAAGATCACCGGCCCCCCGTCGAGGTCGGGCGTCGCGAAGTGGATCGTCGTCCCCGTCACTCTGACGCCCCAAGCAAGCGCGTCGCGCACCCCGTGCGCGCCGGGGAACGAGGGCAGCAGAGCCGGGTGTGAGTTCATGGCCGGTACACCCAGGATGTCGAAGAAGTTCGCCGTAACGACCTTCATAAAGCCGGCCAAAACGCCCAGACCTACCTCGTGGTTTCGCAGCGTGCGCGCGATCTTCTCGGACGCGATCTCGCGCGCCTCGCCTTTAGGGAACTCAACGACGACCGTAGGGACACCCGCCTTCTCGGCGCGTTCGAGGGCACGGATTCCCGGCCGGTCCGAGGCCACCACTCCTACCTCATACGAGGAGTCTTGGCCCTCGAGGATCGCCTGGAGGAGCGATCCCGTCCCGGAAACGAGCACGCCGACACGAAGCTTTGCCACGACTGAAGCCTATCGTGCGGCGCGCGTCAGCCCAGCGACTTCACTGCGAGCTCGGCCGTCTCTGTCGGGTTCGTCCCAACGCGGATGCCGAAGGACTCGAATGTCTCCTTCTTCGCCTTCGCCGTTCCCTTCGAGCCGCTCACGATCGCGCCGGCGTGCCCCATCCGTTTGCCTTCCGGCGCCGTGAACCCGGCGATGTACGCCGTGACGGGCTTGGTGACGTGTTCAGAGATGTACGCGGCCGCCTTCTCTTCCTCGTCGCCGCCGATCTCACCGATCAGCACGATCGCATCGGTCTCGGGGTCGGCCTGGAAGCGCGCGAGCATGTCGATGAAGTTCGAGCCCACGATCGGGTCGCCGCCGATCCCGACGCACGTCGACTGCCCGACCCCACCCGAGAACATCTCGTACATCACCTGATACGTCAGCGTCCCCGACCGCGAGATCAGACCGATCGGCCCAGGGCCGGTGATCTCGCCTGGGATGATTCCCATGTTCGCCTTACCCGGCGAGATGAGGCCTGGGCAGTTCGGACCGATCAACGCGACGCCCTTCGCGCGCACGTACGGGTACACCTCGGCCATGTCGCGCGTGGGGATGCCTTCGGTGATGCACACGACCAGCGAGCAGCCTGCGTCCACTGCTTCGACGATCGAATCGGCCGCGAAGCGCGCCGGCACGAAGATCAGGGACGCGTTCGCGCCTTCCTTCTGCACGGCTTCGGCGACGGTGTCGAACACCGGCACCTTGTCGTCGACCGCGCGCTGCCCGCCCTTGCCCGGCGTCACGCCTGCCACGACGTTAGTGCCGTATGCGATGTTGCGTCGCGTGTGGAAGGTGCCTTCCGAGCCGGTCACGCCGGAAACGACGACGCGCGTGTCCTTGTCCAGCAGAACGCTCACGACGCCCTCCGCTTCTTTGCCAGCTCGACGGCTTTGGCTGCGGCGTCGAGCATCGTCGCCGCCGGCACGATCTTTGGGTGATTGGCCTTCTGCAGGATTGCGCGCCCTTCCTCAGCGTTCGTCCCGTCCAGGCGAACGACGATCGGCACCTTCACGTCGCCGAGCTTGTCGATCGCCGCGAGGATGCCCTTGGCCACCTCGTCCCCGCGGGTGATGCCGCCGAAGATGTTCACCATCAAGCTCTTCACCTTGCGGTCGGACAGGATGACGCCGATCGCGTTGGCCATCACCTCGGCGTTGGCACCGCCGCCGATGTCCAAGAAATTGGCCGGCTTCCCGCCGGCTTCCGCGACGACGTCCAACGTCGACATCGTGAGCCCGGCGCCGTTTCCGATCACGCCCACGTAGCCGTCTAGGGCGACGAAGTTGCCCAAGCCGAGGTCCTTTGCCGCGCGCTCTTGCTTCGGCAGGTCGCGGTTGTCGACCAGCTTGGTGAACTCCGGATGCCGGTACAGCGCGTTCTCGTCGAGCGACACCTTCGCGTCGAGCGCGATCGCGTCGCCGGCGCTCGTCATGACGAGTGGGTTCACCTCGACCAGCGCGGCGTCGGCGCCGACGAAGCATCGGAACAATTTTTCGAGCAGCCCGCCGACCGCTTTCTGGTGCTCACGCGGAATCTTGCCGAACGACATCATCTCGTTGAGGTGGAACTGCTTGATGCCGACCAGCGGGTCGATGTGCACCTTGGCGAGGTAGTCGGGCTCTTCGGCAGCGACCTGCTCGATGTCCATGCCGCCCTTCGCACTGCACATCCCGAGGTAGGCCTTCGCCCCACGGTCGAGCATGAACGACGCGTAGTACTCGGCGGCGATGTCGCCGGCGCGCTCGATCAGGACCTGCCGCACCTTGTGACCCTTGATGTCCATGCCGATGATCTGCTTCGCGACCTCGGCCGTCTCCGCCGGCGTCTGCGCGAGCTTCACACCGCCTGCCTTCCCGCGGCCACCGACCTTCACCTGCGCCT